>NZ_JBFBMM010000008.1:0-131480 GCF_040687055.1 Microbacterium sp. NPDC077184
AAGAGGAGGTGGCGATCCCAGAACTGACCGCGGCATAATCACAACAGCTGACCCGCACGGTGTTGAGAAAATCCACCACACAGCGGGACGTCACCTCACCGGAGAAGATGCTCCGAGAATACAAGTAGCAAACACATGCCACCCGAATAATGATCAGTCCAGATTCCCCTGCGGGAGGTGCCATCAATCGCCCTGTTCCTCGCCGTGTGCGCTGGCGCCTCCCAAGGTCCGCCAGGCGGCCTGTCTCAGGAAAGTGTCACGACAAGGATGCCGCGCAACCCTCAGAAGTGTCCTTCCGGCGCGACACCTAGTGTCATCGAGTAGCGATACCGACATGCGTGTCGGGAACGCGTTCTCGTTGCACTTGAGGCCCTTTCGTTGCACTGGGCTCGGCTGACCTTGCACTGAATGCAGCGAAACGCCGACGCGGCTCCGACCGCTTCGCTCGCTCAACGGGAGCATCAGCACCAGGCACGCAGTGCTGCGGGCCCGGTGGGAGGCATCCTGGTGCGACCGGTCGACATCGCGAAGCGGATTACGACCAGACGCCGCTCTGTCGGCACCGAGCTGCACTGGGTGCCCCGCGTGAATGCCAACGGGCCCGGCGAGCACCAACAGCATGCCCTCGCCGACAGGAAGCTCGGCGCATTGGACTGGGCCGCGATCGATCCGACGCAGGTACGCACCTCCAAGGGCGTTCGGCATTACTTCACCGGCGCGCTCTACTTCTGGCAGCGCTCGCGCAGCCACGTGTGGTGCGAGTCGCAAGAGGAGCGTTGGGAGGTTCTGTGGCTGGACTATGGCGGCCAGGTGGACCTGCTGTGGTCGCAGCCGATGGCGATCGCGTTCGGGCACGGGTCGCGGCTGTCGGGCCACTGGCACATACCCGATCTCTTGGCGCAGTTCACGGACGGGAGCTACGGGCTGTTTGACGTTCGTCCGGCTGAGCTCGTTGATGAGCGGGCACGCCAGCAGTTCGAGGAGACGGCGAAGGTCTGCGACGCGCTCGGGTGGCACTACCGCGTGCTGACCGGACATGACCCGCTCGCGACGAGAAACCTCGACTGCATATCGGCATCCCGTCACGACCGCTGCAGGCCGACAGCTCGGGTTGAGGCGCTGATCGTGGATGCCGCGCGCGGGGGCAGAACGCGTGGCGAACTGTGCCGGATCGTATCGCCGGACTGCCCGCCACTCGCATGCGCTTGGGTCGACAACCTCGCGTGGCGAGGACTCCTCAAACTCGATCTCGCCGCGACGTTCAGCAGCGACACCGTCTTCACGACCTCGGAGCAAGTCCGGGAAGGAGCGTTGGCGAATGCCTGACGATCACAAGCTTCGGCTAGGCGATGCCGTCGAGATTGACGGTGAGACCTGGGTATGGGAGGGAGTGCGCCGCGGCACCGAGGCGAAGCTCCGCCGAGACGGGTCTGCTGACGACTGGCTGGTCCTCTCGGTGCCGGAACTGCTCGCGCACGCCGGGACCGCGCGCCGCGGCACCGATCTCCCTCTGCGACCGAGCGAGGGAGACTGGCCGAGCGACGTACGTGACATGGAGAAGCATCTGCTTGAGGCCTTCCGAGGAATACCCATGGATGCAACCGCCACCAGCCCGCGACCACTCTATGACCCGGCAGAGACGAGCCAGGAGCAGCGCATCGCTTCTAAAACCGCCGAGTTGGCGGGCACGTCGCTCTCACGATCTCGGCGCACGCTATACAACTTGTGGAGCGCGTACCAGGCTCACGGTGCCGCCGGCATTGATGCCCGCATGCACCGCAAGAGCAAGAAGCGGCTAGCCATTGCGAAGGCCGACCCGCGGCTCGTTGCCGTCATCGATCGCGCGCTCGACGATCGCAGGGACATGCCGACGAGCACCCGACGCCACTGCGCGCTGTTGGTGCGCCGAACGCTAGAGAGCATGTATCCCGGCGACACTGTCTGTGCCATCAAAGACGGCACGTTGCAGGGCTACATCAACGAGCGCGACGCCGGAAGATACAGCTTCGCCAAGGCAACAACTCGACGCACAGCTGCCAACAGCCCCGACCGTGCGTTCTTCTCTGGAAACGCGTCGCGTCTCGGCGCGGTTTGCGAGATCGACTCGACCAAGCTCGACGTGCAGGTATGGGACGACAAGGGGAACGTGTTCCGCCCGACGGCGACCGTGCTGTTCGACGTTGCGAGTCGAGTTCCCCTTGCGTGGGCTATCCACGCAGACGCGCCGAACGGTTTCGATCATGCCCTGCTTCTGGCGCGCGCCATCGTCGGACGCCGCGCCATTCCGGGCTCCCCGGCGGCGGTGCTATCGGGATCTGCAACTCTCCCCATCGAGCTGATGAAACGGGTGAACCCCTACCTCGACGATGACTCGCTGGCGGTCCCATGGATCTTCCCTCATGCGATCACCGTCGACGGGGGCGCCGACTACCGCTCCGCCACCTTCGAGGCAGCCTGCCGTGCATTCGGCATCACCCTTGTGCTGGCGCCACCCAACACGCCGACGGTGAAGCCGCACGTTGAGCGCAACTTCGGTACAACTTCGACGAGCTTTGCAACATGGCTGGCCGGCTCCACGGGTAACTCGGTGGCCAATCGTGGCAAGCGCGACGCGCCGACACTGACACTCGATTCACTACGCCTCGCGTTTGAAACGTGGATCACGACGGTCTACCTCAACACCCGACACGGCGGATTGAGATCGCCCTTATTTCCCGGCCGAGAGTGGACGCCCAACCAGATGTACGCGGCGCTGTTCGAGGTGGGTCCGGGCGTCCAACTGCCGTTCCGCGCCGAGGACTTCTTCGCATTGTTGCCCACCAAACCCCGCATCATCAGCAACGAGGGCATCGCGTTCCAGAACCGCACCTACGACTCGCCACTCCTCGCCGATCTCCGCGGACGGTCGATGACCGGGACAGCCTCACCCGGCTCGAGAACTGCCCGCAAGGTGGAAATCAGCTACGACCCGTACAACCTCAACGCCGTCTGGGTGCGCCATCCGGAGACAGACGAGTGGATCGAGTGCTGGGACACGGCGCTCGATGATCGATCGGCATGGATGGCCGCGGAGGCCGCGGTGAAGCTGGTCGAGCACTTCGGGGCTGGCGAGGGCGGCGAGACTCCGAAGACTGCAGAGTTCTTGGACTCTGTCGAACGGCGGGCGCGCAGCGACAAACGCGCCCGGAGCAAGCATCTCCGCGATCAAAGCGCTCGGGCGGAATCAGGCGACAGCGTTGACGGAGCTGCCGAGTCGACGCCGATCAAACTGCGGGATTGGGCCGCTCCAGTCGACGTAGACGACATCGACTGGCACTCGTCGGCATACGACATCGTCACTATCAAGGACATCCGCTCGTGATCGTCGAGCCGCTCATCCTGGATCACGACCGAAAGACCACCCTGCCGGGACTACGAGAGGCTTTCAACTCACTCCCGCCGCCTCCGCCGGCCCTCTCGTTCGCTGACTACGCTGCGCTGCGACCTGACGATCGCTCGGCGTATGACCAGGCACGCGACGACTTTCTGCGACTGACGCTGCGGGTGCCGACCCCCGAGCAAGACCTCAGTGCCGGCATCCTCGCCAAGCTCATCAGTTCCAATCCCCGTCGCAAGAACTCTCGCCGAGGACTCATGATCTCTGCGCCGATGTTCTACGGAAAGACCGAACTCGCCCTCCTTCTGGCTCGTTCCGTCGAGTATGAACACGCCAAGCGATACCCGGATTATGCCGACAACGGCGAAGTTCCTGTGGTCTGGGTAGAGATGACCGACCACGCGACCGGCAAGGCCCTGCTCGCGCAGATCGTCCGATTCGTCGCGCCGACTATCGTGCTGCCGAAGCACATCACCACCGACGAACTCCGGCACCGCGCCGTTGATCTGTTGCACCTCCACCGCACGAAGCTCCTCGTGATCGATGAAGCGCACAATCTCGGGGGCAGCGAGCCCTCCAGCGTCATTAAGGCGTTGCAGAACGAGTCCTCAACTACGGTGGCATTGGTCGGCATCAGCCTGGCCAGCGGAACGGCCTTCGGCAAGGGCGACGGTCTCCAGGTCACGATGCGATGCGACATGGTAGAGCTGCGTCGGGCTGACGAGACCGATACGGGGCGTGCACTGTGGGACCGCTGGGTCACGACATTCGATCGCAACCTCCCGCTCTGCGAACATACTCCTGGCACGTTGACGCGGAACGCCCGGGTCTTGCAGAAGGCCGCTGACGGGCGCCTCGCAGTACTCGCTCTGATCGTCGAACGGTTGGTCGCTTCGATTCTCGACGACCACCACCGGCGCGACGAGCAGGTCACGCGATACCGGCTCTTCACCGTCCTCGATGGCCTGCGCCGCACGACACCAGTCCGTCACCCGATAACGATCGAGGACTTGGTCGAGGCGGCGTGACGGACACTCGGGCATGGGCGATCCGGCCGAAGTGGCACCGGCTCGAGTCACCGCGCTCGTACGCGCGGCGTCAATCCCGTGCCGCGGGAATCCCGTTCGAGGACGTCGAGCGAGGGCTCACCTCCGAGAAGCAGCTGTACATCTACCGAGTGTGGAAGGACGAGGCCGCGGCCGCTGCCATTGTCGAGGCTGCCGCCGGACGGCCCGAAGGCCACTACCGTCGCCTGCGGGACATTGCACAGCCTGACCCATCCCTTACCTATCCCGAGCGCTTCCTCTGCCGCCTCTGCTCCGCTGGCGACTTTGTGGAGCAGATACCCCACGATCGCGAGAACTGGTGCCTTCGGCATCCAGGTCAGATGGTCTGGGCTGGCCCCGGAACGACGCCCGGCACGCAGCTGGTGGCAGAGCGCAGCGACCATCAAGCGAAGGCAGAGCGGCGATTTCGGCGCTTGGTCGCTTCAGGGCGCGTTGACCCGCGCCTGCACGCGCGGGTATGGGAGATGGTGCGCGACAACGCGTGGCTTACCCGACCAGAGGGATGGAAGCCGGAGCTGGCGCCGTTGGTGGAGGACCACGAAGGTCACGGACGCGCGGCGCTCTACCCCGAGATGGTGCGGGTTCTCGAGCTGCTCTCCGATTTGGCAACCGTCCACGAGTGGGTGGGGCTCCCCTCCACAGCGCTCCGCGACGCGATTGCTTCCTCGCTCCCTCTCGGCGGAGCACCTACCGACGTGCTGATTGAGCGGATCGTCCTCTGGCTGCGGCCACGGCGCCGCGAAGTCCGCCACACTCGCATCGACCCGTTGGACGTGCCGCTGGACCTCGTCGACACTCCGACGATCATCGACGTCACAGCGCCGTACCCGTTATGGATACAGCGCCGACCGCAGGCTGTCGCGGAGTGGAACTGGAGTCGCAATGATCAAGACCGCGACCCATGGGAGCCACGAGGAACCTCATACAAGGCGTGGTGGACGTGTGACGCGGGACACACCTGGCAGTCGACACCCTACGTGCGAGCGATAGCGGGCTGTCCCCACTGTGCTGGCCAAGCGCCCTGGCTGGGACAATCGGATCTCGCTTCCGAGTATCCCGCTGTGGCTGCCGAGTGGGATCGCACCCCTGGATCGAATGCGGGCGACCCAGACCATGTCGGCGCGCGCTCCAACCGCCGCGTCAACTGGGTCTGCGGTGAAGGTCACCGGTGGACGGCAACGATAGCCAATCGCACGCGGAATGGCTCCGGGTGCCCGTTCTGCGCCGGGAACCGGGCTGTCCCGGGACAGACCGACCTCGCAACGGTTCGACCTGACCTCGCGTTGGAATGGGATTTCGAGCGAAACGGTGACCTCACGCCGAATGTCGTCGGTGCCTTCTCCGCCATGAAGGTCTGGTGGACAGGCGAGTGCGGCCACCGGTGGGACGCGGCGATCAACAATCGCTCGAGCGGCCAAGGTTGCCCGATGTGTGCTGGCAAGCGGGCCATCACCGGGGTAACGGACCTGGCGACAGTCCGACCCGACCTCGCTGGGCAGTGGCATTCCAGCAACAAGCTGCGGCCGGACGAGGTCGTTCCGGGCTCGGGAAAGAAGGTGGTCTGGCAGTGCGCAGAGGGGCACACATGGACGGCTGCGATCTATCGGCGGCACGTCCTCGGCACGGGATGCCCGTTTTGCTTCGGAAGATACGTCATCGTCGGCAAGACCGACCTTGCCACGGTTCGGCCCGACTTGGTAAGCGAGTGGGACGCCTCGAACGCGCGCAAGCCGACCGAGGTGCCCGCGGGTTCGAAGCAACGCGCGCTGTGGAACTGTAAGCACGGGCACCAATGGGAGGCTGTGATCGCAAGCCGAACCGGTCGCCGGGCCTGTGGCTGCCCCCACTGCTACGGTCGTCGCGCCGTTCCGGGAACGACCGATCTGGCGACCTTGAGACCTGACCTCGCTGCGGAGTGGGACGTCAGCAATAGGTCGCGACCCGAACGTGTGAAACCAACCTCTCAGGCCAAAGTCTTGTGGCGGTGTTCGAGCGATCATGTCTGGGAGGCGTCGGTGGTCAGCCGCGTGAACGGGCTCGAATGCCCTCGCTGCGACAGGGTCGTCAACATGCTGGATGGCTAAACGAATCGAGCCACGACCAGCTCGGTTTGCTCGGACGGCGATCCACGCTGTCGGCAGCTGTCTACCTGCGACCCGCTGCCTTGGACCGCCCGGCACGATCGGCGATGCGCCGATACGCATCCTCATCGAGCAGATCGAGGGTGTAGGCATACTGCACCGCGTCAAAGCTGTTCGGCCGGGATTCCCAGTCATCCGTGAGGCCCCGAGTTCGGTGCTGCGGTTCGAACTGCCACGTCAGCAAGACGGCGACGAGATCGTCCCCCGAGATTTCGCCGTCCCGCGCACGCCGGACGAGGTCCATGGCCGTCGCGGGCGCGTTTGTCACGTCGCCTCCGTCAGTCAACGCGCGCTCCCTCGCCGATCGTCCAGATCTGGCGTGTCGAGGGGCGGGAGTTCGACCCCGAACCGCTCTGCGACCTCGGCCAGCGGTGTTTCGTCCTCCATCGCGATCCTCTCCCGTACGATCGCAACGATCTCGTCGTCCTCGCGGCGGAGGTCGTCAAGCCAGGCGTCAATTACCCAGAACGGGATAGGCGCGTACGCGAAAGCGTCGATGCCGACATGGAACTGATTTCCTACAGGCCCGTTCCATCGATCATGGGTATGACCATGCAGCAACGGGGTGCCGTGATCGATAGGGCGATGCGACGCGTGCCGGTCTTGCTCCTGGGTGTCGCCGGAGTACGGGTAGTGGGATGCGAGAAGTCGGACGCCACGTCGGGCACCCTCAATGACTTCCGGCAGAACGGTCCAGCCCGCCTGTTCGTAGAGTGGCGTAAATCGCTCGATCGCAGACGGGGACTGCGTCGCGGGCGACACTCGGTCGTGGTTACCTGGCACGAGGAACTTGCGCCCATTGAGCTGCGCGGTCAGGGGCATTGACTCGGCGATCGGGCCGAGCGCGACATCGCCCAAGTGCAGAACTACGTCGTCGGGACCGACCGCCTCATTCCAACGGCGGATCAGCTCGGAGTCCATCTGTTCGACCGATTCGAACGGACGACCGGCGAGCTCGCTGATGCGCGCATGACTGAAGTGCGTGTCCGACGTGACGAAGTCGACCTGGTCGAAGTCGAACGTCGGATATTCCTTCTGCAACTCGAACCCCCTCTCCCATTCCCCCAATCCGGCCCCCTCACAGCCGGGCGTCTTGGATGGCAGCCTCCAATTGTCCAACGCGCCGTTGGACCATGCGCGCTATCGCCTCGCGGACGTAATTTCACCAGCCATGAGGGCCGGGCTGCCGGGGCGAACCACCAGGTCCACTCCAGCGACGAAGCTGATGGCGCCTAATCGGCACCAATAGAGCAGAAGCCAGTCCCGAACAAGCTGCAGTTGCGCCGACTGCGCTGACAGGGGCCTGCCGCGATCGTCGATCACAATGAGCCAGTCGGCCGGCTCGAACATCGAGTCCAGCAGCTCATCGGCGGTCGGACCTTCTGCGTGCTCATCCCACCACGCACAGGTTGTCTCGTACGCGTGCAGAGCAGTGGGGGCGCCGTTCGGCTCGCCGACGAGGCTGATGAGTACCTCGAGGAAGGGATCGCGGACAGCCATCTGAAACGACTCGACCTCGACGAGTTGCGTCGCCATGCGAGCAGAATGCCAGATAGATCGAGCCATTCTCAGCATGCCTCGCCGTCAGCCTGGGATGGTGCGTAGTCCTCTGGCCTTTCCGTCAGGCTGGGACAAGTACGTCGGAGAGATCGGCGCGAATATCCACCGGCTCCGCATTGCGCGCGGATACAGCCAGGATCGCGTCGCGTACGAGGCGAACCTCAGCCGTTACACGTACCAGCAGCTCGAGCGCGGGCGGTCTAGCCCCCAGCGAACGTCCAATCCCAGGTTGATGACCCTTCTCGCTATCGCGCAGGTGTTGGAGGTTCCGCTCGACGACCTCCTCCCGGACGCCATGCCAGACCTCACTGCCCGCTGAGAGCCGCGCCAAAGGCGTCAAGCGACTACGAGACTGACGGTGCCTCCTCGTGTCCGATAGGTTCGGCCCATGAGCGACGGCAGCGGCGGAGTAGCGTTCGGCCATGATGCCGCGCGACTGGGGCGGGACCTCGTGGCGCAAGGCATCGCGTCCGATGTGGAGGCGGTCCGAGAGCGCCTCTCGATTCTCTGGACTGATCCCGCCATCGACGTCTGGTTGACGAGCGCCAACGCGCATCTGGACGGCGCGCGCCCGACCGACGTGCTGGCGCTCAACGGGCTAGAGACCGTCATGGAAGCCATCGACATCGAGGTAGCCGGCGGCTCTCGGTGAACCGCCTGGAGCAGGGCCGAGAAGTGTTCGAGATTGCCAGCGCGCGCCTCCAATCTGACACTGCGATAGCCCGCACGATTGAGATCGGCGGCGCCGGTACGGTGTAACTCGTGGCCCATGTTGACAACCTCATCGAGCGAATCGCTGACCCCCATCTCCGGGCGCAGATCGCCGAAGAGGTGGCGAAGCTCGTCGAGCGCAAGGACTTCGGCCTCGTCTTTCAGCGCCACCTTCCGGAGGACCTTGAGGTTCCCGGAACCCGGCCGCGGCGCGGCGATGTCGTGCGACTTCGTGCCGATACCGACAAACAGAACTATGTCGTGCTCTCGGTCAGGGGCGGCGCCGCGTCGGTCATTGCCGTGGACGCGGCGAAGCAGACAATCGAAGGGAGAGAACCCGCGACTCACGCCTTCGACGACCTCGTCGTTGTCAAAGACTTCAGCGTCCCGATCTATCCCGGCCTGGAGGCCCTCGGCGAGATCAGTCGAGGAGGCGACAAGCCGACACACGTCGTGATCGAGGGCGAGAACTACTATGCGCTCGAGACTCTGCTCTACACCCACGAGAGCAAGGTCGATCTGATCTACATCGACCCGCCCTACAACACCGGCGCGGATGACTGGATCTACAACGACCGGTTCGTTGCGAGCACTGACGCGTACAGGCATTCGAAATGGTTGTCGTTCATGGAGCGACGGCTCATCCACGCCAAGCGACTTCTGACGGACACCGGGGTGATCATTGTCGCGATCGGAGACGACGAGCACCACCGGCTGCGGATGCTCCTCGATCAGATATATGGCGAGCAGAACTTCGTCGGAAACATCGTGTGGCAAGGAGGAGGGTCGTCACTTTCACGGTTCCACGCGGGTGGAATCGACTACATGCTCGTATACGCGCGCGACATGTCGGCTCTCACCGATTCCGGCGTGCGCTGGAAAGTTGAGAAAGACGGCCTACAAGACGTTCTCGACGCAGCTGCTGAGGCATGGGAGAAGTCCGAGCACGACTCCGAAGCTGCGTCCCGCCTGCTGTCGTCGTGGTGGAACCGAAACAAGTCCAGGTACGATCCCGGGCTGGGCGACAACGTCAAGGTCGACAGCGACGGAACCGCCATCAAGGTTGGTGACCTGAGCAACAGCTTGCCAAGGCCCAACCTTCGCTATTCGATCACAGATCCTGCGACAGGCGTCGTCTACGAACCTCCAGAGAACGGATGGCGCTTCAAACGCGAGTTGATGGACGAGATGATCGCCAACAACCGCGTCCTGTTCGGAGTACGCCCTCGACTGAAGACACCGCTCCGCGACATGTCGATGCGGAGTGTGATGCCGAGCTTCTACAAAGATCGGCGCTCAGCAAGTCAGCACTTGAGTTCCGTCCTCGGATCGAAGGAGTTCCCTTTTCCGAAGGATGTAGACGTCCTCGCGCGGTGGATCTCCATCGCCACTCAACGATCGGCCGACGCTGTAGTACTCGACTTCTTCGCGGGCACGGGATCGACCGTGGAAGCCGTAATGCGTCTGAATGCGCAGGATGGCGGCCAGCGACAGGCAATTGTTGTCACGAACAATGAACTCTCCTCGAAGGCAGCCGCTAGTCTGCGGGCCGGGGGCCACCGCCCTGGTGACCCCGAGTGGGAAGCGCAGGGCGTCTCCGCGAAGGTCACCCGACCCCGCATTGAGACGGTTGTATCCGGCGTTCGAGCCGACGGCTCAGTCTTCTCAGCCGGACATGATGAGAACGTCGCCTTCTTCAAACTCACGTACGAGGACGAGAACCTCGTTGCGCTCGGGCGCCGGTTCGACGCGGTAGCGCCGCTGTTGTGGCTGAAGGCAGGCGGCGTCGGGCCAGTCGTCAGGCGGCGCGGTGAAGCGTTGTGGGCGCTCCCGAGTGGTGCACGCTATGGGGTGCTGTTCGCGCCTGCGCACGCGAAGGCCTTTACTGAGTTGATCACTGTCCACGACCGCGACCTGCATCACCTCTTCGTGGTTACGGACTCCGAGAGCGAGTTTCAGGAAGCCGTGGCCTACCTGCCACCCGAACTGCGGCTCGAGACGACGAGGCTGTATGCCGACTACTTGCGCTCCTTCGAGATCAATGGAAAGGGCTGAGGCGTGAAGTTCCACCTCCTCGACTTTCAGCGCACCGCATCAGAGGCACTGATCACGGAGATCAAGAAGGCGCAAGCGCGCTACGACAACGACTCGGAACTTCTCGGCGCCGTCGTGTTGGAAGCGGCAACGGGAGCCGGAAAGACGGTGATCGCAACGTCGGTCATTGAGCAGCTGATCTTCGGGTCTGACTTCACGGATCCCATCGACGGGACCACCATCCTGTGGGTGACGAACGATCCGAGCCTCAACGCCCAGACCGCGCGCAAGATGCAGGAGGCCAGCGAGAAGATCAGCGACATTCGCCTTATCGGGCAGGGCGCCTCGTTCGACGAGGAGTACTTCGAGGCAGGCGCCATCTACTTCCTCAACACACAAGCCGCTTCGACATCTGCGCGCATCACCAAACGGTCCGACAATCAGCGGTACACGATCTGGCAGACGATCGCGAACACCGTGCGGTTGCGCGGGAGCCGCTTCCTGGTGGTCGTCGACGAGGCGCACTACGGAGTGACGGAGAAGCCGGGCGGCTCTCCGACCGTCGTGAACAAGATCATCAACGGCGAGGTCCCGATCCCCGTCTTCGTCGGGATCTCGGCCACCGCGCAGCGTCTGAACAAGGCACTTGAGCAGCAGAATCGGTTCCGGAAGAACTACGTCGTTCCGATCGAGAAGGTCCGTGACTCCGGGCTCGTCAAGGACCGGATCGTGCTGGCGCCGGCGGCTGTGCAAGGAGAGGTCACCGCGGACACGACGTTCGTTCGTCTGGCGGTGCAGAAGACACTGGAGTTCGAGCAGCGTTGGGCGTCTTACGCGGAGCAGCAGGGGGAGGCCGCGGTGAAGCCGGCGCTTGTGGTTCAACTCCCCGATGAACGTTCCGACGATGGCGAGTTCCTCGAGCTCGTGCGAGCAGTGATCGATGCCATCACCCAGGAGTGGCCCGGGCTCGTCGCGTCGAACATCGTGCACACGTTCGCCGAACGTGCCCCGATCGACCTCGGACCGCATCGGGCGGTGCGCTACATGCCCCCGCAGGACATCCAAGACGCGACTCACGTGCGTGTCGTGCTGGCGAAGAATGCGATCACGACCGGTTGGGACTGTCCTCGCGCGGAGGTGCTCGTCTCACTCCGTGCGTCGGTTGACTACACGCCGATCGCGCAGTTGATCGGTCGGATCGTTCGTCAGCCGCTCGCCAGGCGGATCGCGTCAGATGAGTCGCTGAACCGCGTCCAGGCGTACCTCCCACGGTTCGACCGAAACACGGTCATGCAGGTCGTTGGCCAGTTCGCCGGAGGGGAGGCGGGAGCGACCGCAGAGGTCGTGCGCCTGACGCTCGACTACCACGCGCCCAGCGGGATGGAGGCGGCGTTGAAGGTGCTCGCTGAGCTGCCCACCTATGTGATCCCCTCGCAGTCATCCGCACCGGATGTTCGGCGCCTCCATGCGCTGGCGACACTGCTCGAGAACGATGGGGTCCGGCCGAATGCTGCCGCCCACGCTCGCGCATTCCTCAATGGCAAGCTCGACGATGAACGAGGCAAGCTAGACGCCTCCGGAGAACTCGAGTCGAAGCGTGAGGCGGTGTCTAGCGCGTCGGTGTTCGAACTGCTGACCTCGATCGACGGGTCTGTCATCGATGGCGAGCGACTCGTGACCGGCACCCGCCTCGACGCCAAGAACATTGATGATGTCTTCAAGCGCGCGAGCCGCGCGCTCAAGGACGGCACCGCCGAGGCGTATTGGGCCTACCTTGTCGATAAGGATCCCGACGAGGACCCGATCGAAGCGAAGATCACGGTCGCAGCTCTCGCGCTCACCGAGCACGTCGTGGATAACGTCGAGACCGCGGCGGCATCGCTCGTTGCTGATTGGTTCAAGCAGCATGCGAAGGCAATTTCCCTTCTCCCCGAGGCTGACCGGTCGCGTTACGCGCGTATTCAGGCGGAAGCGAAGGAACCAGCGCGCCGCCCCGGCATCATCATCGATGGGACGATCGAGGACGCAGTCTCGATCCGGATGGAGCCCGACTCATCCGACACACAACTCCGCGCCGACATCCGTGACGATGAAGCAAACCGCTGGCCGAAGCACCTCTATCAGGACGGCGACGGTCGCTATTGGAAGCAGCCGACTGCGACCGACGGGCTCGAGCGGAAGGTGCTCACAACCGAACTCGAGGAACCCACCCTCGTGGCTTGGTACCGCAACCCGACTGGCGGCGACCGAGCGCTGTGCATCCCCTACCGCGACAGCGGAACGGGGTCTTGGGCCCGACTCTTCCCCGATTTCGTGACGTTCCACGATGTCGGTGGCGGCATCCGACCGACGATCATCGATCCGCACGGCATTCACTTCGGGGACTCGGCCGACAAGCTGAGGGGCTATCTCGACTATGCCGACGACCACGCGGTCGAGTACCGCGCGATTTGGCCCATCACGCAGATCGAGGGGAAGACGCTCTTGCTATCCGTTCATGACGCCGCGACGCGCAGCACCGTGCGCGCTGCCCTCGATGCCGGCGAGAGCGTTGAGGCCATCTTCCGGTCGCACGGGATCGCGTACTGAACGCAGCCCCTCAATCGTCGAGGTCACCCTCTCCAAGCTCCGCGTCGATGTCAGTCGAGCGCCGCGACTCGAACGTCGGCGCCGTGCGAACCTGCGTCTGCAGCTTGTCCTTGATTCGCGCAATGAGCAGATCGCGTCGCGCGTCGTAGAAGTCTAGGAAGCTGTCGACGTCGTGCGGCAGAACGCTCGGCAGAGCATTGGCCTTCACAAATGCCGCGTGCTCATCGGCTCCGGGGTAGTGCTCGACCACCCAGGAGTCCGGCGCCGTGTCGGACTTGCCGATGTTCTCTGGGCCCGGCAGCAGTTCCAAGTTCGGCAGCAGGTCTCGCCTGCCGACAAGCTCCTCCACAAGCTCATCGCTGTAGCGGCGAACGCCTTCGGGAGACCTCACCGTCTTCAGCGCACGTGCATCGAGTTGTGCCTGTGGGAATACGTGATCGACGTGATACTGCATTCGCGTGTCGACGTGATCGAAGAGAGTTGCCAGCACAGCCCACGTTCGTCCGCCGCCGTAGGCGAGACCGAGAATGTCTTCGATGAGCGCGTCGGTCACTTCGAGCGACTTTCCCCGTCGCGCCATCACTTGCTCGATCGTGGCCAGTGGGAATGCCTCCGCGCCGTCGCTCCGCAGCACTTCGCGGAGATCGCGCAAGAGCGTGTCAAGGCCCGATCCCCACACCCCGCGGACAATCAGCGAACGCAGCACCCACGAGCGCAACGCGGCGCGATCCTCGCGATCCTCCTTCTTGTCGGAGACGCGGTATGACGGCGTGAGCCCTCGGCGATGCACGTAATACGCGACCGGGATGAGCACGCTATCGGCAGTCAACGTGCCGCCGGACAAGCCGAAGTCCGCGAGCAGCTCGGCCGCGATGCGCAGCGAGGTGCTGATGTCATCCCACCTCGACTCAAGGCGAGCCATGTTGGCAGTGGTGAAGTTCTTCACCTTGAAGCCGACATCTCCGACATCGGCCAGCACGAGCCCGGACTTCAGCACCGTGTCCTGTGAGAAGTCGAACCCCTGACCGGTGGTGTTCAGCGCATCCACCAGGTCGTGGACGGCCGCGCGAGCATCCTTCTCCTTCCATTGTGCAGTTGCGATCGACATCAGCAGATCGCTGTAGGAGAGAACGGTGCCTCCCGAGTTCACACGGACGAAGATGTCTAGAACGCGCTCGATGTCCTGGTCAGTCTCCTCGTAGAAGTGCAGGCTCTGGTTGTGGTGGACCTCCTGCCACAGCAGGCTGATCATCTCGACAGCTTTGGCCTCGTTGCCAACGCCGTACTTCACAGGGATCTGCGCCATCTGGTAGGCCTCGCTGGCGTCGAAGATGTCGCTCACGGGGAACCACTTTTTCGTGTCGTCCTCAGCGCCTTGCGTGATCTGCTCCTTCGTGAGGAACGCAAGGTGGTACTTGAGGCCAGCCTCGTTCTCGGGCGCCTCGCCAAGCAGGTTCAGGTAAAGCCGTCGCTCGGGAAATGACCACGCCTTGTTCGCCCATGCACGCGGATTGCGGTAAGCGTAGGTGCCCCGCAGTCCGATGTTCAGCGACGTGAGCCTCTGCTGACCGTCGAGAACAGCGATCACCTCGCGGTCGGTCGGGATATCGACCACCGGGTTGTGCTTCTTGTCGTAGCCGCTGTAGTCCTTCAAGAACCCGTAGAACTTGAATGCGCCAACCGTTTCCGGCGCGACCTTCCAAGACAGGAAGCTGCCGACCGGGTATCCGCGAAGAACCGAGTCGAAGATCTTGATGACCTGCGACGGCTTCCACACGTACTCACGCTGGATCGCGGGGAGGATCAACTCGTTCTTCTGGATCAGCTTCAGCGCGGTAGCGATCGTCATCGGTTCTTTGTGGCCCACGCGGAAACACTATCGATGAGGGCGGACGGTCCCACGATCAAACTGGCGAGGGCGACGACCAATCGAATGGGCTTCTTGATGCTGCCACGTCCGTCACGACGAGGAAGAGATGTCAACGGCGGCGTCTATGGTGACGGTGATGACCGACACGCCCATTTCACCGATCAGCATCTCGCTCGACGGATTCTCCGAGGACTACGAAGACCCGGAGCTGGCCGGCGCGCTGTCGTTCATGATCGAGCAGCAGGGTCTGCTGCAGACCCTGGTGACCGGGATCGTCGAGCTGCTCCCAGACACGTCGCTCTGGCGGTTGACACTCACCGGCGACATGGTCGCGACGGTGAATCGGGTCACCGACCGCGCCGACGACAACCCCTACACCACGGACCGTGGCGCCGGGCATGCCGGGGCGATCACGCTCCCGCACGAGGACGGTACATTCGACATCGTGGTCTCCGCGAACGTCCTGTTCGCGACGCGCAAGGACGTCGAGTCTGTTGAGGCGCTCGTCGCGCACGTCATCGCCGCAGCCGAGCACCTGAGCCGACATGAGGCCGGGCATGCCGCGTTGCGCCTGCGCGGCGAGGACGCCGATGCCTACCAAGACATCGGGGGCATGAGCAAGAGCGATGCCGCCTGCCGCAGGCCGCTCGCCGCGCACATCGACGACAACCGGATCGAGCGATACACCACCGCCCACGCACCCTCGCCTCTGCACCACGTCGACCACCTCGCTGACGCGATCGCGCACCTGCGCGCCGAACTCAACGAGGCCAAGCGCACGTGGCGCGCCGATATCGATGACGCCGCCTACAGGACCCTCAACGCCGCGAACGGGCTGATCCGCGTCTTCGCATACCGCGCCCCCGAACTCGGCCTCGACGAGAACGGTAAGGCCCGCCGCCCCAACCCCCTGCCCGCGGGCTGGACCGACTACATCGAAGACAGTTGGGACGCCTGGAGCCTGACCTTCCACCGGCTCCAGCCGGTGGACGAGCCCATGACTACCGACGAGCTCAGCGCCGTGCTGTCCGATCTCTGTCGACTGATGACCGCCTGGCTGCGGTCGATCGGCATCGAATGGGGCCTGACCGACGACGACCAGGAGTACATCTTCTGGGAGAAAGACCGCCATTATGCGGACATCAAGAGCCCCGCGACCTGCTTGAGCACCTCCGAGATGAGCCTGAGGCACCTGCCTTCATCGCACAGTTGGTGCAACGACCCGTTGCACCAACTCTCACTCAGACCTCGCGATGATGTCGGAGGGATGCTTCAGCATGGGCATCACCAACAACCTGTCTCGAACATCGGGGAGCCCCACCTCGCACCAGAACGCGCACCTGAGAGATTTCTTTCTTCGCGGACTCCGACGTGGACGTCATCGTTGGCACGCTCCGCCAGTTCCACGAGAGTGCTGTTGCCACAGCAGTGGCATAGATATCGCGAGCGCGCTGGCTCGCGATATCTGGCCGGATGCCAGGCTCGGGTTGTCAGGGTGTCCACGCGTCTTGCCGAGGGCGCGGACGGGCGGCGGCCTCGCTCGCGGTAGCCAGCCGACGGTTTGCGTATCGGTCGTAGAATTCGAGCCATCTCGTGTGGACGCCCGTGTCCATGAGGTGGCTGCCGATAAGGATGCCACCGTGCCCGGAGTGGACGAGGATCCGGTCCCATCCGCCCTCGGCCTCGGCGAAGCGGTAGGTCAGCTGGCCCCATGAGGGCTCGTCGTATATGACCTGCCCCTCGTTGCGGTCCGAGAAGACGATTCCGGAGACATCGCTCGCGAACGTCCCCGCCTTGATGCGGTCGTCCCGGTACGACAGTCGGCGGTCCTCGACTGCGAGCCGGAGCCCCTCCTTCGCATCGGATTCCTCGGTGTGGTTTTGGATACAGGTGCGGTAGCTGAAGTCCACCTCCGACCCGTCCACGCGTTTAATCCAGATGCCCGTTGCGTCAGGCCGCACGTTGAACTTGTCGCCGTCGCTGGTCAAGCCGACGTAGAAGTAGTCGACTCCTCCGCCGATCTTCTCGGAAGCCTCGGGGTGAAGATCCAGCGCCTCACGGAGCATCAAATCGTGGGAGGGGTCGGTGATGCGGTCGTAAGCGGCGTAGGGGCCGCCGGTGTGCAGCAGCCTGAAAGCGTCGAATGCCGCCTTCTTCGATGGCCAGCGGAAGGATGGAAGGACAACGGGGATCGTCACGGCAGTGTCTCCTTGCTTATGTGGTTGGTCAGATTAATGGATTCGCTAGCTGGCGGCTTCGGATACCCGGTCGACATAGGCCATGTGACACCATCAGCGATCGGGATGCTTCAGATCCTGGAGCTTTCCGCGAGCCACCGTCGTAGCCGGCGGAATCGCCCGCGCAGGGTGCGTCCGGCGCGGCGCCGCGACATGACGATCGCGTCGGCGTGGGCGTGCCCCGTCGCAATCGGAATCCGTGAGTCTCCAACGGCGAGAGCCGTCTCCCACGGGCAGGACGGCGCCGAGGCGTCTTCGAGATGTTCGAGGACGTGCGGGCGGTAGTGGTAGCAGACCGGACCTGGTACGCCTCGTCCGCCGGGCGCGACGGTCAGGCTCACGAACTGAGCTAGAAGCAGCGCGCTCACCATCGCGGAGAGCGTCGCGACATTCTGTCCAGCGCGTTCCAAGTCGATTTCGGACCGGCGAACGTACTCAGCGTTATCGAGCAGCCCCTCGCGATCCAGCGCCACCCGTGCTGGTTTCAGCTGACGCGTGCAGGCCATGCATGGCTCGCCGGGGACCAGGGTGTGCGCGCGAGCAGTTGCCCGGTTGAAAGTGTCGTCGTCGGCGACCTCGATGTTGATGCCGCCGTCGATGACCGGAATGAGGTCCGCGTAGGCGATCTGGTTGAGCACCGCTCGCGGCCACGGTCTGTCCACGCAGGAGAAGACGATGTCGTAATCCAGCGCGACGCGCAGCCCGTCCGGGCCACAGATCGACATCTCGTGCCGGCGGATGTCCGGATGGGCTGCGGTGGCCTGCGCCCGGAGGAGCCGGGCCGCGACTTCAACCTTCGCGACCTGGTCACGGGCATCTCGGCGGCGGGCTCCGATCATCCGATCGAGGTTTCGGTGTTCCACGGCGTCAAAATCCATCACGCCGACGGTGCGGATCCCGGACGCCACGAGTCGCTGTGCGACGTCCAGGCCAACACTGCCTGTCCCGACCACCAGCACTCGGATTCGGGCGAGATCCGCCTGTACAGCCGAGCCCCAGGCGCTCACCGTCCGGACCTGCGCCGACGTTGCCTCCGGCGTTGGGACAAGAGCCGGATTGAACGAGGAAGCGAACGTCGCCCCGACCACTCGCACCGAATCCGCATCAACCACGCTCGTCCGCGCGAACCAGAACCGTGCCGACCACACCTGCCCAGCGCCTCCCCAGGTCATCCCGATCACTGGGAGCCGGGTCGCCGCAGTGCCGAGTCCGGCGTACCCCGACTCGGTCGTTCGGTCCGTCGTGCTCATCGACTGCCACGTCGTCCCCCGAGGGTGGGAGTGCAGCAAAACCAGGCCCTCACCTGCAGCCGCAGCTTCCTCTGTGACGCGCATCACGTAGTCGGCGGTGAAGGATGCGTTCCCGTATACGTGCCTTTCGCCCGGTTGCGGGAGAAACACGCGACGCAGGAGCGCCGAGGTTCGTTCCCGTCCCGTCGAAGGTGCGTACGTGGCGAGGACCACATCCTCCTGGCCGTCCTCTCGGTCCAGATGCGCCGTGAGGATCTCGGCGACCGCGGCCGGCATCGCGACCGAGTATCGCCGCTCGCCCGTCATGATGCCCCGGCCAGGGTGGCGCGGGCGTGACCGAGCCAGGCGCGGCCCGGTTCAGTCACCTGCTCCCATCGCTCGATCTGTCGCGAGTGTCGCGTCCACCCCGGCTGCGTGTCTGACTGATCGGCGTGCACCTGCGGGAGCGTCACCGACGAAGGAAAATGAACCCAGTGAGGCGGGATCAGCGGCCACGAGCTCAGCTCGCTCACGGCGACCGCACTCTCGAACACCTCTCCCTCCAGCACACCACTCGGCGCACGCACCGGGAACACAACCCAGGACTCCACGACCTTCGCTGGCGCACCCCACTCGGCGAGGTCGGCAATGAAGCCTTGTACGCCGTGCCCCACGGTGCTCATCAGGCGACGGGTCCGTCTTGCTTGACGGACTCGAACTCGTCGCCATCCTCGACCTTGACGATCTGCCGGTCCTTGAACCGCTTGAGCGTGCCGTTGCGCTTGATCTGAGCCAAGTCGTACTCGGCCGGATCGAGGCCTGCCAGGAGGAGCAGCGCACGTGCCTCCCAGTCGTCGTCCCGCACCTGGTACCGCTTTGAGTCGATCGTGATCGTCATCTTCGGGTTCTTCTTGTTGCTCGCATCCGCGAGGCTCGGCTGCGTCGTCATGCGACACTCCTTCTTGGGATTTTAGTTGTCTTCATGCCATCACCCCTTGGGTGATGTACTTAGTGTAACATGGAGGCGCGAGATGATGCGTCCCGCCATCCACACAGACGTCGGCTATCGTGGCGGTATCAGTTCAGGGGTGAAGAGCGGAATGCGCGTTGCAACTGCAGTTCAAGGACGGGGAGTTGGAGCGCCGCGCGTATGAGTCCGAGTACGTCGCAGACGGTTGGTCTGCGGTGCTCCTTCGCCGCTATCGGCGAGTCCTTCAGATGATCTCCGCAGCGACCGGGCCGGGGGATCTAGAGGCGCTGATGAGTCTTCGCGCACGGCCTTCGACAACGCGAGGCGTCTTGGGCGCGACGCTTCGGATCGACGATGAGCATCGGCTGCGCGTCTCCTATCCAGACACCAGCGGCACCCCTGCCGCCGTAATCGAAGCCGTCGAACATTACTGAGGAGGAGCAGTATGGATAAGCACCTTGCCGACCAGGTTCCACCCGGAGAGATCCTCGCGGAGGAGCTTGAGGAGCGGCATTGGTCCCAGGCAGAGTTCGCGGAGATACTCGGCCGCCCCACACAGTTCGTCTCCGAAATCGTCTCCGCGAAGAAAGAGATCACGCGTGAGTCAGCCGCACAGTTCGCGGCCGCTCTCGGCACAACGGCTGAGTATTGGTTGAACCTACAAAACCATTACCTGCTGTCTCGTCAAGCGCAAGACACTGAGACGCAGAGTCAACTTCACAGCGTGAAGGTGCGTGCCCAGCTGAACCGGCTCGCACCTGTAGCCGTGCTTCGTAAACGTGGCTACATCACCGGAAACAGTCTCGAAGAGCTCGAAGCCGAAATTCGAGACCTGTTCGAGATCGAATCGATCAACGACGAGCCCGTTTTCGCGGCCGCCGCCAGACGTGCCAACCCCGACGTTCCGCTCACTCCCACTCAGAAAGCCTGGCTCGCCGTTGCCCGCCGAAAGGCACGCACCCTCACCATCGCGCCTCTTGACCTGGGCGCCGTCGCCGACCTCGCGGAGGGCCTCGCCCGAAGGGTTCGAGACATTTCGGCGTTCGCCGACCTCGCGAGCTTGTTCGCCGAGGTGGGGGTGCGACTCGTCTACGTCGAAGCTTTCCCCGGCAGCAAAATGAACGGAGCCACGTTCCTCCTAGACGATGACGCAGGCCAGCCCGTGATAGCGATCTCCGGTCGAGGCAAGCGCCTCGACAAGGTCCTGTTCACGCTATTGCACGAGCTCGCTCACCTCGTCCGCGGTGACGTGCGCCCCGGCGGAATCATCCTGATCGACGACGGTGAAACACACACGATGGGAGATGAGAATGCAACTAACCAACTCGCCGGCGAGTGGGCCATTCCCGGTGGCCTCCCCACCCCTCCACGACCGATCCGTCAGAGCTGGGTGTCGACACAAGCCGACCGGCTGGGGGTACATGAGATCGTCATCGTTGGTTTCCTTCAGCATCACCGCCAACTCGACTGGCGCACCCAGCTCGTTAAGGGTGCCCCGTCGGTGACGGATCAGCTCAGCGCCTGGGCGCCTGCATAGTCGATGATTCCCCCGCGCGTAGCCCGCCTGGTCCGCAAGAACCCTCGGCTCGAACGTAGACGACACCTCACCACTGACCTGAAGACACACGAGGCCAACCCATGACCCATTGGCAGTCCAACTCGCCCGGGCTCAGCGCGCGACTCGAAGAACTCGCGGGCGTGTTCTTGCTGTGTCGCGACGCTCTCCACGAGATCGCGGATGCGTACCATTGGGCGCCGGCGCCTGGCTCCCCCAGCGCCCAAGATGCAGCCGCTCTTCCTTCACCCGATCCTCAGATTCCATCGCCTCAGGGCGAGACCGGACATCGCCTTATTGCCGAGATTGTTCAGAGCTTCCTCTTGACCGCGAGCGGTCACCTCGGGGGTCTCGCCAGCCTCTACCTGAGCGGAGAGATCGCTTTCTCGCCGCCCCTCCTCGTCCGCGCGGTCATCGAGAACTGCGCACACGCGATATGGGTTCTCGGGGAGGACGGAGAGGACGCTGAGAACCGTCTCGCTCGCTGCTACCTCGAGGAGCGGAAGAGCGCAGAGGAGGCCAAGAAGAACTCCGGGTACATGCATGGCAAAACAGCCTCGAGCCATGCCCACGCTGCCGACGTCTACAAGGAGATTCAGCGCCAAACGCTCGCGCGGTTCCCCAACACATCAATGGAGGCCTTGGGAAAGTACGAGCTCCATGGTCAGAAGCTCCCGAGGATCGAAGACTCAGTGAAAGACATGTACGCGCTCACCGAAGCTGCCGGCGGCAACATCACCCCGAAGCAAGCCACCGGCATCTACGGCCTTCTCTCCAACATGACGCATCCGACCCTCTACCCCGCTCGTCAGCGCCGCGGTTGGTTCAGCGATCCAGAACATGGGCACAGGGTGGCTTACCTCCACATCGAGATCGGCCCCACCGAGCAGGAAGCGCGAGCTGCGATTGCTGCGTTCTACAACGCTCTCACGTACACGACGTCCTACTTCGGCTGGCCGACCACGATCATCGACACCCTCGAAACCAAAATCGAAGCAGTCATCCCAACGTTCTTCCGGTAGCGGGTCCCCTTCACCACCCACATCAGGATGGTCGGTGAGGGGAACCATCAGCAGGAAAGTGTCACGACAAAGACTCCGCGATCACAGCTCGAACACATTCCTGACATGACATCCAGTGTCATCTCGCCGCATTCCCGACAGTGCGGTGCGTCGCGGGTGTCATTCCGCCGGATCGACCGCGCGGTGCTCGCTCGCCCTCCGCGGCGCGGGGAGGAGGCGCTTCACCCCCATCACGACGCCGACGATGACCAGGCCCGCGACGAGACCGAACACCGCCGACACCGCGGTGTCGACCACCCACACGACCACGGGCCCCGCGGCCTCGACGAGGTGCGTGATGGCGTGGAGCAGGTCGTACGGTCCCTGCCACACCGTCTCGGCGAGGTTCGTGATGACGAGGTGACCGCCCACCCAGAGCATCGCGACTGTGCCGATCACGCTGATCACGCGGAAGACCGCCGGCATCGAGGCGACGACGCGCGCGCCGGCGCGCCGAACGCGGCGCGAAGGGCTCTTCATGAACCGGAGACCGATGTCGTCGATCTTCACCAGCAGAGCGACCGCGCCGTACACGAGCGCCGTCATGCCGAGCCCGATCACCGAGAGCGCGGCGAGGGTCATGCCCAGACCGAAGCCCGGGTCGAGGTTCGACAGGGCGATCAGCATGATCTCGGTACTGAGGATGAGGTCGGTGCGGATCGCGCCGAAGACGAGCTTCTTCTCGTCGCGCGGCTCGTCGTCCGCGCTCTCGTGGTGCGCACCGAACCACTCGAGCACCTTCTCCGCGCCCTCGAAGCAGAGGAATCCGCCGCCGATGATCAGGAGGAAGGGCAGCACCCAGGGCGCGAACGCCGTGAGCAGCAGCGCGATCGGGATGATGATGACGAACTTGTTGACGAGGCTTCCGAGCGCGATCTTCCACACGACCGGGAGTTCCCGCGCGGGCGTGATGCCCTGGACGTACTGCGGCGTCACGGCCGCGTCGTCGATGACGACACCGGCCGTCTTCGCGCTCGCCTTCAACGCCGCGGTGAGGATGTCGTCGACGACGGCGAGCAGACCTACGGACATGCGGTTCTCCTTCGTGCGCGGACAGCCGCCCGGACGCGGCCGCCGGAGGCACCCGCCCTCACGCTAGTGGCTCCTCGCCGAGAAGCCTCGCGCACCGCCCATGGCTGCTCGCGGGCGATGTCGGGGCCCAACTAGACTGATCGCGTCCGGCGCCCGCGATTCCTGGAGCTCAGCCGCATGACCACCCTCACCCCCTCGACGCCCGCGCGCCCCGCCGCCGACACCGTCGACAATGCCGCTGCGACGCCCGAGAAGGAGCAGCCCTACGGCGCCCTCGGACTGAAGCCCGACGAGTACGACCGCATCCGCGAGATCCTCGGCCGCCGCCCCACCTCGGGCGAGCTGGCGATGTACTCCGTCATGTGGAGCGAGCACTGCTCCTACAAGTCCAGCAAGATCTACCTGCGCCAGTTCGGCCAGAAGGTCTCGGACGAGATGAAGGAACGGCTCATGGTCGGCATGGGCCAGAACGCCGGCGTCGTCGACATCGGCGAGGGCTGGGCCGTGACCTTCAAGGTCGAGTCGCACAACCACCCGAGCTACATCGAGCCGTTCCAGGGCGCCGCGACCGGCGTCGGCGGCATCGTCCGCGACATCATCTCGATGGGTGCCCGTCCGGTGGCGGTCATGGATCAGCTGCGCTTCGGTGCGATCGACGACCCCGACACCGCCCGCGTCGTGCACGGCGTCACCAGCGGCATCTCGTTCTACGGCAACTGCCTGGGACTGCCGAACATCGGCGGCGAGACCGTGTTCGACGCGGTCTACCAGGGCAACCCGCTCGTCAACGCCCTCGCGGTCGGCGTCATGCGCCACGAGGACATCAAGCTCGCCAACGCCACCGGTGCCGGCAACCAGGTCGTCCTGTTCGGTGCGCGCACCGGCGGCGACGGCATCGGCGGGGCATCCATCCTCGCCTCCGACACCTTCTCCGAGGGCGGGCCCACCAAGCGCCCGGCCGTCCAGGTCGGCGACCCCTTCGCCGAGAAGGTGCTCATCGAGTGCTGCCTCGAGCTCTACCGTGACGACCTCGTCGAGGCGATCCAGGACCTCGGCGCGGCCGGCATCTCGTGCGCGACGAGCGAGCTGGCCGCCAACGGCGGCAGCGGCATGCGCGTCGACCTCGAGAAGGTGCTCCTCCGCGACCCCTCGCTCACACCCGAGGAGATCCTCATGAGCGAGAGCCAGGAGCGCATGATGGCGATCGTCGCCCCCGAGAAGCTCGATGCGTTCCTCGAGGTCGTCGGGAAGTGGGATGTCGAGACCAGCGTCCTCGGCGAGGTGACCGGGGACGGACGCCTGGAGATCTACTGGCACGGCGAGAAGATCGTCGACGTCGACCCCGCCACCGTCGCGGTGGACGGCCCCGTCTACGAGCGCCCCGTCGCCTACCCGACGTGGATCGACGCGCTGCGCGAGGACTCGGCATCCGCTCTCCAGCGTCCGAGCGACCCGGACGAGCTCCGCGAGCAGTTCCTGAAGCTCGTGGCGAGCCCGAACCTCGCCGACACGTCGTGGATCACCAACCAGTACGACTACTACGTCCTCGGCAACACCGCCCTCAGCTTCCCCGATGACGCGGGCATGATCCGCGTCGACGAGGAGTCCGGCCTCGGCTTCGCCATCGCCACCGACTGCAACGGCCGCTACTGCCAGCTCGACCCGTACCAGGGCGCGCAGCTGGCTCTCGCCGAGGCGTACCGGAACGTCGCCGTCACCGGCGCCGTCCCGACCGCGGTCACCGACTGCCTGAACTTCGGCTCCCCCGAGAACCCCGAGGTCATGTGGCAGTTCTCGCGCGCCGTGGAGGGCCTCGCCGACGGATGCCTCGAGATCGGCGTCCCGGTCACCGGCGGCAACGTCAGCTTCTACAACCAGACCGGCGACACCCCGATCTTCCCGACCCCGGTCGTCGGCGTCCTCGGCATCATCGACGACGTCGCCCGCCGCATCCCGTCGGGCTGGCAGGATGCCGGCGAGAACATCTACCTCCTCGGCGTCACCTCGAACGAGCTCAGCGGCTCGCAGTGGGCGGCGACGATCCACGACCACCTCGGCGGTCGCCCGCCGGCGGTCGACCTCGGCACCGAGAAGCGCCTCGCCGAGCTCGTGCACGCCGCCTCGCTCCAGGGCCTGATCTCCAGCGCCCATGACCTCTCGAGCGGTGGCCTCGGCCAGGCCCTCGCCGAGGCCGTCACGCGCTTCGGCGTCGGCGCCCGCGTCTGGCTCGACGAGATCATCGAGCGCGACGGGGTGGATGCCGCCACGGCGCTCTTCTCGGAATCCACGGGCCGCGTGATCGTCAGCGTCCCCCGTGAAGACGACGTGAAGTTCCGGGGCCTGTGCGAGGGTCGGGGATACCCTGTCCTGCGCATCGGCGTGACCGACGTCGCCGAGACCGCCGAGCTCGAGGTCCAGGGGCAGTTCACCGTCCCGGTCGCGGAGCTGCGCTCGGTCTCTTCGGCCACGCTCCCCGCGGCGTTCGGCGCCGTGATCGCCGAGTCCTAAACTGTCGCCATGGCTCAGGACGACGACGAATACGCGGGCTTCGCCGACACTCGGCAGAAGCGGATCAAGGTCGTGGCGTGGGTCGCGATCGTCTCCCTGCTGCTCGTCGGCGGTGGGGCGACGGTGTTCGCGCTGCTGTTCGGCTGAGCGCTGACCCCGAGTCCCCGGCGGCTCCCGCCGGTCGCGACTAGCATGTCACCGTGGAGCCGGTCCTGTTCTTCCTCGGCACGTGGTGGTGGATCGCTCCGACGGCCGCGGGCCTCGGTGCGGTCGGCTACGGTGCCGTCACGATGCCGCGTCGACGCGCGCGGCGTCTCGAACTCGACGCCGCCCGCCACGACCAGTACCGCGCCTACCAGGCCCTGCAGTCCGCGCGTGCCGACGTACGGGCCGCACGGGCGGACGCGCTGAGCGCCAAGGCCGCGCGCGGGGGTGTGCCGTTCGCCGCCACCCCACCCGAGGAGCGCCGCGCGATCCAGGCTGCCAAGGCCGCGGAGCGGGCGGCGGCGATGCACCTGCGCGCGAGCCGCGACCGGCTGAAGGCGGTGCAGGTGCGTTTCGCGCAGAGCGGGCGGAGCGCCCCGCTTCCGCTGGAGCAGCTCCTCGCCCGTCACGACGCGGTCGCCGCGCGCTGGCTCATGTACGAGACGGATGCCGGGGCCGCGCTGTCCTTCCCCCAGATGCTCGATGCGCGGCATCCGTCGACGCATGCCTTCCTGCGGGCGCAGCACGAGGCGCAGCGCCTGCGTCCCGCAAGCGCGCGCGCCAAGATGACCGCGGTGCAGTTCGTGGAGTACCGCGATGCCGTCGGTGCGATGGAGGCCGCCTTCGACGTGGCCGAGCGCGACGCGCAGGACACCGCGCGACGCGGTGTCGCGGGGCTCCGCTGGAACAGCCCGCCGCCCGCCGTCACACCGCCCGCGGCCGCGCAGCCCACGAGGGCGCAGCCCACCTGGCCCGTGCCCTCGCGCCACACGCCGACCGAGGACCAGTGAGGAGATCGTGGAACCCCTCTTCGACTTCCTCGGCAACTTCTGGTGGCTGGCGTTCCCGCTGTTCGGCGTCGGTGCCGGCGCGTGGAACGCTCTGCAGGCGGCATCCCGGCGTCGTCACAAGCAGAAGCTCGAACTCATCCGCGCCCGCGCCGAGCTGCGTGCCGCCGAGACCGGCGTGATCCTGCCGCCGCTCGCGGCGAAGCCGGAGAAGAAGAACACGAACGAGTCCGAGGGCACGTCCGGCGAGAAGCGGCCGACCACCCTCGAGCGACTGTTCGCGACGCACGACGACATCACGGCACGGTGGCTGGACTACGAGCTGGACGTCGCGAAGATGATCGCCTATCCCGCGATGAGCGACGGGCGCCAGCCGCTGACCGCCGCGTTCCTCCGTGCGAAGCGCCGGGCCGACCATCTGCGGCCCGACGGGCTCGACGCCCGCATCAGCGCCGAAGAGCTCCGCGAGTACCGCGAGGCGGTGACCGAGTTCGAGGTCGCCTTCGACCTCGCCGAGCGCGACGCCCGCCGTCTGCGGGATTCGGAGTTCACGGATGCCGAGCGCAAGCGCCTCGCGACCGCGCAGCGGCTGCTGAACATCGCCGTGGACGAGGCCGCCACCCCCGCCGAGCGGCAGAGCGCCTACCGCCGCGTGCGCGAGGAGCTGGACGGCTTGATCGCGGTGTCGGACGAGGCGATGGAGACGCTGGAGAAGAAAGTCATGCGGGAACTGCCACGGGCGGACGACCCGAAGGCCGCCCGCCCGTGAGAGGTTCCGCGATCAGTCCGTGATGATGGTGCTGAACGCGTCGGGGTTGGCCTCGATCCAGGCCTCGACGGCCTCGGCTTCCTGGCCGTCGCCGTACTCGTTCACGACCATGTCCTCGAGCGAGGCGTACTGCGCGTCATCCAGCTGGATGCCGGCGATCAGCTCGGCCGCCTCCGGGAAGCGCTCCGAGAAGTCGCTCGTTCCGAGGAAGTGCAGCGCCTCGGGCTCGCCCATCGCGCCCATCGGGTCCTCGAGGTCGCGCAGGTTGTACGCGTCGTTGGCCCAGAAGGGACGCCACGAGGTCACGACGATGTCCTCTTCGTCGGCGATGGCGTTCTCGAGCTCGGTGAGCATCGCCGCGGTCGAGGAGGTGAGGAGGGTGTACTCGTCGCCCAGCTCGTATGCGGGGATCATCGAGTCCTGCGTCACGCCGGTGAGGCCGGCGCCCGGCTCGATGCCGACGATCTCGCCGCCGAACATGTCGGCGTTGCCCTTGAGGTCTTCGATCGAGGTGATGTCGACGTAGTCGGGGACGGCGATGGTGAGCACCGCGCCCTCGTAGTAGGCGCCGATGTCCTCGATGCTGTCGCCGTACTCCTCCATGTAGGAGGCGTGGGTGACCTCGGGCCACGCGGACGGGTACATGTCCACGTCACCCTGGGCGAGACCGGCGTAGAGCGGACCCGCCTCGGTCAGCTCCTGCATCTCGACGGTGTAGCCGAGCTTCTCGAGCTGGTTCTCGAGGAGGTACGCGGTGCTGAGGCCGTCGGTCCACGAGGGGAGGAACCCGAGGGTGATCGTGCCCATCTCCTCCGAACCGGCGTCCGCGGTTCCGTTGTCGCCGCCGTCGCTCGAGCAGCCGGCGAGCGCGAGCGTCGCCGCCGCGCCGAGGGCGAGGATTCCTGTGAGCTTCCGATTTCGCATAGTGCTTCCCTTCATCTTCTTCATGTGTGATCGCATTCGTTCCGTATCGGTGTTCAGTTGTGGGTTCTGAGGGCTACAGCGCTCCGCCGCCGCCCACAGGAGCGCGCCGCGGGGACGCGACCTCGCGCTCGGCCTCGGCGGACGCGTTCGCGCTCTCGGTGACGGCCGGCTCGTTCGAGCCGCGCGAGGAACGGCTGCGCCCGAGCTTCGCGCGGAGCGAGCGGGGGTAGGCGGCGGGGTTGCCGAGCGCGGCGGTGACGCGGTCGAGGAAGACCGCGAGGATCACGACACCGAGCCCCGCCTCGACGCCGAGGGAGAGGTTCACGGTCGAGACCGACTGCACGACGATCTTCCCGAGCCCGTCGGCACCGACGATGCCCGCGAGCACCGCCATCGAGAGCGCGAGCATGATGACCTGGTTGACGCCCGCCATGATGGTCGGCATCGCGAGGGGCAGCTGGATGCCCCGGAGGATCTGCCCGGGCTTCGCGCCGAACGCATGCCCGGCCTCGACGGTCTCCGAGTCGACTCCGCGGATGCCGAGCTCGGTGAGGCGCACCCCGGGAGGCAGCGCGAAGATGACCGTCGCGACGACGCCCGGCACGACCCCGATGCTGAAGAACGTGATCGCGGGGATCAGGTAGACGAACGCCGGCATCGTCTGCATGAAGTCGAGGACCGGCTTCAGGATCGCCCGCACGGTGTCGTTGCGCGCCGACCAGATCCCCAGCGGGATGCCGATGAGCAGCGCCACGACGGCGGCGACGAGCACGAGCGCGAGGGTCTGCATCGCGGGAACCCAGAGGTCCATCGCGACGATCAGGGTGAAGGTCACCGCGGTGCCGATCGCCATCTGCCACGAACGGAAGAACCAGCCGAGCAAGGCGAAGACGACGATCGCGATTGGTACGGGGACGGCGATGAGCAGATCCGTCAGTCCGTCGACCAAGAAGCTGACGATGAGGCTGATGACGTCGAACAGGCCCGAGAGGTTGTCGCGGAGCCAATCGACCCCGGTGTCGACCCAGTCGCCGAGGGGAATGCGGAAACCATCCATCAGCGCACCCCCTCGCTGTCGGCGGCCGGGGCTCCGTCGAGGGAGTCCCCGAGGAGCGCGTCGATCTCGGTCGAAGGCATGGGTCGGGGAAGGATCGTGATCTCCGAGGTGTCGGTGGGTCCGGGGCCGAGGGCGGCGAGCAGGGTGACGCGCGGGATGACGCCGACGAGACGCCCCTCGTCATCGGTGACCGCGAGCGGCAGCTGCGACTCGACGGCCGGGACGAAGAGGTTCATGAGGACTTCGTCCTGCGAGACGCTCTGCGGCACGGGCTTCAGCACCGAGGTGAGGGCGTTCTCGCCGCGGCGGACGAGCTTCACCGCGTCGCGGTCGGTCACGATGCCGAGGAGACGCCGGTCACGGCCCACGACGTACGCCGCGGACGAGTAGGCGTCGCGCATCTGCCGGAGCGCCGTGCGCGGGCCGCCGCTGTCGGCGACGACCGGGCGGGGACGCTCCATGACGTTGGCGGCGGTGAGGACGCGCGCCCGGTCGACGTCCTGGACGAACTGCTCGACGTAGTCGTTGGCCGGGTCGGTGAGGATGTCTTCGGGCGTGCCGATCTGGACGATGCGACCGTCGCGCATCACCGCGATCCGGTCGCCGAGGAACATCGCCTCGTTGAGGTCGTGGGTGATGAAGACGATCGTCTTCTGCAGCTTCTGCTGCAGCGAGAGCAGCTGCTCCTGCATCTCGCGACGGATGAGGGGGTCCAGCGCGCTGAAGGCCTCGTCCATGAGCAGGATGTCGGTGTCGGCGGCGAGGGCGCGGGCGATGCCCACGCGCTGCTGCATTCCGCCCGAGAGGGCCGAGGGGAGCTTGTCGCCCCAACCTTCGAGCCCCACCATGCCGAGGATCTCCTCCGCCTTGGCCAGCCGCTCGGCCTTGCCGACGCCGCGCAGCTCGAGCGGGTACGCGACGTTGTCGGCCACCGTGCGGTGGGGCAGGAGCGCGAAGTGCTGGAAGACCATCGACACCCGGTCGCGGCGGATCTCGCGCAGCTTGCCCGCGGGGATGTCCGTGATGGTTTCGCCCTGCACCGTGATGCTGCCGGCGGTGGCGTCGTGCAGGCCGTTGAGCATCCGGATGATGGTGGACTTCCCCGACCCGGACAGGCCCATGATGACGAAGATCTCGCCGGGCGAGACGGTGAAGCCCGCGTCGATGACGGCGGCGGTTCCGGCGTCCGCGACATCCGTGCGGCTTTCTCCGGCCTTCAGCCGCTTCACGGCCTGCTTCGGATTCTTCCCGAAGACTTTGTAGAGGTTCTCGACCTCGATTGCATGAGCGACGGTCACTGGTCACACCTCGACGGCCCGCGAGCAGGCAGGGCCGCATCGGTCGCGCCCGGGTGGTGATCACCGGCGAAGGCGAGGCAGCGGGGTGCCCCAGCGACATCGCTACCGGTGGGGTACATCGGGTTCCCCACCCAGATCACCGACCGTACGACCCCATCTCCTCACCCGATTCTCTCGGGGGACGGGGGCGCGGACTGGTCGTGTGGGCCGAAAGGCCCGACTTCGAGGCAATCAGAGATGGATGCCGCGCGCAAACCCGGATGGCCGCGGGAACCGTTCTTGACACACCCCGACTTCCATGGTTACTTAGTCAAGTAATGAACCACGTAAGCACCCGGATCGGAGGGCCCGTGAATGACGACGGGAAAGCCCTGTTCCTGCAGATCGCCGAGGCGATCGAGGAGCAGATCGTGGATGGGACGCTGCGTGAAGAATCCCAGGTCCCATCCACAAACGAGCTGGCCGCGTTCCACCGCATCAATCCCGCCACCGCGGGGAAAGGAGTGAACATGCTCGTCGACTCGGGCGTGCTCTACAAGCGACGCGGGGTGGGCATGTTCGTCGCCCCGGGAGCCCGCGACCGCGTCCTCTCGGACCGCCGCGAAGCGTTTGCAGATCGTTATCTCGAGCCGCTGCTCGCCGAGGCCGCACGGCTCGGATTGAGCGCCGACGCCCTCGCCTCCCTCATCCGCGAACGCGCGGAGAACCACACTCCCCCGACCACGGAAGGACTCCCCAGATGACCGCCGTCATCGAGGTCACCGGCCTCACCAAGCGCTACCGCGAGACCGTCGCGGTGGACGACATCAGCTTTGCCATCGAGAAGGACACCATCTACGGTCTCCTCGGCCGCAACGGCGCCGGAAAGACCACGGTCATGTCGATCCTGACCGCGCAGAACTTCGCCACCTCCGGCGACGTCCGCATCTTCGGCGAGCGCCCGTACGAGAACCCCCGCGTGCTGCAGCGGATGTGCTTCGTCCGCGAGAGCCAGAAGTACCCGGACGACGCCACCCCGCGCCACGCGTTCCGCATCGCCCGCCTGTTCTTCCCGAACTGGGACCAGGACCTCGCCGATCAGCTGGTCGACGACTTCCAGCTGCCGATGAAGAAGACGATCAAGAAGCTCTCGCGCGGCCAGCTGTCCGCCGTCGGAGTGGTGATCGGCCTCGCCTCCCGCGCCGAGATCACCTTCTTCGACGAGCCCTACCTGGGCCTGGATGCCGTCGCCCGGCAGATCTTCTACGATCGCCTGCTCGCCGACTACGCCGAGCACCCCCGGACGATCATCCTCTCCAGCCACCTCATCGACGAGGTCTCCAGCCTCATCGAACGCGTCCTCGTCATCGACGGCGGGCGCATCATCATGGACGAGGAGACGGATGCCGTCCGCGGACGCGCCGCGACCATCGTCGGCGACAGCGCCCGGGTCGACGCCTTCGTGGCGGGCCGCGAGGTGCTCCACCGGGAGGGACTCGGCCACGTGTCGAGCGTCACCGTCCTCGGCGAACTCACCCACGCCGACCGCGTCCGTCTGGCCGATGACGGCCTCGACGTCGCCCCGGTCTCGCTGCAGCAGCTGATCGTGCGCACCACCCAGCAGTCCGCGTCCGCGCGTCACGACGAAGGAGCCCTCCGATGAGCGCCGTCACCGCCACCCCCAGCCCCACCCGCAGCCCCCGCATCCTCAACGTCGTGCGGATGCAGCTGGTGAACCGCCAGACCTACATCTGGGTCCCCCTCATCGTGCTGTTCGGCACGCTGCTCATCACCCTCGCGATCTGGGGCGTGATCATCGGCAACGGCGGGTCGGGCAACCTCTTCGGCGGCGGAGCACAGGCGCCGCTGTGGTACTTCGGCGTCGTCGGCGTGCAGGCGCTGACCTTGACGTTCCCGTTCTCGCAGGCGATGAGCGTCAGCCGGCGCGAGTTCTTCGTCGGCACCCTCCTCACGGCCGCGATGACCGCGGTGATCCTCGCGATCGTGTTCGTCCTCGGCGCGTTCATCGAGACGGCGACGAACGGCTGGGGCATGAACGGCTACTTCTTCGCCCTGCCCGGGGTCTGGGATGCCGGCGCGGGCGTCGCGGGCCTGTTCTACTTCAGCATCGCGATGCTCTTCTTCATCGTCGGGTTCACCTCGGCGACGATCTACAAGCGCTTCGGCGGCATCGCCCTGACGGTGGTGCTCGTGGGGCTGGGCGCGCTGCTGGTCCTGGCGATGTTCCTCATCGGACGCCTGAACGCGTGGGGTGCCGTCTTCGGATGGTTCGCCCAGCTGGGCATCCTCGGCGGAGCGTTCCTCGTCCTCGGGGTCGTGGCGGTGCTGTCGGCGACGGCGTACGGCATCCTCCGTCGCGCGACGCCCTGACCCGCGCCGAATCGGCGCGCGGCCGGCGGGTGCTCAGCGCCCGTCGGCCGCTGCGGTGTGGTGGCGGATCACCTCGGCGACGACGAAGTTGAACCACTTCTCCGCGAACGCGGGGTCGAGGTCCGCCTCCTCCGCGAGGGCCCGCAGGCGCGCGACCTGCTGCTCCTCCCGTGCGGGGTCGGAGGCGGGCATCCCGAACTCGGCCTTCAGCTCGCCCACCTGCGTGGTGCACTTGAACCGCTCGGCCAGGAGATACACCAGCGAGGCGTCGATGTTGTCGATGCTGCTGCGCAGGCGGAGCAGGGTGGCGCGCGGGTCGTCCTTCATGGGTGAATCCTCCTCGCCCCGACACTACCGCGCGACGCCGCGGTCCTAGAGTGTGAGGATGACCGCCGAGCCGCCCTCGACCGCCCCCTCCCCCGCCGAGGCGCCCGGACCGACCGAGGCCCCCTCCGACGCCCCCGACGACACCCGCCGCGGCCTTCCCCCGCGGGCCGCCCTGCAGCGCTGGGCAAGCCTGAACAACCCGTTCGCGGTGGGCTTCACCCTCACCCTCGGCGGCCTCGTCGCCTTGGCGCTCGGCATCGCGTTCGGCAACCTGTCGACGATCATCATCTACGTCGCGCTCGCCCTGTTCGTCGCCCTCGGACTCGATCCCGCGGTGCGGTGGCTGGAACGCAAGAACGTGCCCCGCGCGTGGGGCATCGTCATCGTCTACGCCGTCTTCGCGCTCATCCTCATCGGCGTCCTCCTGCTCATCGTGCCGACGGTCGTCGGGCAGATCGCCCAGTTCATCGACGACATCCCCTCGCTCATCGCCAACTTCCAGCAGTCGTCCTTCTACGGCTGGGCCGAGAGCACCTTCGGCGACCCGGTCGAGGTGCTGATCTCGGAGATCCAGAAGTTCCTCTCCGACCCGGGCAACATCGCGACCCTCGGCGGCGGAGTCCTCCGCGTGGTCGTCGGCATCGGCTCGGCGATCTCGGGCGGCATCATCGTGATCGTCCTGAGCCTGTACTTCCTGGCGTCGCTGCTGTCGATGAAGCAGGGCCTCTACCGACTCGTCCCCGCGCACGCGCGTGCCAAGACGGCCGACCTCACCGAGCAGATCACCGACTCGATCGGCGGGTACCTCATGGGCATGGTTCTGCTGGCCTTCTTCAACGCCACGTTCACGTTCATCATGTACCTGCTGCTCGGCCTGCAGTTCGCCGCGCTGATGGCGGTGGTCTCGTTCAGCATCACGATCATCCCGCTCGTCGGCCCGGTGCTGTTCTGGATCATCGGCTCGAGCGTCGCGCTCTTCCTCGACCCGCTCGCGGCGCTCATCTTCGCCCTGGCGTACCTGGTCTACATGCAGGTCGAGGCGTACGTGCTGACGCCGAAGGTGATGAACAAGGCCGTTTCGGTGCCCGGATCGCTCGTCGTCATCGGCGCGCTCGTGGGTGGGACGCTCCTCGGCCTCCTCGGCGCCCTCGTCGCGGTGCCGGTGACCGCCTCGATCCTGCTGATCATCAAGCAGGTCGTGATCCCCCGGCAGGACGCCAAGACGAGACCGGTCACCTAGCGGAACGCGGGGCCTCGGCGCGGACGCGAACCGGGACTCAACCGAGCGGCATCAGGCAGCTCGGCGACGCCACCGACGTGCGGTGCCGGACCCGTCCCGGGATCCCCGTGCGGGGATCGAGCGGGCGCGAGACGACGTCGTCCGAGTGCTGGCCGGCCACGAGCAGCGTGTCGCGGACGACGAGGTGGTGGCGCGGCCACCGCACGTCCGCCTCGACGAGCGCGACCGGGCTGAGCGCCTCGCCCCCGCCGCGGACCCGGAGGACCGCGATGGTGTCGGTCCCGCGCACGCCCGCGTAGAGCGTCTCGGCGTCGTGGGACATCGCGAGCTCGGCCGCCGTGTCGTCGGGGAGGATGCCGGCGCCGAGGCTCGCCCCGGCGACGATGCGCCACGCCCCCGAGTCATCCGGTGCGAGGGCGAAGACCTCGTGCGACAGCTCGGTCACGACGTAGAGGTGACCGCTCGGATGCCAGACCGTGTGGCGGGGACCCGACCCGCGCGGCAGCACGACGTCCTGTCGGTGACGGAGGCCGTCGGCCGTGACACTCCAGAGCCGCACGACGTCGTACCCCATGTCGGTGGTCGCGACGAGGCCGCGCGGCAGGAACCGCGCCTGGTGCGCGTGCGGGGTGCGCTCGGTCTCCGCGGACGGCTGCTCCGGCGTCGCAGGGTGCGGGGCCTCATCGCGGTCGTGCTCCGGGACGAGGTGAGCGAACTCCGCACCCGCCGCCTCGCGGAGGGCGCGCGCGGCAGCGGCGAGGTCGATGACCTCCCCCGTCCCGCCTGACACCGCGGTCGTCTGGGCCTCCGTCGCAGCCGATCCATGCGGATCGACGGGAGCAGCCGCCTCGACGGGGCGCGACGGGAGACCTGCGGCATCCAGTCGCACCCGCACGACGCGGCCGTCTCCCCAGCACGAGGCGAGGAGGAAGGCGCCGTCGGGAGAGACCGCCACGTGGCAGACCGCGTCCCCCGCCGGCACCGCGGCACCGAGGGCCGCGAGGCGTTCGGGTCCGACGCGACGGAACGCCTGCACCGTCCCCGCTCCCTCGAGAGCGGCGTAGACGACGTCGAGCGTCGGGTGCGGGGTGATCCAGGACGGCGACCCCGGCACCGTGACCGCGTCTCCCTCGCCGCGCAGCACGCCCCCGGCGAGCGCGTCGTCGGGGGCGCCGGCATCCAGGACCGCGATCCCCGTCGCCGAGCCCTCCGGCGCGGTGTAGCCGCCCACGAGGAAGCGCACGGGGTCAGTCCAGAAGGTCGTGCCGGACGATGACCGCGTCGCGCGCGGGGCCGACGCCGATCACCGAGATGCGCGTGCCGCTCATCGCCTCGAGTGCGAGGACGTACTCCTGCGCAGCGACCGGGAGGTCGTCGAACGTGCGGGCGCCCGAGATGTCCTCCTTCCAGCCGGGGAGGTACTCCAGGATCGGCCGCGCGTGGTGGAAGTCGGACTGGTTCACCGGCACCTCGTCGAAGCGCTGACCGTCGACGTCGTACGCGACGCAGACGGGGATCCGGTCGAGTCCGGTGAGGATGTCGAGCTTGGTGAGCACGAGGTCGGTGATGCCGTTGATCCGTGTCGCGTACCGGGTGATGGGGGCGTCGTACCAGCCGACGCGGCGGGGGCGCCCGGTGGTCGTGCCGAACTCGAACCCGCGCGAGCGCAGGAAGTCGCCGTTCTCGTCGAAGAGCTCCGTGGGGAACGGGCCCGAGCCCACCCGGGTCGTGTAGGCCTTCACGATGCCGACGATGCGGTCGAGGCGGTTGGGACCGATGCCCGCCCCGGTCGCCGCGCCACCGGCGGTCGCCGACGACGAGGTGACGAACGGGTAGGTGCCGTGGTCGACGTCGAGCATCGTGGCCTGGCCGCCCTCGAAGACGACGACCTCGTCGCGGTCGAGGGCCTCGCTGAGGAGCAACCCGGTGTCGGCGACCATCGGGCGGAGGCGCTCGGCGTACGACAGGAGCTCGTCCACGATCTCGTCGACGGTGATGGAGCGGCGGTTGAAGACCTTCACGAGGAGGTGGTTCTTCTGGTCGAGCGCGCCCTCGACCTTCTGGCGCAGGATGTTCTCGTCGAAGAGATCCTGCACGCGGATTCCGACCCGGTTGATCTTGTCGGCGTAGGCGGGTCCGATCCCGCGGCCCGTGGTGCCGATCTGGCGCTTGCCGAGGAAGCGCTCGGTGACCTTGTCGAGGGTGCGGTGGTACTGGGTGATGAGGTGCGCGTTGGCGCTGATGCGCAGGCGCGAGATGTCCATCCCGCGCGCGGTGAGCGCCTCGAGCTCGTTGAAGAGCACCTCGGGGTCGACCACGACGCCGTTGCCGATGACGGCGTTGACGCCGGGCGAGAGGATGCCGGAGGGCAGCAGGTGCAGGGCGTACTTCTCGTCGCCGATCACCACGGTGTGGCCGGCGTTGTTGCCGCCGTTGAACTTCACGACCCAGTCGGTGCGTTCCCCGAGGAGGTCGGTGGCTTTGCCCTTGCCCTCGTCCCCCCACTGGACTCCGACGATGACGATGCCTGGCATGGGCTTTCCCCCCGTTGTCGACACGGTTAGACCTCAGTCTATCGGGCGCGGTGGGCCGCTACAGTCACCCGTATGCACGCACGCACGCGCTCCCGGATCTGGCAGATCCTGCGCCTCGCCATGGCGGTCGCGGTGCTGGCCGCCGTCGTCAGTCAGCTCGCCCTCACCGTCGACATCGCGCGGGACGCCGGGCGCGACGTGACTACGACCGTGGCGAACTTCTTCAGCTTCTTCACGATCCTCTCCAATGTCTCCGCTGCGATCGTGCTCGCCGTCGCGGGGGTGCACGGGCTCCGCCACCCCGACAGGACCGATGGGACACCGCTGGCCGTCGCGCTGGCCTCGGTGACGACGTACATGGTCATCACCGGCGTGGTCTACAACCTGCTACTGCGGGGGATCGAGCTCGCCCCCGGGACGACCGTGCCGTGGTCGAACGAGGTCCTCCACGTCGTCGCGCCGCTCTTCCTCGCCCTCGACCTCTTCCTCGGGCCGCGCCGCCGCGCGCTGGCGTGGCGGGCGCTGTGGGCGATCGTGGCGTTCCCGATCGTGTGGGTCGTCTACACGATGGTGCGGGGGACGCTCGTCACCAACCCGGTCACGGGCGATCCGTTCTGGTACCCCTACCCGTTCCTGAACCCGAACAATCCCGCGCTCCAGCCCCCGGGTTACGCCGGTGTGGCCGTGTACGTCGTCGGGATCGCCGTGGGGATCCTGCTGGTAGGCGCCGCGGTGGTCTTCCTCGGACGCCGCCGTGCTCAGCGGTCGGCGGGCTCAGACCCCTCGGGCTCGGGCTCCGCGGGGCTGTCCAGCCGCACGAGGTCGGGCACCTCCCACCGGCCCTCGAGGAACTCCGCGCGCGGCCGGTACAGCCGCAGCAGGTAGTTCCAACCCTCGGGCAGGGGGATGTCGTTCGGACCGGTGGCCTCCCCCGGCGGGGTGAAGCGCACCGTGATCGCGCCGTCTTCGTCGGGGACGCCGGTGATGCTGTTCACGCTGTATCGGTCATCGCCGTTCGGCTCGAAGTAGCCCCGGGCGTTGTAGACCGAGACCGACCAGAACGCGTCGACCGGGACGTCCCGCATCGTCAGCTCGTAGTGGCCGACCGGGAGGTTCGGCGCCACACCCACGTAGGACGCCTCGGTGAGGGGCAGTCCGCCCCACCCCGCGGCCGTGCCGATGAGGTGACGGACCGGGTCGACCTCCTCGGGGCCGCCGAAGGTGCGCGCGAACGCCCGCAGGCCGCTGGCGAGGCCCAGCAGCGCGGTGCGGGTGGCGTCGAGCGACGCGACATCGTACTCGGGCGGCGAGAAGGTCTCCGCACCGTCGTTGTCGAGCACGAACCCGTCCTGCACGGCTGCGACCGCCTCGACGTCCGCCGGGGAGGCGGGATCGACGAGGGTGCGCACCGCGACGAGCACGTAGCGGGACTCCGGCGCCAGCTCCGCGAGGTCGTACTCCCCCGCCTCGTGGAGAACCGCGCGGATGTAGTGGTCGTTGTCCACGATCATCACCGACACGTAGCGGGCACCGGCATCCGGCACCGTCAGCGTCGCGCCGGCGGCGAGATCCGCGATCGCGAAGCTGTAGAGCGTGTCGCGGTTCAGCCGGATGACCGTCTGGGCGTCGATCGACGCGGGTTCGCGGTTGTGGCGGAAGACGCCGATGCCGCCCGCATCCGCCTGGATGTCGGCGAACATGCGGTCCGTTTCGGCTCGCACGAAGTTGTCGGCGTTGACGTGGAGTGCCATGGACACACTCTCGTTCAGAAACGGCGCTCGGGCAAACCTCCGGACAGGGTGATTTCCCCGTGATAGGGAGACGGATGCCGCTCACTAAGCTGGAGGGCATGTCGAAGGTCCTTCAGTCCCTGCCCGTCGGCGAGCGTGTCGGCATCGCCTTCTCCGGGGGGCTCGATACCTCCGTCGCCGTGGCGTGGATGCGCGACAAGGGCGCCGTCCCCTGCACCTACACCGGAGACCTCGGCCAGCCCGACGAGGACGACATCGCCGCGATCCCCGGCCGCGCGCTCGAGTACGGCGCCGAGGTCTCGCGCCTGGTCGATTGCAAGCGCGCACTCGTGGAGGAGGGCTTCGGGGCTCTCGCGTGCGGCGCCTTCCACATCCGCTCCGGCGGAAAGACGTACTTCAACACCACGCCCCTCGGCCGCGCCGTGACCGGCACGCTCCTCGTCCGCGCGATGAAGGAGGACGGCGTCGACATCTGGGGCGACGGATCGACCTACAAGGGCAACGACATCGAGCGGTTCTACCGCTACGGCCTGCTCGCCAACCCCGCGCTGCGCATCTACAAGCCGTGGCTCGACGCCGACTTCGTCACCGAGCTGGGCGGCCGGCAGGAGATGAGCGAGTGGCTCACCGAGCACGGTTTCCCCTACCGCGACTCGGCGGAGAAGGCCTACTCGACCGACGCGAACATCTGGGGCGCGACCCACGAGGCGAAGACGCTCGAGCACCTCGAGGTCTCGCTCGAGGTCGTCGACCCCATCATGGGCGTGCGGTTCTGGGACCCCGCGGTCGCCATCGAGACCGAGGAGGTCTCGGTCACGTTCGCCGCCGGTCGCCCCGTCGCCCTGAACGGGGTCGAGTACGCCGACCCGGTCGAGCTCGTCTTCGAGGCCAACCGCATCGGCGGTCGCCACGGCCTGGGCATGAGCGACCAGATCGAGAACCGCATCATCGAGGCGAAGTCGCGCGGCATCTACGAGGCCCCGGGTATGGCGCTGCTCTTCATCGCCTACGAGCGCCTGGTCAACGGCATCCTGAACGAGGACACGCTCGCGACCTACCACGAGCAGGGCCGCCGGCTCGGGCGCCTCATGTACGAGGGCCGCTGGCTCGAGCCGCAGTCCCTCATGCTGCGCGAGTCGATCCAGAAGTGGGTCGGGTCCACCATCAACGGCACGGTCACGCTGCGCCTGCGTCGCGGCGACGACTGGACGATCCTCGACACCGTCTCGCCCAACCTCTCGTACGCGCCCGAGAAGCTCTCGATGGAGCGGGTCGGGGATGCCGCGTTCGGTCCGACCGACCGCATCGGACAGCTGACGATGCGCAACCTCGACATCGCCGACTCGCGCGCGCGCCTCGAGCACTACGCCGCCGCCGGGATCATCGGCGGGGCGACCGGCGAGCTCGTCGGCACCCTGAGCGCCGGCGGCGCGGAAGAGATCACCGGGTCGGCCACGCCGGGCGACGCGCGCGGCGAGAAGCTCGCCGACGCCGTGGATGCCGCCAGCGAGGCCGCGGCCTTCGACTCGGGAACCGACTGAGGCGCACCCCGTGGCCACCGGTAACGCCCGCATCGTCCGCAGCACGCCGGATGACGTCTTCGCGGTGTTCTCGGACGGATGGCTGTATCCGGTGTGGGTGGTCGGGGCCGCGCGCATGCGGGACGTCACCGGCGACTGGCCGCAGGCCGGGGCCGAGATCCATCACTCGCTCGGGATCTGGCCGGTCCTCATCGACGACCGCACCGAGGTCGTCGAGTGGGACCCGCCGCGCCGGCTCCGCCTGCGCGCACGGATCGGCCCCTTCGGGCGGGCAGTGGTTGTCGTCGACGTCCGACCGCGCGGGGATCACTGCATCGTGCGGATGGGCGAGGAGCCGGTCGCGGGCCTCGCCGCACGCGTCCCGCAGATCCTCTGGGCGCCCATCATGCGCCTCCGCAACACCGAGACCCTGCGCCGCCTGGCCTTCCTCGCCGAGGGGCGGGCGCAGGCGAGGATCGAGAACGACCGTGTGATCCGGGACGACGTGCCCGCGGAGGAACCCGGCCCGGAGGCCGACGCCGAGGCGCGCGAGGACGTCGCCGAGGCGGACGAGGCCCACGACGCGGCGGAGAACCCGGAACAGGTCGATCCTCCGGAGAGGCGCGAGTGACCTCTCCCGACGTGGTGGTCGTCGGCTCCGGCCCCAACGGGCTGGCCGCCGCCGCGACCCTCGCCCGGGCGGGCCTGAGCGTGCAGGTCTTCGAGCGCTCCGAGCAGGCGGGCGGCGGAACCCGCACGGCGGAGCTGACCCTCCCCGGCTATCACCACGACATCTGCTCGGCGGTGCATCCGCTCGCCGTCGCATCGCCGTTCTTCCGTGCGTTCGGGCTCGCCGAGCGTCTCGAGCTCCTCACCCCCGAGGTGTCGTTCGCGCATCCCCTCCCCGATCGGCCGGCGGGGGTGGCGTACGTGGATCTCGCGCGCACCGCGCACGAACTCGGTGCGGACGGTGCGGCATACCGCCGGATGATCGAGCCGCTGTCGGACCGCGCCCTGGCCGTGGCGCGCTTCACCGGCTCGAACCTCCTCGGCATCCCCGACGACCCGATCGCCGCAACATTCTTCGCCGCGCGGGTCCTCGAGCAGGGGACGCCGGTGTGGAACGCGCGCTTCCGCGAGGAGCAGGCGCCGGCGATGATCACCGGCGTCTCGGCGCACGCGATCGTGCGCCAGCCGAGCCTCGTCGCCGCCGGCGCGGGCCTCGCCCTCCAGGCGCACGCCCATGCGGGCGGCTGGCCGATCCCGCGCGGAGGAAGCCAGGCGATCGCCGACGCGCTGGTGGCCGACATCCGCGCCCACGGGGGCGAGATCGTCACCGGACACGACATCCGCCGCCTGTCCGATCTGCCACCGGCTCGGGCGACGGTGATGGACATCACCCCCCGGGCCTTCCTCGCCCTCGCCGGCGACCGCGTGCCCGCCCGCTACCGGCGCGCGCTCTCGCGCTTCCGGCACGGGAACGCGGCGGCCAAGGTGGACTTCGCCCTCTCCGGCCCGGTTCCGTGGGCCGACGACCGGGTGCGGAAGGCGGGGACGGTCCACCTCGGCGGCACGCGGGCCGACATGGCGTGGGCCGAGAACCAGGTCGCCCGAGGCCGTCATGCGGCAGACCCCTACGTCCTCGTCTCGCAGCCGTCGGTGCTCGACGACTCGCGCGCTCCCGGCGACCACCACGTGCTGTGGGCGTACACCCACGTCCCGGCGGGGTCCGACGTCGACCAGACCGAGGCCATCACCCGGACGATCGAGCGCGTGGCGCCCGGCTTCCGCGATCTCATCGTCGCGCACCGCAGTGCCACGGCGGTGGATCTGAGCGAGCAGAACCCGAACTACGTCGGTGGGGACATCAGCGCGGGAGCGGCGACCCTGTGGCAGCTGCTCGCGCGCCCCGTGCTGTCGCGCGACCCGTGGCGGACGGCTCTCGACGGGTTCTACCTGTGCGGCTCGTCGACCGTGCCGGGCCCCGGCGTGCACGGACTCTCCGGCTGGTATGCGGCGCAGTCGGCTCTGCGCAACACCTTCGGTCGCCGCGCGCCCGTCGACCTCGCTCCCTGAAGGAGCGGATGCGCAGGACCTGCTCAGCCCCCCGCGGCCGGAGGCGTGCGCTTCGACTCCGCGAGCTCGTCCATCGACAGCGATTGCCGATCGATGGTGCCGTTGCGGTACGCCTGGCGGCCGACGATGTGGGCCGACAGCGGCGCCGTGGCGAGCTGGACGAGGACCACGGGGACGAGGAAGGCGACCACCGCCCAGGACTCGAGGGCAAGGGCGATCGCGAGGCAGATCAGGATGAAGCCCAGCACCTGCGGCTTCGTCGCGGCGTGCAGGCGCGTCGGCACGTCACGGAAGCGGAGGAGCCCGATCGCGGCGGTGAGGCACAGGACCGCCCCGATGAGGATGAGGATGAGCGCGACGAGGTCGAGGGCGCTCAGGGGTGCTTCGGGACTCATTGGTCGGTGTTGTCCTTCCGCGCGACGAAGCGGGCGATGGCGATCGAGCCGAAGACGCCGATGGCGGCGATGACGAGCATCACCGGAAGCGAGCGCGTGTGGTGGTTGATCGCCATGTCGGCGCCGAGCACGCACAGGACGAGCGTCAGGAGCACGTCCGAGGCGACCGCGCGATCGAGGATCGACAGGCCGACGATGACGCGCCACAGGGTCAGCAGCGCCGCGATGCCGAAGACGGCATAGATCGCGATCATGAGGATGCTCACAGCGACGCCCCTCCCTGCCGCGGTGTGCTCACCGCAGCCTGCCGGATGGTGTTGAGCTGCGCGCGCGAACCGACCGCCCGCACGATCCGGGCCTCCCAGCCCTGAACCGCGCGACGCTGGTGTTCCGCATCCTGCTGCGTGGAGACTCCCAGGACGTGGAGGTAGAGGATCCGGCGCGGCCGGTCGACCTCGATCAGGAGGGAGCCGGGGATGAGGGATGCCGTCACCGCGGTGTGCGTCATGATCAGGTCGTCGTCGATGCGCAGGGGCACCGCGATGATCGCGCTGGCGGGCTGCCGACGCGGGTCGATCACCTGCCACGCCACCAGGAGCGAGCCGCGGATGAGGGCGAGGAAGAAGGTCACCACGAACACGACGCCGTACCAGAGGTTCACCCGGCCCGACAGCTCGACCGGCGGCAAGCGGAAGATCCGCGTGACGACGATCGCCGCGACCAGGCCGGTGGCGAATGCCGTCCACGTGAACTGTCCCCACAGCAGCATCCACAGCGCGATGAGCCAGACGAAGAACGGCAGCTGGCGCCACAGGATCGTGGCGACACGGCGCGCGCGCCCCTCGGGGAGCGTCGGCGGGGCGGTCACGGGGTCACCTCCTCGCCGGTGTCGGTCGTCTTCTCATCGCCGCCGGTGGAGATCTGATGCTGCTCCTCCAGCTGCACGAGCGTGACCGGCTCCAGGAGGGCGGCGCCGATCCGCGTGCAGACGTCGTAGAGCGGGCCGGCGAAAACCGTGAGGGCGACGGTGAGGGCCACCATGCCGGCCGTCGACGCGGTCATGATGCGCGGGATGACGCGGCGCTCGGTCTGGATGGCGGCGGCCGGCGCGTCACCGAGGTACTCGATGCGGGCGTCGGTCTCGACCGAATCCTCGCCCTCGCGCCAGAACGCGAGGTTCCACGCGCGCATCAGGGCGTAGAGCGTCAACAGGCTCGTGACGATGCCGGCGACGATGAGGGTGATCATGAGCGGGCTGCCGACCTCGGCCGCGGCGTCGAAGATGGCGTACTTGCCGATGAAGCCCGAGAAGGGCGGGAGGCCGCCGAGGTTGACCGCCGGGATGAAGTAGAGCACCGCGATGAGGGGGGCCGCCTTCATCAGCCCCTTCACTTTGAGGATCGACGTGCTGCCCGCGCGGCGTTCGACCAGTCCCACCGCGAGGAACAGCGTCGTCTGCACCACGATGTGGTGGACCATGTAGTAGATCGTCGCGCCGATCGCCGCCGGGGTCGCGATCGCGAGCCCGAAGATCATGTACCCCACGTGGCTCACGAGCGTGAACGACAGGATTCGTTTGAGCTCCGCCTGCGCGACGGCCCCGAGCACCCCGACGATCATCGTCGCCATCGCCACCCACAGCAGGAGGGTGTTCACGTCGTTGTCGAGGAACATCTCCGTCTCGGTGCGGATGATCGCGTAGACGCCGACTTTGGTGAGCAGGCCCGCGAACACCGCCGTGACGGGCGCCGGAGCGGTCGGGTAGGAGTCGGGAAGCCAGAACGACAGCGGGAAGACTGCCGCCTTGATCGAGAACGCGAGCAGCAGGAGCAGGTGCAGCACCAGCTGCGTCTCCTGCGGGAGCTCCGGCATCCGCTCGGAGATCTGGACGATGTTGACCGTGCCGAGGGCGGCGTAGATCATCGCGATCGCGGCGAGGAAGAGGATCGACGACACCAGCGAGACGACGATGTAGACCACGCCGGTCCGGATGCGCGATTCGGTGCCGCCGAGGGTGATGAGCACGTACGAGGCGACGAGGAGGATCTCGAAGCCGACGTAGAGGTTGAAGAGGTCCCCCGCGATGAACGCCGTGAAGATGCCGGCGGCGAGGATCAGATACGTCGGATGGAAGATCGTCACCGGCGTCTCGTCGTCGCCGTCCGCCGCACCCTGACCGACGGAGAAGAGCAGCACCGCGAGCAGCACGACGCTGGAGACCATGACCAGGAGCGCAGCGAGCCGGTCGACGTAGATGACGATGCCCACCGGGATCGGCCAGCCGCCGACCGAGACGGCGATGGCCTGATCGCCACCGTCGACGACGGCGAGGAGGATGGCGGCGATCACGCACACCACGGTGAGCGTGACGACCGAGACGACCACCTGGGTGCGGCGGTGACGACCGGCGATGAGGGCGATCGCCGCCCCGAGGAGGGGCAACGTCACCAGCAGGGGCGCGAGGGCGGGGGCGATCTCGGTCATGCGTCGTCGTCCTCGCTCACGGCGCGGCGGTCGCCGCGGAGGGGGGCGGGGCGATCGACACCGGCGTCGTCGGAGAGTTCTGCGAGGTCGCGGTTGCCGAGCACGGTGATCGGCGTCGAGGCGAGCCCGACGAAGTCGGTCGTGTCCTCCGCGTCGGCGTCCTCGATCTCGGTCTCGTCGTCCATCGTCTCGCCGGGGTCTCCGGTGCGCTCGCGCACGGCGATGTCGGCCTCGTCGTCCGAGACGTCGTCGGCCTGCCCGAGCTGCCACGACCGGTAGATGAGGGCCAGGAGGAAGGCGGAGATCGCGAAGGTGATGACAATGGCGGTGAGCGTCAGCGCCTGCGGCACAGGATCGGACATCTCGTCGCGGTCACCGGCACCGTAGAACGGCGCGATCCCCGGCGTGCCCATGGCGATGATCATGAGCAGGTTCGCGGCGTTACCGAGGAGGAGGAACCCGATGAGCACCCGTGTCAGGCTCCGCTCGAGCATCGCGTAGACGCCGCACGCGAACAGCACAGCCATGATGATGATGAGGATGAGGGATGCGTCCATCAGGCGTTCACCCCCAGTCGGGCCTGCTTGCCCTGCCGGTCGACCTCGGCACCGAGGCTCCGCAGGACGTCGAGGACCAGGCCGATGACGACGAGGTAGACCCCGACGTCGAAGAGCGTCGAGGTCACGAACTCGACGTGGCCGAAGACGGGGATCTCCGCCTCCCACCACGTGCTCGTGAGCGGGGCGACGCCGAAGAAGAGGGGCACGATCGCACAGGCGACGGCGATCGTCATGCCGACGCCGAGGAGGCGCCCGGCATCCGTCGGAGCAGCGGCTCCGAGCTCGTAACGCCCGCCGGCGACGTAGCGCATGACGAGGGCCATTCCCGCGACGAGACCGCCGGCGAACCCGCCGCCGGGGAGGTTGTGGCCGGCGAACAGCAGATAGAGCGAGACGAGGATGATCGAGTGGAAGAGGATCCGCACGATCACCTCGAGGATGAAGGAGCGCTCCTCGGGACGCACCTTCTGACCGCCGACGAGCCAGGCCGTGCGACCGAGGGTCGATCCCGTCTCCCGGGGCTGGACTCCCTCGGAGGTCTCCACGAGCGGCCGGCGCCCACGGCCCGAGGCGGCGGGGAGCGGCGCGATCGCGCGAGAGAGCGTGTCGGAGCGGTGGGTGACGAAGACGAGCGAGGCGACGCCGGTGGCTGCGAGGACGAGCACCGACAGCTCCCCCATCGTGTCCCACCCGCGGATGTCGACGAGCGTCACGTTGACGACGTTGCTGCCGTGCCCGAGCTCGTACGCGAGGTCGGGGTAGTTCTCCGACACCGGAGTGTGGATGCGTGCGCCGGTGGCGACGAGGGCGATGAGCCCCATCGTGACGCCGACTGCACCGCCGATCACCGCCCGGGTGATCGGCGCGACGGAGGCGTTGTGGTCGCCCATGCGCGAGGGGATGCGGCGGAGGACCAGGGCGAACGCGATAAGGGTGACCGTCTCGACGAGGATCTGGGTGAGCGCGAGGTCGGGAGCTCCGCTCGTGGCGAAGATCACGACCATGCCGAGGCCCGTGACCGACACCAGGACGACGCCGGTGTAGCGCTTGCGCGCCCGCACCGCGACGAGACCGGCGGCGATCATGATCGGCGCGACGACCAGCTGCATGGGTGTCTGGTAGGCGACGAGCTCGGCCTGCCAGACCGGGCTCGCGAGGAGCGCGGTGCCTTCGGCGGCCACCAGGACGATGAAGATGGTGCCGACGTAGATGGGGAGGGACCCGCGCTGGGTGAGGCTCGTGGTCCACACCGAGAGCTGGGCGATGCCTCGGAGGCTGGTGTTGTAGACGTCGGCGGCGGTGAACGGCAGGATGCGGGCGGAGAGATCGCGCCGCGCGGTGAGCCAGAAGACCACGAGCCCGATCGCGATGGTCCCGAGCGACAGGAAGAGCTCCGGTTCGAGGCCGTGCCACAGCGCGAGGTAGCCCGCGTACTCGGGAGCCGGGATGCCGGGCGAGGACGCCGGCGAGAGATCGGCGTACAGGGCGAAGGCGCGATCGAGGGCGGGGGCCGCGAAACCCGCGACCAGGGTGAGTCCGGCGAGCACGAGCGGGGATGCCACGAAACCGATCGGAGGCCGGGGCCACTCGGTCCGCGTCTTCATGCCGCCGTCAGCATCCTTCTTCGTCCAGAACGCTCCCCACACGAAGCGCGCCCCGTAGGCGGCGGTGAGGATCGATCCGAGGAGGACGCCGATGAGGGCGACGAGACCCCAGATCGAGCCGTTCTCGGTCTCGGTGAGGAGCGCGGCGAGCGCGGACTCCTTGCCCACGAATCCGAGGGTCGGGATGACGCCGACCATCGAGCAGATCGCGACGATCGACACCGTCGCCAGCACCGGCGCCTGCCGACCGAGTCCGCTGAGTTCGCGGAGATCTCGGGTGGACAGCTGGCGGTCGATGACGCCGACGACGAGGAAGAGCGCGGACTTGAACAGCGCGTGGCTGAGGAGGAGCGCCAGGCCGGCCAGCGCGGCGTCCCGGGTGCCGAAGCCCAGGATCACGGTGAGGAAGCCGAGCTGGCTGACCGTTCCGAAGGCGAGGACGCGCTTGAGGTCGGTCTCGCGGAGCGCCTGGAAGCCACCGAGCAGCATCGTGAAGACGCCGAGGCCGATGACGATCGGTCGCCATGTGGGGGCGAAGGCGAACACCGGAGCGAAGCGGGCGATGAGGTAGATGCCGGCCTTCACCATCGCCGCGGCGTGGAGGTACGCGCTGACAGGAGTGGGCGCAGCCATCGCCCCCGGCAGCCAGAAGTGGAACGGGAAGATCGCGGACTTACTGAGCGCCCCCACGAGCACGAGGACGAGGGCGACGTCGACGACCATTCCGGTCGGGGCATCCGAGAGCATCGTCGTCATCGAGGTGGTGCCGGATTCGACGACGAGCAGCACGACGCCGATCAGCATGACCAAGCCGCCGAGCGTCGTCACGAGCAGTGCCTGGAGCGCGGAGCGCCGACTGGCGGCACGATTGTTGTAGTACCCGATGAGGAGGTATGACAGGACGCTCGTGATCTCCCAGAACATCACCAGCACCACGAGGTCGTCAGTGAGGACGAGCCCGTACATCGCGCCGGCGAAGGCGAGGAGGACGGCGGAGAACTGGCCGAGGCCGTCGGTCTTGCCCCGGAAGTACCAGCGGCAGTAGATCATCACGAGCGCGCCGACGCCGGTGACGATGAGCGTCATCAGCCACGACAGCAGGTCCATCCGCATCGACAGCTCGATTCCGAGCGGCGCGATCCAGGTGTACGACGAGAAGGGGACGCCGCCGGAGAGCACCTCCGGGCCGAGCCAGACGGCGTGCGCGAAGGCGGCGAGGGGAAGCACGGCGGCGACGAGGAAGACGCGCGCGCCGAGCTTCGCGGTCAGCAGCGGCAGGAGGAGGGGGACGATCGCGAAGGCGAGCAGGAGGGCGAGCAGAGACGGCCTCCTCTGGTCGTCGGCCGGCAGGTGTGCACGGCTCGGGCGATCGGGGTCTGAGGGAGAGTCTACCGCGTGGGTCCGGCGGACTCCGGCGCAGGACCGGTGGTATTGCCCTCGCGGAATGTGCACGTGAACTGGATGGACGCCGCCTGTCCGCCCTCGATCATCGTGGTGACGGCACGCCCGGCGGCGCGGCCCTTCTCGGCCGAGGGCTGATGGAGGGTGGTCAGCTCGTAGGGGGCGAGACCGTCCACGGCGATGCCGTCGAATCCCGTGACGCTGACGTCGTCGGGGACCCGGAGCCCCGCCTCCTCCGCCGCACGGATCACGCCGGCGGCGAGCAGGTCGCTCTGAGCGAGGACGGCCGTCGGCCGATCGGTCGGGTCGGCGAACAGCGCGCGCCCGGCCTCGAGCCCTTCGGCGATGAAGCTGCCCGCGGCCGCCCACACCCGGGCATCTGGGAAGACCTCCCGCGCACCGGCCAAGCGCTCCCGCGTGACGTCGACCGTGATCCGCGCGTCGGCGGGCATCCACCCGCGCTCCCATCCGGCCGACAGCGGCAGCGCGACGACGGCCACCCGGCGGTGTCCGAGCGCGCACACGTGGCTGGCGGCCTGGCGCTGGGCCTCGCGGTTGTCGAGTCCGATCCGGGGGACGTCGTCTCCGGCATCCCCCTCCACCACGACGACCGGGATGCCGCGCGCGCGGACGACGTCGAGCGAGGCACGGAGATGGCCGCTGCAGCCGATGAGGACCGCGGCGTCGAGCGGAGCGGTGGTCAATGAAGCGCCGGAACCGGCGATGTCGTCGCGCAGGAGCAGCAAGCCCGCTCCGAGAGGCGCCACCCCGTCGGCGAGGCCGTCCATCATCAGCGTCTTCACCGGATCGAGGAAGGCGGCCCCGAGGTACTCCTCGAACACCACCCCGACGATTCCCGAACGGCCGCGGCGAAGCGAAGCGGCGCGCGGATCGGGGCCCGTGTACCCGAGCGACTCGGCGGCGGCGAGGACGCGGCCTCGCGTGGCCTCGGACACCGGCGTCTTGCCGCTGAAGACGACGGATGCCGTCGACGGCGAGACCCCCGCCTCGCGGGCGACGTCGGCGATGGTCGCCCGGCGCGTGTTCACACCCCGATCGTACCCAGCGTGTAGCGGCCGGTCGAATCGATTCGATATCCTTCACGGGTGGATCAGACCCTCACCCGCTCCCAGCTCGTGCGCTGGCGGACCGCCATCTTCACGATCTTCTTCGTGGTGGGCCTCGGCTTCGCCTCCTGGGCCTCGCGTCTGCCGGCCGTGAAGCAGGCGCTCGACACCGACGACTTCGGCATCGGCATCCTGCTCCTGGTCATGGGTGCCGCCTCGATCGTCGGCCTGTCGCTGGCGAACGTCATCGTCGCGCGATGGGGAGCGCGGCGCGGCATGGTGGCCACGATCGCGAGCTTCGCGCTCGGGTTGATCTTCGTGGGGCTCGCCGTGCAGGTGGCGCAGTCCTTCGAGCTCGCCGCCGCCGCCCTCGTCCTCGTGGGGCTCGGGATGAGCGCGACCGACGTGATGATGAACGTCGAGGCGGCGGCCGTCGAGCAGTCCTTCGGCCGCACCCTCATGCCCCTCTTCCACGCCTTCTTCTCCTTCGGCACGGTCGCCGGTGCCGGTGCGGGCATCGCGATGGCCGCGTGGCAGGTCGGTGTGCAGTGGCACCTCGGCCTCGCGGGCATCCTGACCTTCGTCGCGGGAATCGTCGCGCTCGGTTTCGTGCCCCAGCGCGACGAGGTGCTCGACGACGACGCACCCACGCCGACCCGCCGCGAGCGCTTCGCGGAGCTGGCCGCGGTGTGGAAGACCCCGCGGACCTACGCGATCGGCGTGATCATGCTCGGCATGGCCTTCGCCGAGGGGAGCGCGAATGACTGGCTGACCATCGCCATGGTCGACGGCCACGGCGAGACGGAGGCCTTCGGCGCGGTCGCCCTCACCGTCTTCTCCGTCGCGATGACCGTCTTCCGCGTCATCGGCGGTCCGCTGGTCGACCGCTTCGGTCGCGTGTGGACGCTGCGCATCCTCGCCGTCACCGCCGGCGTCGGCCTCGTGGTGTTCATCCTCGCGCCGTCGCTCCCGATCGCCCTGGTCGGCGTCGCCCTCTGGGGCGCGGGGGCGTCGCTGGGCTTCCCGCTCGGGATGTCGGCCGCCGCGGACGACCCGAAGCGCGCCGCCGCCTCGGTGTCGGCGGCGGCGACCATCGGCTACCTCGCGTTCCTCTGCGGCCCGCCGGTGCTCGGCTGGATCAGCCACCAGATCGGCATCCTCCCGACCCTGTGGATCATCGTCGCCCTCATCGCGATGTCCGGCTTCGCCTCCGGCGCCGCCAAGCCCCTGGCCACCTCGACCGTGGGCGGCGGCCACCGCTCCCACGGCGCTGCCGACCGGACGGGCGACCGCAGCGGCGACCGCGACGAGGTGCGCGCGCGCGACTAGATCGCGCGCGCTAGGCTCACCGCGCCCCGGAGCGACCGCGCAGCAGAGGAGGGCATTCGTGCAGATCAGAGCGTTCAGGCCCGACGACACGGAGGCTGTCGTCGCGCTGTGGGAAGAGGTGGGGCTGACCCGGCCGTGGAACGATCCGCGCAAGGACATCGCACGGAAGCTCGAGGTCCAGCCCGAGCTCTTCGTAGTCGCCGTCGACGACGACCGGATACTGGGAACGGTGATGGCCGGATACGACGGTCATCGCGGGTGGATGAACTACCTCGCCGCCGGCCCGGACGCCCGCGGTACGGGAATCGGTCGCGCGCTCGTCGAGCATGTCGAGCACGCGCTCGAGGCCCGGGGGTGCCCCAAGGTCAACCTCCAGGTCCGCAGCTCCAACACGGCGGTCGTCGCCTTCTACGAGCACCTCGGCTACACCGTCGATGACACCGTCGACCTCGGGAAGCGACTGATCCCCGACGTCGAGCCAGGTACCGTGGAGCAGTGAGACTCGTCATCGCCCGCTGCTCGGTCGACTACACCGGGCGCCTCACCGCTCACCTTCCGTTGGCGACCCGCCTCCTCGTCCACAAGGGCGACGGAAGCCTCCTCGTGCACTCCGACGGCGGATCGTACAAGCCGCTCAACTGGATGAGCCCGCCCTGCCGTCTGGACGTCGAGGAGCCGGATGCCGACTCCGCCGCCGCGGGCGTGCAGGAGTACTGGCGCGTCACGCACGCGAAGACCGGCGATGCGCTGCTCGTGCGCATCTACGAGGTGCTGCACGACTCGTCGCACGAGCTCGGCGTCGATCCGGGCCTGCAGAAGGACGGCGTCGAAGCCGATCTGCAGCGTCTCCTCGCCGAGCAGGTCGAGGTGATCGGCGACGGCCTCACCCTCGTCCGCCGAGAGTTCCCCACCGCCATCGGTCCGGTCGACCTGCTGCTGCGCGACCCCGCCGGCGGCACGATCGCGGTCGAGGTCAAGCGCCGCGGCGACATCGACGGCGTCGAGCAGCTCACGCGCTACCTCGAGCTGCTCGACCGCGACCCGCACCTGTCTCCGGTGACCGGCGTCTTCGCCGCCCAGGAGATCAAGCCGCAGGCGAAGGTCCTCGCCGCGGATCGCGGCATCCGCTGCGTCACCCTCGACTACGAGGGGATGAAGGGCGTCGACTCGGGGCACCTCCGCCTCTTCTGACGCGAGCCGGGTCGCCGAACGCCCATAGGCTGAGAGCATGCCCTCCCGCTCTCCCTGGACCTGCGTGCTGTGGGACGTCGACGGCACGATCGTCGACGCCTCGGTCGGCATCCTCCACCGCTTGACCGTCACCCTCGAGCACTTCGGTCTCCCGGCCCCCACGCGCGACGAGCTCGTGCACTGGATCGGCCCGCCGATGTACGAGTCCTTCCAGGTGAACGTCGGGATGACGCCGGCGCAGTCCACCGAGGCCGTCGCGTTCTACCGCTCGCTGTCGAAGCAGGAGGGGTACACCACCGGCGCCCGGGTCTTCGAGGGCGTCGACACCCTCATCCACGACGTCGCCGCGGCCGGCATCCCGCAGGCGACGGCGAGCTCGAAGCCCGAGGTGCAGGTCGTCGCACTCATGGATCACTTCGATCTGTCGCCCGCCTTCACCGCGATCGTCGGCGCGACGCAGGACGAGAAGACGCTGAGCGCCAAGTCCGACATCATCGCCGAGGCGCTGCGGCGCCTGCGCGCATCCGGCGTCGACACGTCGCGGCCGGTGCTGATCGGCGACCGCCATCACGACATCGACGGCGGACGCATCCAGGGCATCCCGGTCGTCTTCGTCACGTGGGGATTCAGCTGGCCCCATGAGTCCGAGGGCGCGCAGGCGGTCGTCAGTGACGTCGACGCGCTCCGGCGGCTGCTGCTCGTCGAGGATGCCGATGCCTGACGATGTCCGCGAGATCGTCGACGCCCTCCTCCCCTCGGTGGTCGTCTTCGGGATCGCGGTCCTGGGCGTGGTGATCCTCGTCTGGGCCCTGCGGCGGGCGCGACGCTCGCCCCGCGCCCGTGCCGCCGCCGACGCGCTGCGCACGCAGGCCGGCACCGACCTCGTCCGGTTGGACGAGGCGGTGGACGAGCTCGACCTCGAGCTCGGGCTCTCCGGTGCGCTCTACGGCGGCACCGCGCCGACGAGCCTCCGCCGGGCGCGACTGACGGCGCAGCACGTGCGTGACGACGCCTTCGCGGAGTACGCCGCGCTCTCGCGGGCCGACCTCCGCCCGGACGAGATCCGCCGCGCCAGCCAGCGCATCCAGCGCCGGAGCGGCGAAGCGCTCGGCCGGATCGAGGCCGCCCGCGCGGAGCACGCCGCGTGGGTGCGGCAGAACGTCTCCGCCGCCGACCAGGTGCGCGCCGCGCGCGAGCGGCTCACCACCCTCCGCGCGACGATCGGCGACCCCGGCGCGCTCGTGGCCGAGCTGTCCCGTCGCTTCGACGAGAGCGAGTGGCGCGCCGCCGCCGACGCGGCCCGGGAGGCATCGTCCGCCGCGCACCGCGCCGACGAGGCGCTCACCGCGGCCGAGCAGGGCCTCGGCGACCCGACCGTGAGCGTGCTGGCCGATCTCGCCGCCGCCGAGCGGGCGATCCGCGCCGCGGAGACCGAGGCGCGCATCCTCGAGGAGTCCCACCGCCTGACGCTGCAGGCCGCCTCCGCCGTCCGCGGGGAGCTCGAGGCCGCGCGGTCCGCGGTGCGTCAGGCGGTCACCACGCGCGATGCGCTGGAGCCCGCGGATGCCGAGCGGCTGGGCGCGGAGATCCGCGCGGTGCAGGACGGGATCGACGCACTCGACGCCACCGCCGAGCGCACGCCGACGGCGACGGTGGATCGGGTGGCGCGGCTCCGGGATCGACTGGACCTCGCCCTCGGCGACGCGCGGACGTCGCAGCAGCGACTGCGGAGCGCCCGTACCGCTCTTCCCGGAACCCTCGCCTCCGCCCGCGGCGCCGTCGCCCGCGGCGAAGCGGCGATCGCCCACACGCGCGCCGGCGCCGATGCGCGCGCCCGCCTGCTGCGTGCCCAGCGCGAGCTCGCCGACGCCCGTCAGGCCCAGGATCCGGTGACGGCCCTGGATGCCGCGCGGCGGGCTCTCCGCGACGCGGAGGACGCCGCGGCCCTGGCCGATCACGCCCGACTCGACGGACGCTGACCGGCGCATCTCGCTAGGGTGATGCCCATGAGCGAGGAAGCGTCCCCGAAGTCGCCCCCCGTCGTCCTCACGGTCGTCCGCCGCATCCCGGCGACGCTGACCCTGGTGGCGTTGATCCTCGTCGTCGGCGTGGTCTTCGGCGGCCTGTGGTCGGCATTCGTGGACGCGCCCGCCTTCGACGTCGTCGCCTACGGGCTCCCGGCTCTGGCCGAAGGCCGCTGGTGGACACCGGTGATCGGCACCTTCTTCGTCGATCACCCGTGGGTGTACATCCTGACCATCAGCAGCTTCGTCGGCATGGCCTACCTCGAGTTCCGCCGCGGCTCGCGCGCGGCACTGGCCTACTTCTGGGTGGGCCAGCTCTTCGCCGTCCTCGCGTCGGCGCTTCTTCTGTCGGTGCTGTCACTGACCCCGTGGGAGTGGGCGCAGGCGCAGGCGCAGGCCCTCGACGTGGGCGCGTCGGGCGGCACGATGGCGTGCATCGCCGCCGCGGTGGGCCTGCTCCGCCCGCCGTGGCGGGTGCGCGGCTGGCTGGTCGTCTTCTCGTTCGTCTTCATCGCGCTGCTCTTCTGGGGGTCTCTCGCCGACCTCGAGCACTTCCTGGCCGTGATCCTGATCCTCGCCGTCGACCGGTCGCTGAAGCTCCGGCGCACCACGGTGCGAGAGCAGAGACTCATCGCCTTCTTCGGCGTCGTCGTCCTGGGCGCGATCCAGATCATCACGATCCTCATTCCGACCAACGGGCTGTTCGGGCCCACGGAGGCGGTCTCCGGAGGCTTCATCGACGTCGCCGTGGACACCCTGATCATCCTGTTCGTCGCGAACGGCCTCCGCCGGGGACGGCGCTGGTCGTGGGTGGTGACGATCATCCTCGCGAGCCTGAACGTCCTCCTCGGCGCCGTCGTGGTCGCCGCGATCATCATCGCGACCGAACAGCAGGTCGAGGGTGTGATCGACGGCGAGACCGAGCTCGCCCTCACGAGCGGACTGATGTGGCTCGGGATGCTGATCTATCTCGTGATCGTCCGCGGCGCCTTCCGCGCCCGTCGTCGGTCGCGCCTGGGCCTCAGCCCCACCCCCGATGCCGACGCCGCGAAGGAGATGCTGCGCTCGTCGGGTGGCGGCACGCTGTCGTGGATGACCACGTGGGACGGCATGGCGTACGCCCGGACGTCGGGAGGGATGGTCGCCCACCAGCGTCGTTCGGGGGTGGCCCTGGCCCTCGCCGACCCCCTCGGTCCGGTCGAGACCCGCGCGGCATCCGTCACGGAATTCATCCGGATGTCGGAGGAGGCGGGCCTCGTGCCGTGCTTCTTCAGCTCCGACGAGGCCACCCGCGCGGCGGTCCCGGCGACGTGGCGGAGCATCGTCGTCGCCGACGACACCATCGTCGACCTGCCGGGGCTGGCGTTCACCGGGAAGCAGTGGAACTCGGTGCGTTCCTCTCTCAACCGCGCGGGGCGCGAGGAGATGACGTTCCGGATGACGCGCCTCGCCGACGAGAGCTGGGGCGTGCGTCAGCAGCTGCGCGCGATCTCGGAGATGTGGGTGGGTGACAAGGGACTCCCCGAGATGGGATTCACGCTCGGAACGCTCGTGGAGGCCGAAGACCCCGAGGTGCGACTCGCCCTGGCCATCTCGCCCGAGGGCGACGTCGACGGGTTCCTGTCGTGGCTGCCGGTCTACGGCGGCGACGGCGCCGTACGCGGGTGGACGCTCGACCTCATGCGCCGGCGCGAGGGCGGCTTCGGTCCGGTGATGGAGTTCCTCATCGGCTCGTCGGCCAAGCTCTTCTCCGAGGAGGGCGCGGAGATCATGTCGCTCTCGGGCGCGCCCCTCGCGCACGACTATCCGCCGGATGCCGGCATGATCGCCGTCCTCAGCGACAAGCTCGCCGACATGCTCGAGCCGGTCTACAGCTTCGGGTCACTGCACCGCTTCAAGGAGAAGTTCCACCCGCGGTACGAGACCATGTACCTGCTCTTCCGCGACGAGAGCGACCTCGCCCGCATCGGACCGGCGCTCACGCGCGCGTTCCTGCCGGACGCGACGCTGCGTCAGTTCGCCGGCGCGGGTCTGGAGCTCGTGCGCGGCGACCGCTCCTGATCGCGCCCCGCCCGGGACGCGAGATCACCCTGAGCGCCCCGCGGGGCGCTCGAGATCAGAGCGGGCGGATGTTCTCCGCCTGCAGGCCCTTGGGGCCCTGGGCGATCTCGAACTCGACGCGCTGGTTCTCCTCGAGCGAGCGGTAGCCGCTGGCCTCGATCGCGCTGTAGTGGGCGAAGACGTCAGCACCGCCCTCGTCGGGTGCGATGAACCCGAAGCCCTTCTCCGAGTTGAACCACTTGACGGTGCCCTGCGTGCTCATTCCATGCCGTTCTTCATCGTCCGCCGCCGTGCGCGCCGGAGCGGTTCCACGCTAACGAAGCGACGCCCGGCCCGCGAGGGGGGTGTCGCACAGTGACGGAAATGTTGCAGAACGCGTGGGCTGGTCGCGTTCCCATCGAACGCCCGGGCTGAGCGATGCTCCAAGCCCGGGCGCCGACGGATCCCCCCGGATAGGCCACGCCGAAGCGTGACACGCACATGGTATCGACAACTCCCATCTGCGCGGGAGTCCCCTTCTGCGCGGGGATGGCTCTGAGTACGGTGTCCCCGTGACCCACATCGAGCTGCGCCCGCTCACCGACGACGACCTCGACGACGTCTTCGCGATGATGCGCGATCCCGACGGTGTTCAGCAGGCCGCGTTCACGGCATCCGATCCCGACTCCCGGGAAGAGTTCGACGCGTGGATGGCCCGTCAGCGCGCGAGCGACGAGGTGATCCAGCGGATCATCGTCGCCGACGGCTCCTTCGCCGGGACGGTCGCGGCGTTCACCGTCGACGGCGACCGCGAGGTGAGCTTCTGGACCGCACGGGAGGTCTGGGGCCGCGGGATCGCGACGGAGGCGCTACGCCAGCTCGTGTCGCTCGAGCCGGTGCGCCCGCTGTTCGCGCGGTGCGCGGCGCACAACGCGGGCTCGGTCGAAGTGCTCCGCCACAACGGCTTCACCGAGGTCTCACGGACGACGTCGTTCGCGCCCGGACTCGGCCGCGAGGTCGAGGAGATCGTCTTCGTGCTGCTGCCCGCCCTCGACGGGGTCTGAGCTCACTCCTGCGCGTCGGCGTCGTCGGCGGGCGGGATCTCCGTGATCTCGACGCGCGGGGCGTCGACGTCCTCCCGAGGTGAGGGGACGTATGTGAACTGGAGCTCGGTCCCCGCGGGGAAGCGCGCCCGCAACTCATCCGGCAGCGAGTTCGACGACCCCACCTCGAACTGCACACTCGGGGGAAACGAGCGTGTACCGCAGGCCCACTGATACCCCGCACCGGAGCCCACCATGTCCGCCTCGACGGTCTGGAAGACGATGAGGCAGCGATCGGACCCCGGCCCGCCCCAGGAGCGCTCCGCGCTGACCGTCGCCAACCCGTAGAACTCGCGGAACGAGGTCGAGTCGCCCGTTTCGGCGCCGAGGAATCGGGGCCACGGGACCTCGGGCTCCGGGGGGAGCGACGCGATGACCTGGGCCCCGCTCGCACCCTGACTCACCGCGGTGACCGCGACGGCACCTGCCGCGCCCACGGCGAACGCCGCGACGACGGATGCCGCCCACCACCCCGCGGAGATCCGCCGGGGCGACCGGGGCTCAGCGGCGGGCTCCTGCGGCGTCGGCTCACGACCGGCGTCGGACCCGTCCGGCGGCTCCTCGGGTCCCTCGGGCTCCGCGACCGGCGGGGACGCGGCATCCGCCCGCTCGCGCGCCCGCTCCTGCACCAGCGTCTCGAGTTCGCGCAGACGCTCGCGGGCGACGGGGTCGTCGTGGATGTCGGCGCCCGGACCGAAAGCCCGCGCGCGCAGCGCCCGGAGCTCTTCGCGTGCGTCGGCTTCCATCCTCCGATCCTCTCACCGCGGCATCCGCTCAGGCCTCTCGGGACCACACCTCCCGGGGAGTGAGGGGCACGAGCGCCGGGCGCGCGACGGTCGTCACGAGGTCGAGCGGGGCACCCCGGCGGCCGGACTCGAGCAGGGAGCTCATGATGTCCAGCACATGGAGGGCCACCGAGCCGTCCGCACCGCGACCGCCGCGCACGATGTCGATGAGCCCGATCCCGCGGCCGGCGTCGGCGTAGCCCGCCGCGACCGGGAGGGTCTGCCACTCCGACCCCCGACGGGCGAGGGCGACCTCGCCGTCGAACATGTTCGGGTCGGGGAGGGTGAGCGACCCTTCCTCGCCGTGGATCTCGAGCGGTCGCGCCTCGCTGCGCACGGCGTCGAAGCTGAACACCACCGTCGACACCGCCCCCGACGCGTGCTCCAGGACGCCGGTGACGTGCGTGTCGACCTCGACCGGGATCCGCTCACCGGCGCGCGGGCCGGTGGCGATGGTCCGCTCGTCCCGCGCGCGCCGCGACACCCCGGTGACGCGGACGACCGGACCGAGGAGGTGTACGAGCGAGGTCAGGTAGTACGGCCCCATGTCCATGAGCGGCCCGCCGCCCTCGCGGTAGTAGAAGTCCGGATGCGGGTGCCACGCCTCGTGCCCGGCCGACACCCACGTCGCCGTCGCCGAGAGAGGGCGCCCGATGAGCCCCTCGTCCACCGCGGCGCGCGCCGTCTGGATGCCGGTCCCCAACACCGTGTCGGGAGCACCGCCGACCCACGCGTCACCGCGCTCGTCCATGATGCGCTGCGCGTCGGGCAGGATCGCCGCCAGCGGCTTCTCGCCGTAGACGTTCTTCCCCGCCGCGAGAGCCGCGAGAGCGATCTCGGCGTGGGCGGCCGGGATCGTGAGGTTCAGGACCGTGTCGACCTCGGGGTCGGCGAGGAGATCCGCCACCGAGAGGGCGCGGCATCCGTCGATGCGGCCGGCCGCCTCCTCGGCGCGGGCGGCGTCGAGGTCGGCGACCGCGGTGATGCGGATGCCGGCGACGCCGGCGAAGGTGGTGAGGTACTGACCCGAGATGACCCCGAGTCCGACGATGCCTACGCGGTGCGGGCTGCCCACAGCATCCCCCTCTCCACGATGGTGCGGACGTTCGGATCGGCGAGGACCTCCGGGGAGTGCCCCGGCGTCGCCACGAAGATGCGGCCGTCACCCCAGTGGCGCGTCCACACCGCCGGGGACGTCACCGGCCGATGCCACGGGTGGTAGGGCTGGACGGGGTGCGTGGTCGTGGCGAGGACGTCGATGAGGTCGTCGTGCAGGACCCAGTACTGCTCGGTGTCGAGCGGGAAGTCGGCAATCCCCGCGGTGATCTCGTGGGTGCGGCCGAGCTCGGTCATCTCGACCGTGTAGGGCAGGAAGTTGTCGGACTCGCCCGCGCCGCACTCCTCGGGCGCCTTCGACGGATGCGTCGCGAACTGGCCGCCGATGAGGTGGAGGTAGTCCGATTCCATGCGGTAGGAATCCGCGATCCCTCCGTGCCAGCCGGCGAGCCCGGTCCCGGCGCGCACGGCGTCACGAAGGCCGGCGAAGGCCTCGCGCGAGATCTCCGACATCGTCACGCTCTGCACGATGAGGTCGGTCGCGGCCATGAGGTCGGCATCCGTATAGACGTCGTTGGTCCCGGACACGGTGACGTCGAACCCGTTGTCGCGGAGGAACGGCAGAAAGAGCTCGGTGGCCTCGACGGGCTTGTGCCCGTCCCAGCCTCCGCGGACGACGAGTGCACGGCGGGAGGTCATGAGAGGGGCTCCTTCTGGTAGGACGGTGTGGGCGGTGCCGGCTCCACGGCGGTGAAGCGGCTGTCATCGTGGGCGCTGCGCTCGACCGCGGCCAGGACCCGCTGCACGCCCGCCGCCTCGGCGAAGCCGGGTTCGGCGGGTCCCTCTCCGGCGATGGCGCGGACGAGATCGACCACCTGGTGGGTGAAGAGGTGCTCGTATCCGAGTCCGTGACCGGCCGGCCACCACGCCGCCGTGTAGGGATGCTCGGCCTCGGTCACCTGGATGCGGCGGAATCCCTGGGCCCCCGCATCATCGGCGGCGTCGTAGTACTCGAGCTCGTTCATGCGGGTGAAGTCGAACGCGACGGAGCCCCGGTCGCCGTTGATCTCGATGCGGTTGGAGTTGCGGTGACCCGTCGCCAGCCGCGTGGCTTCGAAGACCCCCATCGCCCCGGACGCGAAGCGCGCGGTGAAGGCGACGGCGTCGTCGACGGTCACCCGCTCGCGCGCAGCTCCCTGCGCTGCTCGTCCGCCGAGACCCACCTGCTCGCCGAGCACCGGTCGGGTCTCGACGAAGGTCTGCATCGTCGCCGAGACGCGCGTGATCGCATCACCGGTGATCCACTGGGCGGCGTCGATCGAGTGCGCTCCGATGTCTCCGAGAGTGCCTGACCCGGCGCGCTCCCGGTCCAGGCGCCACGTGTAGGGGGCATCCGGATCGCTCAGCCAGTCCTGCAGGTACTGCGCGCGCACGTGCCGGATCTCGCCGATCCGCCCCTCCTGGACGAAGCGTCGAGCCAGCGCGAGAGCGGGAGTACGGCGGTAGCTGAACCCGCACATGCTCACCGCGCCGGATGCCGCGGCCGCCGCATCCGCAGCCGCCACCATCGCCTCGGCCTCGGCGACGTCGTTGGCGAGGGGCTTCTCGCACAGGACGTGGAGGCCCGCCTCGAGCGCGGCGGTGGCGATCTCGGCGTGGGTGTCGCCGGGGGTGCAGATGTCGACCACGTCGATGTCACCTCGGTCGATCACCTCGCGCCAGTCGATGCTCCACCCCTCGGCGCCGAACTCGGCCGCCGCGGCGGCGGTGCGCTCCGGGTCGCGGCCCACCACGACGGCAAGCTGCGGCTCACGGGCCAGGTCGAAGAACCGGTGAGCGGTGCGCCAGGCTTGCGCGTGCGCGCGGCCCATGAAGCCGGTGCCGATGAGCGCGACGCGCAGGGCGCTTCGCGGTGTCGTCGTCGACATCTCGAATCCTCTCCATCGATCGATACGGTGCGCCCACCTTTCCACCTGACCGGATCACGCGCGATGAATTGGCGCAAAATAACGGGGTGACCTCCGAACCGCGTCCGACCCTCGACGCCGTCGCCGCACGGTGCGGGCTGAGCGTCACGACGGTGTCGCGTGCCCTGCGCGGGCGCGGCGAGATGGCCGCGGAGACGCGCGCGCGGGTGCTCGCCGCCGCCCGGGACCTCGGCTACCGGCGCGACGGCGAGCGCCGCGGCCGTCCGCGCGCCGGCACCTCGCGCCTCATCGACCTGGTGCTCGGCCGATTCCACGACCCGTACTCGGAGCAGGTCACCGCGGGGACGCAGATCGCGGCGGCCGAGCTCGGCTACGACCTCGTGCTCACCACCGAACGCGATGCGCCGCGCGACGACTGGCCGATGCGCATCCGCTCCCGGGGGTCGGCCGGGGTGGTCATCGGCCTCATCACGCCGACCGCGTCGCAGGTGCGGGTGCTGGCCGATGCCGGCATCCCGATCGTCCTCCTCGGGCCGCGGGGCGATGCGTCCCTGCCGCTGTGGAACGTCGGCACGACCGATCACGCCGGGGGAACGGATGCCGCCGCCCACCTGATCGACCGCGGTGCACGCCGGTTCGTCGTGATCGCCGGGGAGCCGACGTTCCGTTTCGGCAGAGCTCGCGTGCAGGGGTTCGAGGCGGAGGTGGAGCGGCGGATGCCGGGCGCCGTGGTCGTTCGCGAACGCGCCGACTGGACGCCGGGCCAGGCACGGCGGGCGACGGCGCGGGCTCTCACCGAGATCCCCGGCGACGGACCGATCGGCCTGTTCGCGTGCTCGGACGAGATGGCCGCGGGCGCCTATCGCGCGATCGCGGAGGCGGGCCTGTCGATCGGGCGCGACGTCCTCGTCGTCGGGTTCGACGACGTGCGCGGGGCGCGGTGGCTGCAGCCGCCGCTCACGACGATCCGTCAGCCGCTCCGCGAGATGGCGGCCACCGCCGTCGGGCTCCTCGCCGACGCCGCGAAGGGCCGGTCGGTCGCGCACCCTTCTCTCGAGCTGCCGACGATGCTCGTCCCCCGCGCCTCGACCGGCGCGTGACGCACGGGTGCGGCATCCGTCGGCGTGGGGGGCCGATTCACCCGGTGAACTGGACGACCGTGTCCCAGGCGAGCTTGACGATGAGGATGCCGAGCACGACGAGGAACACCACCCGGACGAACGCGCTGCCGCGCCGAGTGGCCATGTGCGCGCCGAGGAAACCGCCCGCCATGTTGACCGCCGCCATCGCGAGGCCGAGGACGAGGAGGATCTCGCCGTGGACCCCGTACACCGCGAGCGCGGCGAGGTTGGTGGTCAGGTTCGCGACCTTCGCGTTGACGCTGGCCTGGAGGAAGCCGAAACCGAGCACGCCGACGAGGAGGATGACGAAGAACGACCCCGTGCCGGGGCCGAGGAGTCCGTCGTAGAAGCCGACGCCGATGCCGATGAGCGCCGCGCGCCAGACGACGGCGACGCCGCCGTCGAACCGCGGTTCGTGCTCGAGTCCCATCGAGGGCTTGAAGAAGGTGTACGCCGCCACGGCCACCACCGCGACGAGGACGACCGGAGTCAGCACCTCGCGCGGCACGAACCGCGAGACGGCGGCACCCGCGGCCGAGCCGGAGAACGCGCCCGCGACGAGGGGGACGAGGAGCACGAGCTGCACGCGGATGCGGCGCAGGTACACCCAGCTGGCCGTCAGCGTGCCGAAGAAGGAGGAGAGCTTGTTGGTGCCGAGGACGTAGGGCGTGGCGACATCCTGCGGAACGGCGATGACGAGGGCTGGGAGTTGGATGAGTCCGCCACCGCCGACGACCGCGTCCACCCATCCGGCGATGCCCGCCGCGACCAGCAGGAACACCAGAGCGGCCGCCGACACCGGCAGCCATTCGGCGAGGGGCGGGCCGTCGAGCACCGACCCATCCTCACTCGCCGGGGTGGCGGCGCCAAACGGCGCGCCGGGGCGGACTAGCGCGCGGCGGTATCCGAACCATCCACCGCGTTGCGTCGGCGCGCGCGGTACAGCCGACGCGGACTTTCCGAGAGAGGACGGCGGGCAGCAGGTCTGACTTCCTCCAGCCTGCGCTTCTCCCGACGAGAGAGCTCGACGTACTCCAGCGAGAAGATGCCCATGGAGATGGCCAGCACGATCGCGCTACTGATCACCTTGTCGGACACAGAAGGGCCGGTCGGTAGCCAGATGATGGCCAACACGGGGGTGAGCGTCAGAAGCCGGTAACCCACCCACCTCGCGAAGCTGCGGCCCCTCAAGATGCCCGCGTCTGCCCTGCGTCCCACCATCACTCAGAACACTTCATCGAAGTCCGGGTCGCTGCGATCCATCCGTCTTGCGAGCCGGCCGAAGCCTGCCACGAATCCGGCGGCGCAGGCGACGCTGAGACCGAGAGCCGCGAAAGAGCCGACAGCGCTCACCGCGACAGAAATCACCCCGAGGACAGCAGCCGCCTGGTAACAGGGGAACCAGGCGACAAATCGCGGCATTGTGTCGATTCGGTACCCCTTGTCGCTGGCATCACCCGTCGCGGAACCGGCGCCATCGGACGCCGCGCACCATTCGTTCACGCGAGCGGCCTGTCTTCGGAGGAGCTGCTCCGGTCCGAAGCTCGACGGGATACCCACCGTGTCGCCAGTCCGCAGCTGCAGCTGCAATTTCCGCGGGTAGTTCCGATTGCCCCGGATCCAGTACAGGCCGTGCAGTCGCGGATCGAAGAACTCGACGACCTCTCCGCCCTCGATATCCTCGCGCGGCACCACGATGTCCTCCCGCCACAGCCAGCCTCTGACCGTCAACCGCGTGTCCTGCAGCCGGATCCGCATGCGGAGTCCACCGACGACGGTCCACACGGCGGCGGCGGTCGCCGCACCGGCGATCGCGGATGCAACGAGCGCGATGGGCCACACCGTCGACCCGGCAATACCGACACAGATCGCGGCGACGATCAGCCAGCACCCCAGCCCCAGAAGCATCCACACACTCCGGACGAGGCGGCGAGAGCCGACGAGGACCTCTCCCGCTTCCTCGATCACGTCCTCACGACTTCGGGTCATCGATCCCCCACTGTCGCGCTCGATACACCCGACGAGGGCTCTCCCGCATGGTCGTCCTCCTTCGGCCGTCTACCCCCACGGCTCGGCGCATTGAGGAACGCTCCGCGGAAACCCCCAAAGCGTCGCTGAGCCCTCTCGCCTGAGCTCGCGCCGTGGTCCTCCACGTGACCGAACCGCCACACACGTGCTCGTAACCGCCTGCCATAACCACCACGACCTGCCCAGGTTCGAGAACCCCACTCATGGCGGGCCAAGAGATGTAGAGCACGCCCGTGTACGTCAAGGAGCGGAACCGCACCACCTTCTCGCGCGCGAACAGCGTCGTCTGCCACCACGACCGCACGACCACATGCTGGTCGGTGACAAGGATTCCGAGGCTCGGAAATCGGACCCAGGCCCAAACGAACAACCCGAGCAGGGGGGGAAGCGAGAACGAAGGACCACGCGCCGAGACTCGACTCGACGAAGCCGACGGTTGCGAGCGCGAACGCTCCCCCTCCGCCGAGGAATGTCGATATCGAGAGCAGGAAGGCGCGCCCGGCTCGACCCGTGACCGGCGCGGACCGTGACTCCGTGATGATTACTCCCCCCCCCGAAGGTATTCGAGCATCGATCCTCCGCGGCACTTTCCAGTCCGCCCGGCCACCCCGGCTCCCGCTAGCCCCGCTGCCTCAAGCCCAGCGGAGATGCTCTGGGGCACCCTCACTCCGCGTGATCCGGGACCGCTCGCGTTCAGTCAGTTCGCGGACGCTTCTTCCGGGTCTCCCCACAAGGCGGATTCCAGATCTGATGGTTGCCGTAGAACCGGGTCGTGGCCAACACGACGATGGGGGTGGCCACGAACACCATGACCAGTTTCCACCACCAGTCAGCGGGTCCGACGATACTGACGGTCAGGGCGGCAAGCGTGTAAAGCGCGGCGGAGGAGCCCAGAAAGCGACAGAGCCTGGCCCTCATACTGCCCTTCATGTCATCCCGAGGCTGCGTACCGCAACGCGTAGCCGGCTTGTGTCGGCGAAGAGCCGGCTCATCACAGCGACCATCGTCCGAGCGACCTGGGTGTTCGGCACTATCGCGATGAATTCATCGGCTTCGGAATCGAGGATGACGATCTCCTCACTCAGCCACTGCGGGTGAGTTCGCTCGAGCTCGTGCTGCACCAATTGCTCGACATCATCGGTGGTGACGGAATCCAGAGGCAGGCCGGTCCGAGCGGCGAACCACGCCATGTCGCTGAGGGCGACCTCGATGAGATCGTCCGGCACCTCTCGGATGACGAACGGTGCGGCTACACCCTCGCGTGCCTTGGCCGGTCGCGGCACCCACCAGCCAGCACGCGCTCCCGCGGCAACGGCAAAGTCGTCGTCGAAGGCGGGTCCGACGCCCTCGAAACGCATCAGCGAAAGCTCAAGAAGAACCCGAACATCGTCTAAGCGATGGACATTCGACAGCACGACCTCCTTCAGCTTGCGGCAATTGCGAAGCGCGGAAAGTCCGGTGACCTCTTTCGTCCTCATGACGATGAGACGCTCGAGCTCAATAGCGTCGGCGAGCGGCGTCACGTCAAAGCTGGACGCACCGGTGACGACCACCTCGCGGAGATTCTGTGTTGATCCCCACGAACGCATGTCGAGCTGACGAACGTCGAGGTCGAGCTCATGGATCTGAGGCTCGAGCGTGAAGGTGGACGGCACCGACGACATCCTCAGCCCGAGAACAGTCAGATTGGGTGCTTTCGCGACCGACACTTGCGCGGCGTGAGAGATGGTCGCCACTCGCAACTTGTCCAGATGCGCCAGATCGAACCTCGTTGCGAAGCGAGGCAAGCTGAGGCTCTGAAGCCCAACCATGCCTTCGACGCTCTCGAGAGATCCGAACGCGCGGGCATTCCCCACGCACTCCAGGCTCGAGAGCGTCGCGTGTCCTTCACGAAAGAGCGCGACGTCGACGGGAACAGACTCGTGAAGTGACAACCCCGCGCCCCTCCGCAGCATGTCGACAACATTCGACAGCGAAGGCTTCGATCTCGGGCTCCAGCCTTGAGGGAGCTGGATCTGCGGAGGAATCTGCGGGGCCCGAACTGTCGAGTAGGCCCAGGCCATAAATGGGATCACCTCTCGGGACGCTCCCCAGTCCTGCAAGCTGGTCACATTGGCCGAATCATCCATCGGCGGTCTCGGGTACTCAATCACCGCGTCGACCTTCTGTGTTTCCGTTCGTGCCTGCCACTCCAAGGCAACCGGTCCTCGGCGCCGTCGCACACACCGCGACAGGCATCCACAAGACTCTTCGCCAATCGAAGAAGCGACGCCTCAACCGCCACGTGAACCCTTCTCGCGGCTCTCTCCACAACGGGGTTTCCACAGTTGGACATTGCCGTGGCTCGGATGACGGCGGCGACCACGATGGGAACGCCGATCAAGATCATCCCGATCTTGACGTCCCACCCTATGGGGTAGACGAGACCAGTCACCACGAGCACGAACGTGGTGAGCCCGGCAGACGAGCTGACGAACCTACAAAGCCGCAGTCTCACACGGCCCTCCGTTCGGCGATGAAGTACTTGGTCTGGTCGAGACCGTAGCTGATCACGCGACAGAGGAATCGAGGGCGAACTCCGGACCATAGCTGAGGTTCCGTCAACAGATCGATATCCCGCGGGCGGGCCCCCGATTCAACTACCCCCGTGGCCGTCCGGCTCACTGCTGCGTCGCGCTCGATACATCCGTCTCGGGCTTTCTGAGAGGGGGCGTCGGACGCGGGGTCCCACGTTCTCCAGATCGCGCTTCTCCCGACGAGAGAGCACAACGAACTCGAAAGGTATGAGCATCAGAGCGATAGCCAGCATCACCCCACTGGTAACTACCTTGCGTGTCACGGAGTAGTCAGGGAACAACCAGATGATGGCGAAGGCGGGAGCGAACGTGAGAAGCCGGTACGCCCACCACCGCGCGAAGCCGCGGCCCCTCAGGACGCTGTCGTCTGCCACACGTCCCATCACACCACTCCGGCCTGCGCGGAGGACAGCGTCAAGATTCATTCCGGTACTGCGAGCGCGCGTTCAGCCTGCCGTTCCCGAAGCCACGCCCGAATGGCAGCGACCTGGTTCTCCGAGTCGGACTCGTTCGCGAAGAACGACGGGACGTTGACGCGCGAGCCGTCCACGAGGACGAAGTCCGGCGCGCAGTAGACCGAACGTCCGATCAGGGCGCCGTACCAGATCCCGAGCATCACGAACGTGCCGGCGGACAGTGCCGAAACCCCGGTGATGTCCTCGGTCCGAATGCGGCGCCGGGTGAGGCAGCCGACGATGCTCACCTCGTCGGGAGTGAAGTCGATGTGAACGAACGGCAATCGCACGAACAACACCAGAAGCAACAACAGCCATAGCCCCGAGACCACGCCCACGATGATCGCGACGGGAGGGAGATACAGCCAGAGCGCGAAAGTGATCGCCGGCCAGTAGAGGAACTGCACCGCGGCGTTCATCGGCCCGAGGAACGGCAGTCGTCCCCGGCGCAGTCGACCCACGGCGGGGAGCGGGCGCACGTTCGTCGTCACGCTCGACATCCTCTCGGATTCCCCACGGCGCCCGAGCCGCCGCACACCGCATCCGGAAACGACGAAGCCGGCCGGGGATCTCTCCACCGACCGGCTGTCCGCACATTCGCTGTGCGCGAGGGGGGACTTGAACCCCCACGCCCTTGCGGGCACTGGCACCTGAAGCCAGCGCGTCTACCTATTCCGCCACTCGCGCGAACGGCAGTCACCTGCCGACGCAACTGTGCGAGGATATCACGCCCGAATCCGCCCGCGGAATCGCGCGCGAGCGCCTGGACGGGGCAGAATGGCGCAAGGACGCACCCGACCCGCCCGACGGCGGCCCGACCGCCCGCACTTCCCTCCCTCCGTCCACTCGCACGGCACCGATGCTCATGTGCAATTACCATGTACCAACCGGAACCGCCCTCCGAGGAGCCCCGTGGGACTACTTGACAGCTTCGAGAAAGGTCTCGAGCGCGCCGTGAACAGCGCGTTCGCGAAGACCTTCCGCAGCGGCATCCAGCCCGTCGAGATCGCCTCCGCCCTCCGCAGCGAACTCGACAAGAAGGCCGCCGTCGTCACCCGCGACCGCATCCTCGCGCCCAACACCTTCGCCGTGCGCCTCGCCCCCGCCGACGACGAGAAGATGGCGGCCCTCGGCGGCGCCCTCATCCACGAGCTCGACACATTGGTGCACACCCACGCCAAGGCTCAGGGCTACAGCTTCGCCGGCCCCGTATCGATCACCCTCGAGCGCGACCCGCAGCTGTCCACCGGCACCCTCCGCGTCGACAGCGCCACCGCTCAGGGCGGCGAGGTCTCCTGGCGCGGCGTCGTCGACATCGACGGCAAGCGCCACACCCTCGCCAAATCACGCACCGTCATCGGTCGCGGCAGCGACGCCGACATCACCATCCCCGACTCCGGCACCTCGCGCCGACACGTCGAGATCCTGTGGGACGGCGAGCGCGCGATGGTGCGCGATCTGAAGTCCACGAACGGCACCAAACTCAACGGGCAGAAGGTCGGCGAAGCCGCCCTCGCCCCCGACTCGGTGGTCACCATCGGCCGCACCGAGATCATCTTCCGCGTGGTCGCCCAGGCCACTCCGCCGCGCCCGCCCCTCCCGGCGGCCGACGCGACGCGGGCCTACGATCTGCGCGAAGGCGGACCCCTCGCATGAGTGAACTGACCCTCCTGCTGCTGCGCATCGGCTTCCTCGTCCTCCTCTGGGCGTTCGTCTTCGGCGTCGTCTATTCGCTCCGCGCCGACCTGTTCGGTGTGAAGGTCCGACGGATGCCCGAGCCCGCCGAGGCCGGCGCACCCGCCGCTGCGAGCCCCGCGGCAGCCGCCGCTGCGCCCGCCGCCCCGCGCGCGAACACCACCGCCCCCGTGGCCGACCGCCCGGCATCCGGATCCGCGCCCCGCGCCGGCACCAAGGGTGGAGCGGCGACGACGACGTCCGCGACGCGCATCGTGATCACGTCGGGTCCGAAGGCGGGACTCGAGCTCCCGCTCGGCAGCGAACCCCTCACGATCGGTCGCTCGAGCGAGTCGGGTCTCGTGATCCGCGATGACTACACCTCCAGCCACCACGCCCGCCTCGTCCTGTGGGGCGAGCAGTGGATGCTGCAAGACCTCGACTCGACGAACGGGACCTGGCACGACGGCGCCCGCGTGTCGACGCCCGTCCCGGTGACCCTGGGCGCCCCCATCAAGGTCGGCGCGACGACCTTCGAGCTGCGGGCGTAAGCGGAACCCTCACCATGGTCTTCCAGGGCTCGAGCGCCGCGATCTCGCACACCGGCAAGGTGCGCTCCAACAACCAGGACTCCGGGTACGCCGGATCCAACCTTTTCCTCGTGGCCGACGGCATGGGTGGACATGCCGGCGGCGACGTCGCCTCGAGCATCGCCGTCACCCGGCTGGAGCAGCTCGACCACCCCTACGCGTCGCCGTCGGATGCCGAACGGGCCCTGCGGGACGGCGTCTCGGAGACCGCCCGCGCGCTGATCGACACCGTGGACGTCCGCCCCGAACTCGCCGGGATGGGCACGACCGTCAGCGCCATGGTGATGGTCAACGACTACGCCGTCATCGCGCACATCGGCGACTCGCGGATCTACCTGTACCGCGACGACGAGCTCACCCAGATCACCACCGACCACACGTTCGTCCAGCGCCTGGTCGATTCCGGCCGCATCACACCGGAGGAGGCGCGCTACCACCCGCGTCGATCGGTCCTCATGCGGGTGCTCGGCGACATGGACCCGAACCCCGAGCTCGACACGTTCATCATGCCGACGCAGCCGGGCGACCGCTGGCTGCTCTGCTCGGACGGCCTCTCCGGCGTCGTCGACGACGCCCACACGGCGAAAGCGCTCAGCCAGGGCCTCACGCCCGGCCGCACCGCCGACATCCTGCTCAAGCAAGCCCTCGACGGGGGCGCTCCCGACAACGTCACGATCGTCATCGCCGACGTCGGCGGCGCGCATCCGGTGTTCTCCGGGACACCCACGATCGTCGGCTCCGCCTCCAACCCGCAGGGCATCGAGGTGCCCGCCGCCCGCCCCGGACGCACCAGCTGGCTGCACCCGAACCGGCAGGCCGCGAACGAGCCGACGCACTTCGAGCCGGCCGCGGAGTTCCTCGAGGAGCTCATCGAGGAAGACCGTCGACGCGGCCGTCGCCGCCGGTTCGGCTGGATCATCGGCGTGGTGCTCGTCCTCGGCATCCTCGCCGTGGGCCTGTGGGGCGGCTACCAGTGGACCCAGACGCGCTACTACGTCGGCGCCGACGAGGACACCGTGGTGATCTTCCGCGGCGTCCAGCAGGACATCGGCCCGATCTCGCTGTCCACGCCGTACGAAGACACCGGCATCCCGCTCGATTCGCTTCCGGAATTCGCGCAGGCGACCATCGAGCAGACCATCTCGGCGAGCTCCCTCCTAGACGCACGTCGTATCGTCGCCACGATCAGTGAGACGGCAGGAGGAGGCGGATGAGCGCGGCACCGGCACGCCCCGACGCACCCGATACGGTCTCGAGCGACACCGCCGTCATCCGGGCCCTGCGGCGCCTGCGCGTCCCGCAGACCCAGCGCAACCGCGAGCTCGCCCTGCTGATCTTCGCGCTCGCGCTGACCTGGTCCGCCGTCGCGCTGGTCCAGCTCGGCGCGCTCGGAGAGATCAACTGGCGCTTCCTCGTCTACTGCGGCGGGCTCACGGCCCTCGTCGTCGCCCTCCACATCGTGCTGCGCCTGGTGGCGAGGGATGCCGACCCCTTCGTCGTGCCGATCGCGACGCTCCTCACCGGGCTCGGGATCGCGATGATCTACCGGCTCGACATCGCCGCGATCCGCTTCGGCTGGGGTGCCTTCTCCACGCGCCAGCTGGCGTGGGCGGGCATCGCGGTGGTCCTGGCCATCGCCGTGGTCGTCGTTCTGAAGAACTACCGAGTGCTCTTCCGGTACACCTACATCTTCGGTTTCGTCGGCATCCTGCTGCTCGTCCTCCCGGTCATCCCCGGCCTCAGCGCCGGCGGCAACGCCGACGTGTGGGTGGACGTCGGCTTCTTCACGTTCCAGCCGGGCGAGCTGGCGAAGCTGTGCCTGGCGATCTTCTTCGCCGGCTACCTCGTGCGCACCCGGGAGAGCCTGACGACCACCGGCACCAAGGTCCTCGGCATGACGTGGCCGCGCGCACGCGAGCTCGGCCCGGTCCTCGTCTTCTGGCTCGTCTCGCTCGGGATCATCGTGCTCCAGCGCGATCTCGGCACGGGTCTTCTCATCTTCGGCATGTTCGTGGCGATGCTCTACGTCGCCACGGGCAAGACCGGCTGGGTGCTCATCGGGCTCGTCCTCGTCGCCGTCGGCGCCTTCGCGGCATCCCGCGTCCTGCCCTACGTGCAAGGACGCTTCACGAACTGGCTCGACGCCTTCAACCCGGCCGTGGTCGACGCCCCCGGCGGCAGCTACCAGCTCGTGCAGGGCATCTTCGGCCTCGCGCAAGGCGGCCTCGTCGGCACGGGTCTCGGCCAGGGCCGTCCGTACCTGACGCCGGTCGCCGAGAGCGACTACATCCTGCCGAGCCTCGGCGAGGAGCTCGGTCTCATCGGCGTCTTCGCGATCCTCTGCCTGTACATGGTCTTCACGAGCCGCGGCATCCGCATCGGACTCGCCGGCCAGGACGACTTCGGCAAGCTCCTCGCGACCGGGCTGTCGTTCACCATCGCCCTGCAGGTGTTCATCATGGTCGGCGGTGTGACGCGCGTGATCCCGCTGACCGGCCTCACGACCCCGTTCCTCGCCGCGGGCGGGTCCTCCCTCGTGGCGAACTGGATCATCGTGGCCCTTCTGCTGCGGATCTCGGATGCCGTCCGCAGTCGTCCCCGGGTGGTGATCGGCTGACATGACCAAAGAACTCCGACGCCTCAGCATCGTGATGCTGGCGATGTTCCTCGCCCTCTTCGGATCGGTCAGCTGGATCCAGGTGGTGCAGGCGGATGCTCTGCAGCAGAACTCGCAGAACACCCGGGCGCTCTACGACTCCTACGAGGTCCAGCGCGGCTCGATCATCGCCAGCGGCGCCGCGATCGCCTCTTCGGTGCCGTCCGACGATGTGTACAGCTGGCAGCGCCAGTACGTCGACCCCGACATGTGGGCGCCCGTCACCGGCTACATCAACCCCGCACTGGGCGCCGCCACCGGACTCGAGCTGGCGATGAACCAGCCGCTGAGCGGCACCTCCGGGTCGCAGTTCTTCTCGCGCCTCGACCGCATCATCACCGGGCAGCCGCCGCGCGGGTCCAACGTCTCCCTGACGCTGGATGCCGAGGTCCAGCGGGCCGCGTACGACGCACTCGGCGACCTCGAGGGCGCTGTCGTGGCGATGGACCCGTCCACGGGCCGCATCCTCGCCCTCGTGTCCAGCCCGAGCTTCGACACGAACCTCCTCGCCTCGCACATCACGGCCGAGGTCAACGAGGCGTACGACGCACTGGTCGCCGACCCGGGCAAGCCTCTGTCGAACCGAGCGATCGCGGGCGACCTGAACCCGCCCGGATCCGTGTTCAAGCTCGTGGTCGCCTCCGCCGCCCTCGCCTCCGGCGAGTACACGCCCGAATCCACCTTCCCCAACCCCGCCTCATACCGCCTGCCCCAGTCCTCCAGCGTTCTGCGCAACGCCAGCGGCGGCACGTGCGGCGAGGGCGAGGAGGTGACGCTGGAGACGGCGATGCGGCTGAGCTGCAACATCCCCTTCGCCGAGCTCGCCGTGGAGCTGGGGGATGACGCCATCCGCGAGGAAGCGGAGAAGTTCGGGTTCAACTCCAGCTTCGACATCCCGCTGACCTCGACGCCGTCGAGCTACCCCCGCGGACTCGACGACGCCCAGACCGCCCTGACCGGGTTCGGACAGGGCCAGGTCACCGCGACACCGCTTCAGATCGCGATGGTCTCCGCCGGCATCGCGAATGAGGGTCTCGTGATGAACCCGCAGATGATCCGCCGCGTGATCGGCCCGGATCTGTCGGTCCAGCAGACCTTCGACCCGACCGAGTACGGCCGCGCGATGGAGCCGGATGTCGCCGCGGACCTGCTCGAGATGATGGTCGCCAATGTCTCGGACGGCGTGGCGTCGGGTGCAAGAATAGACGGGGTCGACGTGGCCGGTAAGACCGGTACCGCGGAGAACGGTGCGGGTGCGCCGTACACACTGTGGTTCACCGGATTCGCTCCGGCGGAGGACCCCCAGGTCGCCGTGGCCGTCGTGGTCGAGGACGGCGGCGGGCAGGGACAATCGGGCAGCGGCAACACCATCGCCGCGCCCATCGCGAAACAGGTCATGGAGGCGGTGCTGGGCAGATGAGACCGACGCAAGGAGTGACCTTCGGCGGCCGCTACGAGCTGGATTCGCGAATCGCGATCGGCGGCATGGGTGAAGTGTGGGAAGCCACCGACCATGTCATCGGGCGGACCGTCGCGATCAAGATCCTCAAAGACGAGTACATGGGGGATCCCGGCTTCCTCGAGCGCTTCCGCGCCGAAGCCCGGCACGCCGCCCTCGTCAACCACGAGGGCATCGCCAGCGTCTTCGACTACGGCGAGGAGGCCGGCTCGGCGTTCCTCGTCATGGAGCTCGTCCCCGGCGAGGCCCTGTCGACGATCCTCGAGAGGGACGGATCGCTCTCCAGCGACAAGACCCTCGACATCGTCGCGCAGACCTCCTCCGCGCTGCAGGCCGCGCACGCCGCAGGACTCGTGCACCGCGACATCAAGCCCGGCAACCTCCTCATCACCCCCGACGGTCGGGTGAAGATCACCGACTTCGGCATCGCGCGCATCGCCGACCAGGTTCCGCTCACCGCGACCGGTCAGGTCATGGGCACCGTCCAGTACCTCTCGCCCGAGCAGGCGTCCGGTCACCCGGCCTCCCCCGCGACGGACGTGTACTCCCTGGGCATCGTCGCGTACGAGTGCCTGGCGGGTCGCAGGCCGTTCACCGGCGAATCGCAGGTCGCGATCGCGATGGCGCAGATCAACGAGCAGCCCCCGCCGCTGCCGGCGACCGTCGCCGTCCCGGTGCAGAACCTCGTCATGGCGATGATCGCCAAGAAGCCCGAGGAGCGCCCCGCCACCGCGGCCGCCGTCGCTCGCGCGGCGACCGCCCTCCGTCACGGCGACATGGCCGCCGCCGTCGCCGCGGTCCCCGCCGTCGCCGGCGCCGGCAGCGTCGACGACGTGACGCAGCTGCTCACCCCGGGTAGTGACACCCAGGCCGCCACGCGGCTCCTGCCCGCCACGGCCGCCCTCCCTCTCGACGCGGATGCCGATCCCGACGCCGAAGCGACGACCGAGAAGAAGAAGCGGAGCCCCTGGACGTGGCCGCTGATCGCGCTCATCGTCCTCCTGCTCCTGGTGCTCGGCGGAACGCTGTGGGCGGTCCTCGCGAACCAGGGCGAGCCGGAGCCCGGTCCCACGTCGCCCTCCCCGACCCGGACGACGTCGACCCCCACACCCGATCCCACGCCCACCGAGGAGCGGATCGACGTCAACTCGCTCGGACTCATCGGCCTGTCGTGCGATGACGCCCGCGGCGTCCTCGAGAGCAACGACCTGGTCGCCAGCTGCACGCCCGGCAACGCCGCCCCCACCGAGGGCGAGGTCGGGCTGGTCTACACCGTCGACCCGACCGGACGCGTCCCCGCCGGCACGACGATCAACCTCACCGCCTACGGCGAGCAGACGGCTCTCGAGACCCCCGGAGCTCCGGCGCTGAACTCGCCGACGGTGGCCCCCGGCGGCACGATCGATGTCAGCTGGCCCGGGTACACGTGCCCGGCGGGCGAAGGGTCTCCGAGCGCGTACAACTTCACCGCTTCCAACGGCACGTTCGCGAACGGACAGTCGTCCTCGTCCTTCGGCGCGAACGACCGGAACGCGCAGATCACGATCCCGAACAACGGCAGCGGCACGCTCATCGTGACCTACACGGTCACCTGCTCGGGCGGACCGTCGGCTGAGCGCACCTCGCCGACGTCGCCCGAGGCCACGGCGACGATCGAGCAGCCCCCGGCCCCCGGCCCGACGCCCGACCCGAACCCGACCACGGACGAGTAAGGCGCGGAGCATCCGACATCGCCCGGGCGGCGGCCTGTTCTCAGGTCGCCGCCCGGGCGCTCGGCTAGTGTGGCTGATGTTCCAGACAGGGGGAGACAGTGACCGCTGATCCGCGCGTGCTTTCCGGCCGCTACCGCATCGACGAGCCCATCGGGCGCGGCGGGATGGCCAGCGTCTACCGCGGATACGACCTCACCCTCGGGCGCGAGGTGGCCATCAAGATCCTCGATCGCGACCTCGCCGGCGACAACGCGTTCCGTACGCGGTTCCGCCTCGAGGCGCAGGCGGCCTCCCGAATGGCCCACCCCACCATCGTCCGCGTCTTCGATGCCGGCGAGGATTCCGAGACCGGCAAGGACGGCGTCGTCCGCCCCGTGCCGTTCATCGTGATGGAGCTCGTCAAGGGCGCGCTGCTCAAGGACATCATCGCCGAGGGCCCGGTTCCCCTCGACGATGCGATCCGGTACGTCGACGGCATCCTCGAGGCCCTCGAGTACTCGCACCGCGCCGGTGTTGTCCACCGCGACATCAAGCCCGGCAACGTCATGGTGACGGATGCCGGTCAGGTGAAGGTCATGGACTTCGGCATCGCCCGCGCGGTGTCGGACAGCTCCTCGACCGTCGCCGAGACGACGGCCATCATCGGGACCGCGTCGTACTTCTCGCCGGAGCAGGCCAAGGGCGAACCCGTCGACGCACGCGCCGATCTGTACTCCACCGGCGTCGTGCTCTACGAGCTGCTCGCCGGGCGCCCGCCGTTCCGCGGCGAGTCGCCGGTCGCCGTCGCCTATCAGCACGTCAGCGAAGCTCCCGTCGCGCCGTCCGAGATCCGCGACACCGTCCCGCGATCCCTGGATGCCGTCGCGCTGCGATCGCTGGCCAAGGACCCCTTCCAGCGCTACCAGGATGCCGCGAGCTTCCGTGAGGCGCTCGACGCGACCATCGACGGGCGTGCGCCGTCCAAGCGCGCGCTCGGGGCGCTCACGAGCGAGCTGTACGGGCCCAACCCCCGTCAGGCGGCCGAGACGGCGCGCTCCCTCCGCCAGCTGAGCACCGACACGACGATGAAGCGCACGCAGGCCGGGCCCCCGGTCGCGTGGATCTGGTCGGGGGTGGCGGTCCTCGCCGTCCTCCTCATCTCCGTCGTCATCTGGGTGCTGTCCCTCCAGCCCACCGACGTCCCCACGAACGCCGCCGTCGTGCCGGACGTCTCCGGCATGACATACGACCGCGCGAATGCGGAGCTCGCCGACGCCGACCTCCTCGCCATCCGCGTGGAGGAGGACTCCATCGACGTCGCCGTCGGCAACGTGATCCGCACCGAGCCCGCCCCCGGCACCTCCATGTCGCCCGGACAGGAGGTGCGGGTGTTCGTCTCGCGCGGTCAGGAGCTGGCCACCGTCCCTGAGCTCGCGGGGCTCACCCGTGACGAAGCCACCGCGGCGCTCGAGCAGGCGGGCCTCACCCTCGGCACCGTCAGCTCGCGGAACGACCCGGCGCTGGCCGAGAACATCGTGATCTCCGCCGACCAGACGGCGGATTCCTCCATCGCGGTGGGCACCGCCGTGAACCTGGTGGTCGCCTCCGGTCGCGTGACGATCAACGACGTCACCGGCTACACGCTGGAGGCCGCGACGCGTGAACTGGAAGCGCTCGAACTCACCGTGGTCCCGCAGGAGGACGGCGCCTGCGCGGCGACGGATCCCCCGACGGTCACGGCGCAGTCCCTCGCCCCCGGCGATGTGCCCTACCGCTCCGAGATCACCCTCACCTACTGCACCGGCGCCTGACGCGGAGTGAGGCGCGCGCCCCGCTCCGCGGCGACGGTGGACCCCGCCTCGGCGAGCCAGTTGCCGAGCAGCCGATGTCCGCCCTCGGTGAGGACGCTCTCGGGGTGGAACTGCACGCCCACGACGGGTGCGCTGCGGTGTCGGATCCCCATGACGACCCCGCTGTCGGTCCGCGCCGTGACCACGATCTCCGCCGGCAGGGTCTCCTCGACCACGGCGAGGGAGTGGTAGCGCGTGGCGGTGAAGGGATCGGCCAGCCCGGCGAAGAGGGGATCGCCTCCGTGGTGCACGGGAGAGGTGATCCCGTGCATCAGTTCCGGCGCGTGGTCGACGCGCGCGCCGAAGGCTTCCGCGATCGCCTGGTGTCCGAGGCACACGCCGAGGAGCGGGATGCCGGCATCGACGGCCGCGCGGACGACGTCGATCGACGCGCCGGCGTCCGCGGGACGGCCCGGACCGGGGGAGACCAGCACCCCGGAGTATCCGCGGACCGCTGCAGCGGCATCCGTGATGTCATCGGCCTCCCGAAGATCGGTGGCGGCCCCGAGCTGGTGCAGGTAGTCCACGAGGGTGTGGACGAAGCTGTCATGGTTGTCCACGACGAGCACGGCGTTCACGCGCGTGCGCTCACTCGACCGTGACCTCCTGCGGGTTGACGAACTCGCTCACCCACGGGAAGACGTAGAAGGCCAGGGCGTAAAGCACCGCGGTCAGGAGGATCAGGACGATGAGGAGGCGGATCCACCACGGGCCGGGAAGGATCCGCCACAGCGCGCCGTACATCAGGCCAGTCCTTCGCTGAGGGCCGCAGGCGGGCCGTCGGCGTAGGGCGTGAACGACTCGAACACGCCGTAGCCGACGATACGCTCGGCCAGGGAGAACATCGGGGAGCAGCTGGTCAAGGTGATGTACTTTCCGTTGGCGGGGACATCCGGCTGCTGCGGCACGGGGCGGAGCACATCGGTCTCGCTCGGGGTGACGTACTCCAGCGTCCGGAAGCGGTAGGTGTACCACCCGGCGGGGGTCTCCACCACGATCGCATCGCCCACCTTCAGCTCGGCGATGCGGTTGAACGGGGCGCCGTAGGTGGTGCGGTGCGCGGCGACGGCGAAGTTGCCCTCCTCGCCCGGCATCGCCGTCCCGGGGTAGTGACCGATCCCGATGGGGTCCAACGTGCCGGCGCGGGTCACGCCGCCCGCCATCTGCACGGCGTAGTCGTCACCGAAACGCGGGACGCGCATGATGCCGAACACCTCGGTGTCGGCAGGTTCCGGCAGGATGACCGGCTCGCCGGATGCCGGCTCCTCGGTGGGGAGCACCTCACCGTCCGGCTCGGGCGGTGTGTACTGCTCCGCCCACGTCTGGGAGAGCTCTTCCGCGGCGGCGTTGTTCTGCGCACCGTAGATGAGGTCGCCGACCCACAGCTGCCACACGACGTACAGCATGACCAGCACACCGGCGGTGATGAGCAGTTCGCCGAAGACGCCGATGACCGAGACACGCCGCCGAGGACGAGGGCGCGCGGTCGCCTGACGCCTGCTCGCTCGGGTCTGCTCCACCCGGCGATTCTCGCATAGGGCGGTGGGAGGTTCCTCCCGGCTAGAATCGAGGGCATGGCACGACGCGGCAACGACGAAGACTCGCTGATCGAGCGCGCGGAAGGTGAGGCCGCGCCCAACCCGGTGTGGTTCAAGCCCATCATGATCGGCCTCATGCTGGTCGGGCTGGTGTGGATCCTCGTGTTCTACCTGAGCGGGATGCAGTTCCCCATCCCCGGCATCGCCGGGTGGAACCTCGTCGTGGGCTTCGGCATCGCCTTCATCGGCTTCCTGATGACCACGCGCTGGCGCTGATCACCCGTCGGATTTCAGGAATTACACGCGTGTGATTCATCCCCAACTGGGGATAGACCTGTGGATAACTTTCCACCCCGACCGCGCGGGTCCCGAAGGCGCGATGCTCAGATGAGCACCGGCACGAACAGGAGCGCCACCAGCACTGCGGCGACCGCCGCGAGCAGGAGGATCTGCACCGCCCGCTGACTCTTCTTCTTCGTCCGCGTGAAGAGGAACCCGATCGCAAGCCCCGTCAGCAGCCCGCCGATGTGGGCCTGCCACGACACGTTGAAGCCCGGGATGAAGCCGATCACGAGGTTGATCCCGAGGATGATGGCGATCCCCGTGATGTTCGCGCCGATGTGACGACCGATGATCAACAGGGCGCCGAAGAGTCCGAAGATCGCACCGGATGCCCCGACGACGGGCGTCATCGGCGACAGCAGCGCGACCGCGACCGATCCGCCCACCGCGCTCAGCACGTAGAGCGTGAGGAACCGCCATCGCCCGAGGAGCGGCTCGAGACTGCGGCCGATCAGCCACAGCGCCAGCATGTTGAGTCCCACGTGCCAGAAACCGGAGTGCACCAGCGCCACGGTGACGAGCCGCCACGGCTGGAACGCCCCCTCCGAGTAGATGTAGGGCGCCCAGAAAAGCAGGGCGTTCTCGACCTGCGGACCGAGCACGGGGATCAGCTGCAGGAGGAAGACGAACGCGGTCAGCGCGATGATCGCGTAGGTCACGATCGGGCGCCCCCCGGAGACGGCCATCGCCATCGGCCGCGCGCGCGACCAGCGACGTTCCGCCTTCTTCTGCGCCGGGGACTGCGCCTTCTGCTGCTCTTTCATGCACTCCGGGCAGACGACGCCGACGGCGGCCGGGGTCTGGCATTCCGGGCAGATGGTGCGCAGGCACCGCTGGCACAGCACGAAGCTCTGCCGGTCGGGATGCCGGTAGCAGTAGTTCTCGCTGTTCCGGCGGAACTGATCGCTGGTCACGAAGGGCGGATCAGACCGAGACGATGTCGATCGACTGGATGACCACGGGCTCGACCGGACGGTCGCCGGCCGCGGTCGGGACGTCGCTGATCGTGTCGACCACGGCCTTCGAGGCGTCATCGGCGACCTCGCCGAAGATGGTGTGCTTGCCCTGCAGCCACTCGGGGCCGCGACCACCCTGGCCGGGGACGGTGATGAAGAACTGCGAACCGTTGGTGCCCTGCACCTCACCCGTGATGGCGTTGCGGCGCGAGCCGGCGTTGGCCATGGCCAGCTTGTAGGGCTCGGTGAAGGTCAGCTCCGGGCTGATCTCGTCGTTGAAGGTGTAACCGGGACCGCCGGTGCCGACACCGAGCGGGTCGCCGCCCTGGATCATGAAGCCCGCGATGATGCGGTGGAAGATGACGTCCTTGTACAGGGGGCCTTCGCCGGCGGCGCCGGTGGACGGGTGCGTCCAGGACGCGGACCCGTCGGAGAGGCCGATGAAGTTCTGAACCGTGCGGGGGGCGTGGTCGCCGAAGAGGTTGACGACGATATCGCCGTAGTTGGTGTGCAGGGTGGCGACAGCGGTGTGGATGGGCATGGATAACATTCTTCCAGAGTTCTGTCCAACCCCTGCCGTCGAGAAGGCGGTCTGGCAGGATGGGATCACATCAGTCCGGGCCGAATGGAGGGCACTGTGAGCCTCAGCCGTAAGCGCAAGAAGGAACTCCGCAAGCTCCAGAAGCAGGCGAACAGCCTGTGGGAGTCGCAGCAGGTTCTCGTGAACGAAGCCGCGGGCATCGCACGGGAGGCGGGGCACCAGCTCGGCAACTTCCGGCGCGAGCAGATCACGCCGCAGGTGAAGCAGGGGTACGAGAAGTATGCAGCCCCCTATGTGGACAAGAGCGTGACCGCGTCGCGGCGCGTGCTCAACGACGCGGTCGTTCCGGCCGCGGGTGCCGTCGTGGGTTCCGCACTGTCGGTGTGGGATGCCGCCAATGACACGCGTGCGCGCTTCGCCGCCGGCAAGGGCCTGTCCCTCCCCGACGCGAAGAAGTACGCCAAGAAGGCCGACAAGTACGGCGCGAAGGCGACGAAGAAGATCTCGTCGCAGCTCTCGGGCCTGCAGCCGAAGAAGAAGGGCATGGGCGCCGGCGGCGTCATCGCCATCGTCCTCGGTGCCGCCGCTGCCCTCGGCGTCCTCTACGCCGCGTGGCAGACGCTCCGCGCCGACGACGAGCTGTGGGTGGCGGACGACCCGCTGCGCGCACCGGATGAGTGATCCTCTCGCGCGGGTCCGCGATGCCGCCACGGCACGCGGCCTGACCGTCGAGTTCCGGGAACGCCCGGCCGCACACTCCCTCGAGGAGGCGGCCGGGCTTCTCGGTGTGTCGCCGTCGACGATCGTGAAGACCCTTGTGGTCAAGCGCAGCGACGACACCTATCTCTTCGCTCTGGTCCCCGGCGACCGCGGCATCTCCTGGCCGAAGCTCCGGGCGGTCGTGGGCGTTAACAAGTTGCAGCTCCCCGATCCCGATCGGGCGCTGGCGGCGACCGGCTACGAGCGCGGCACCATCGTCCCCATCGGAAGCACGACCGACTGGCCCGTCTACGCCGACGAGCGCATCGCCGGTCAGCGGATCGCCATGGGTGCCGGCGCCGACGGCTTCAGTCTCTTCGTCGACGCGGACGACCTGATCTCCGCCTACGGAGCGGTCGTGGCCGACATCTCGCAGCCCCTCGGCTGACGGCATCCGTTCGCACGGGTCCGCGGATTCACGCGTCGTCGTACATGCGCAGAGCGATGTCGACGAGCTTCACGCGCTGTAGCCGCCGCACGCTCGACCGGGGGAACCATTCCGCGCGGTCCGTGGAGCCGTCCACCTCGTTGCGCAGTTTCCCTCCGACGACCTCGGCGCGGTAGACGATGCGCAGGGTGTGCAGAGGAACGGTCGCGTCGTCGACCAGCCGCCGCGTCGGGGGGATCACCCGCGAGTGGATGCCGAGGAGACCCGTCAGCTCCACGCGGTAGCCGGTCTCCTCCCGCACCTCGCGGCGAGCCGCACGCTCGGGATCCTCGCCTGCCTCGAGCCCGCCGCCGGGAAGCGTCCACGCGGCGCGGCGTCCCTCGTTCCAGTGCGCCAGGAGAAGTCGATCATCCGGGTCGACGATGACGGCATACGCCGCGACCCGCAAATCCATGCTTCACCCTACGACGGATGGGGATCACCGTGGGAACGACGAAAGCCGGCCCGGAGGCCGGCTTTCCATCCTGTGGAGCCTGGGAGAATCGAACTCCCGACATCCTGCTTGCAAAGCAGGCGCTCTACCAACTGAGCTAAGGCCCCGAAATGTGCGGTGGTGGGGCTACCAGGACTTGAACCTGGGACCTCTTCATTATCAGTGAAGCGCTCTAACCGCCTGAGCTATAGCCCCGCTTGCGACCGGCGTTCGCACGTCGGTCAACCTCGAAGACTTTACCCGAATCGCGCGGTTTTCACGAATCGGGGCGACCTCCGGAAGGTCAGTTCGAGGTGAAGCCGACCAGCAGGCCGCCGGTCACCTTCACGGCGAGGTTGTAGATGCCGGCGGTGACCGCGCCGAGCACCGTCACCACCACGAGGTTCAGGATCGCCACGACCGCGGCGAACGCCAGAACCTGCGGGAGGCTGATGAACTGCGACAGCAGGAAGTTGCCGTCCGAGAAGCTGCCGAAGAACTCGTCCGCCCGGTCGATCAGGCCCGTCGTCTGCACGACGAGGTAGATCAGGACGAAAGACACCACCGTCACGATCGCGAGGGCGATCGCCGCGAGGAAGGACAGCTTGACCGCCGACCAGAAGTCGACGTACACCAGGCGCAGGCGGACCTGCTTGGCACTGGTCTTGCTGCTGGACTTGCGGGCGAGCTTGTCGGCTACCGTGCTCATGCGTCAATACTCTCTCGGATGGCGCCCTTCGGCGGAATCAAGGGGCTTCGGATTCGGTGCCCGATGCGGGCTCGGCTGCCTCGTCGCTCTCGACGGGCGCCTCCTCGGCCAGGCCTCGCTCACCGTTCCGAGCGATCGCGAGGATGCGATCTTCGTCATCGGGGCGGGCGAACACGACACCCATCGTGTCGCGACCCTTGGCGGGGACCTCGGCCACGGCAGAGCGTACCACCTTGCCGCTGGCAAGAACCACCAAGACCTCGTCCACCTCCGAGACGATCAGACCACCCGCGAGATCACCGCGTTCCTCGTGCAACTTGGCCACCTTGATGCCGAGTCCACCGCGATTCTGCGTCCGATACTGGTCGACCGCCGTGCGCTTGGCGTACCCGCCCTCGGTCACGACGAACACGAACGCGTCATCTCGGGCGACGGATGCCGACAGCAGCGAATCGTCGCCTCGGAAGTCCATGCCCTTCACGCCCTCGGTGGAACGTCCCATCGGTCGGAGCGAGGCATCCGTGGCCGTGAAGCGGAGCGACATGCCGTGCCGGCTGATGAGGAGGATGTCGTCGTCCTCGTCGACGAGCAGGGCGCTGACGAGCTCGTCGCCGTCCTCCTCGTCCTGACCGCGGAGGCGGATCGCGATGATGCCGCCCTGACGGTTGGTGTCGTACTCGGTGAGGCGGGTCTTCTTCACCAGGCCGCTGCGGGTGGCGAGCACCAGGTAGGCCGCAGCGGTGTAGTCGCGGATGTCGAGGATCTGCGCGATCTCCTCACCCGGCTGCAGTGCGAGGAGGTTCGCGACGTGCTGTCCCTTCGCGTCGCGACCGGCCTCGGGGACCTCGTAGCCCTTCGCGCGGTAGACCCGACCCTTGTTGGTGAAGAACAGCAGCCAATGGTGCGTCGTGGTGACGAAGAAGTGCTCGACCACGTCGTCGGCGCGCAGCTGTGCACCCTTCACACCCTTGCCGCCGCGGTGCTGCGAACGGTAGTTGTCGCTGCGCGTGCGCTTGATGTAGCCGTCGCGCGTGACGCTGACGACCATCTCCTCCTCGGGGATGAGATCTTCGACCGACATGTCTCCGTCGAAGCCGGGGAGGATGTGGGTGCGCCGGTCGTCGCCGAACTTGTCGACGATCGCGGTGAGCTCCTCGTGGATGATCGAGCGCTGCCGCGCCGGGGTGGCGAGGATGTCCTTGAAGTCCTCGATCCGCGCCTCGAGCTCGGTGGCCTCGTCGATGATCTTCTGTCGTTCCAGCGCGGCGAGGCGACGCAGCTGCATCGACAGGATCGCGTCGGCCTGGACGTCGTCGATGTCCAGCAGCGACTTCAGACCCGCGCGGGCTTCATCCACGGTCGGCGACCGGCGGATGAGCGCGATCACCTCGTCGAGCGCGTCGAGCGCCTTGAGGTACGCGCGCAGGATGTGCATGCGCTTCTCGGCCTCGCGGAGGCGATACGTCGTCCGGCGGACGATGACCTCGATCTGGTGCGTGATCCAGTACGAGATGAACCCGTCGAGCGGCAGGGTGCGGGGCACGCCGTCGACGATCGCGAGCATGTTCGCGCCGAAGTTCTCCTGCAGCTGCGTGTGCTTGTAGAGGTTGTTCAGCACGACCTTCGCCACCGCATCGCGCTTGAGCACGATGACCAGTCGCTGACCGGTGCGGTCGGAGGTCTCGTCGCGGATGTCGGCGATGCCGGTGATCTTGCCCTCGCGGGCGAGGTCGCTGATCTTCACCGCGACGTTGTCGGGGTTCACCTGGTACGGCAGCTCGGTGATCACCAGGCACGTGCGGCCCTGGATCTCTTCGATGCTGACGACGGCGCGCATCGTGATCGAGCCGCGACCGGTGCGGTACGCCTCCTTGATCCCCTTGGTACCGAGGATCTGCGCGGCGGTGGGGAAGTCGGGGCCGGGGATGCGCTCCATGAGCGCCTCGAGAAGTTCCTCGCGGGTGGCCTCGGGGTTCTCCAGCGCCCACAGCGCACCGGAAGAGACTTCGCGGAGGTTGTGCGGCGGGATGTTCGTCGCCATACCGACGGCGATACCCACGGAGCCGTTGACGAGCAGGTTCGGGAACCGCGCCGGCAGGACGGTCGGCTCCTGCGTCTGACCGTCGTAGTTGTCCTGGAAGTCGACGGTCTCCTCTTCGATGTCGCGCACCATCTCGAGCGCGAGCGGAGCCATCTTCGTCTCTGTGTAACGCTGGGCCGCAGCCCCCTGGTTTCCGGGAGAACCGAAGTTCCCCTGCCCGAGCGCGAGCGGGTAGCGCATCGACCACGGCTGGACGAGGCGGACCAGGGCGTCGTAGATCGCCGAGTCGCCGTGCGGATGGTACTGACCCATCACCTCGCCGACGACGCGGGCGCACTTCGAGAACGACTTGTCGGGACGGAAGCCGCCATCGTACATGCCGTAGAGCACGCGGCGATGCACGGGCTTGAGTCCGTCGCGGACATCCGGCAGCGCGCGACCGACGATGACGCTCATCGCGTAGTCGAGGTAGCTGCGCTGCATCTCGGCCTGCAGATCGACCTGGTCGATGTGGCCGTGGTTGTGTACGGCGGCGGGGCGCTCTTCGTCAGTCATGTGTTCTCAGTTCGATTCCGGTGGATTCCGTGCGCGTGCGGCGACGAGATCAGATGTCGAGGAAGCGGACGTCCTTGGCGTTGCGCTGGATGAACCCGCGCCGCGACTCGACGTCCTCGCCCATGAGCACGGTGAAGATCTCGTCGGCCGCGGCGGCGTCGTCGATCGTCACCTGCTTGAGGGTGCGGGTCTCGGGGTCCATCGTGGTCTCCCACAGCTCCTTGGCGTTCATCTCGCCGAGACCCTTGTACCGCTGCACGGAGTTGTCCTTGGGGATCCGCTTGCCGGAGGCGATGCCGTCGGCCAGCAGGGCGTCGCGCTCGCGATCGCTGAAGACGTACTCGTGGGGCGCGTTCGACCACTTCAGTCGGTACAGCGGCGGCTGTGCGAGGTAGACGAAGCCGGCCTCGATGAGCCCGCGCATGTAGCGGAAGAGCAGGGTCAGCAGCAGCGTGGTGATGTGCTGACCGTCGACATCGGCATCCGCCATCAGCACGATCTTGTGGTACCGCGCCTTCTCGATGCTGAAGTCCTCGCCGATGCCCGTGCCGAAGGCCTGGATCATCGCCTGGACTTCCTTGTTCGACAGCGCCTTGTCCAGGCGCGCGCGCTCGACGTTCAGGATCTTTCCGCGCAGGGCGAGGATCGCCTGCGTGTGCGGGTCACGACCCTGGACGGCCGAACCACCGGCGGAGTCACCCTCGACGAGGAAGATCTCACTGATCGACGGGTCCTTGCTCGTGCAGTCCTTCAGTTTGTCGGGCATCGCCGCCGACTCGAACACGCTCTTGCGTCGCGCGGTCTCACGGGCCTTGCGTGCCGCCATGCGCGCGGATGCCGCGTCGATGGCCTTCCGGACGACGTTCTTGGCCTGCACGGGATTGCGGTCGAACCAGTCGCCGAGTTTGTCGCCGACGACCTTCTGGACGAAGGCCTTGGCCTCCGTGTTGCCGAGCTTGGTCTTGGTCTGGCCCTCGAACTGAGGCTCGGAGAGCTTCACCGAGATGACGGCGGTCAGCCCTTCGCGGATGTCTTCACCCGTGAGGTTGTCGTCCTTCTCCTTGAGGAGGTTCTGCGCGCGCGCGTAGCGGTTCACCAGCGTGGTGAGCGCCGCCCGGAACCCCTCCTCGTGCGTGCCGCCCTCGTGGGTGTTGATGGTGTTGGCGAAGGTGAAGACGTTCTCGGTGTAGCTCGTGGTCCACTGCATCGCGAGCTCCATCGCGATCTTCCGCTCGGTGTCCTCCGACTCCACCTCGATGATGTCGTCGTTGACGACCTCCGCGTGGCGGACGCGGTTGAGGTGCTCGACGTAGTCGACGAGGCCCCTCTCGTAGAGGAAGCTGTCGCTGCGCGGCTGGGGTGCGGCATCCGCATCGGCGAGACCGTCGATGTCGACGAGCCCCTCCGGGCGCTCGTCGCGGAGACTGATGCGCAGGCCCTTGTTGAGGAACGCCATCTGCTGGAAGCGCGTGCGGAGCGTGTCATAGTCGAAGACGACCGTCTCGAAGATCGTGTCGTCGGGCCAGAACGTGATCGTCGTCCCGGTTTCGGTGCTGTCCTCGCCCTGGGCGAGCGGCGCCTGGGGCACACCACCGGTCGCGTACGACTGACGCCACACCGAGCCCTGGCGCTTGACCTCCACCTCGAGGCGGGAGGAGAGGGCGTTCACGACCGACGAACCGACGCCGTGCAGACCACCGGAGACCGCGTATCCGCCGCCGCCGAACTTTCCGCCGGCGTGCAGGACGGTCAGGACCACCTCGACCGTGGACTTGCCCTCGGTCTTGTGCATGTCTACCGGGATGCCGCGACCGTTGTCGACCACGCGCACCGCGCCGTCGGCGAGGATCGTGACCTCGATCGCGTCGCAGTAACCGGCGAGGGCTTCATCGACGGAGTTGTCGACGATCTCGTAGACGAGGTGGTGCAGACCCCGCTCACCGGTGGAGCCGATGTACATGCCGGGGCGCTTGCGCACGGCCTCGAGACCCTCGAGCACCTGGATGGCGTCGGCACCGTACTCGTTGGGGACCGCGGAGGACGGTGGCGATTCGGGTTCCTCGGGAACGCTTCCAGGGTTAACGGACGTCATAAGTGAGAGCGCTCCACATCGATGGGCAGGGGCCCGGTCAGTCTATCAACTTTGCCTCGCCGACAACGCCTCTACGCCCCTGTGGCGCGCGGAAATCGTTCTGGACGATATCGGACGTGGTTCAGCCGTAGGTATCGCGCGGGCCGCGCCCTGGAATCGTTCTGGGACCCCATTTCCACGAGGGGACGTCCGGTCCGACGAAACGGATGGTCTCGACCCCCGCCTCGGGGAACCGGCGCACGATCTCGGTGAGGATGTGCGCGCGCATGAGCTGCAGCTGCTTGGCCCACGCGGTGGAATCGGCCTGGACGGTGAGCGCACCCTCGGTGAACGCCACCGGTCGAGTGTGCTGCGCCGTCCCCTCGCCGGCCACCTCCGCCCACGCACGCACGACATCCTCACGGGCGAGTTCGCGGTCCCACCCCGATTCCCGGGTCAGGTCGGCGAGGACATCGGCGACCCCCTTCGGATCGCGACCCGCGGTGAAGGGTTGATTCTCGTCGTCATCGCGACGTCGACGCTTCTTGCGCCGCCACGACGCGGACGTCGGCTCGAGTCCGCGTAACCGCAGGTACGTCGCGACCGTCTCGGGGACGTCGGCGGCGGGCGCGGTGGTGTCAGTCTCCGGCATCCGCGTTCCCGACGATCGTGCCGGCCTCGACTCGCACGACCCGCGCGGTCAGCGCCTCCGGGACATCCTCGTCGACCGCCGCGGTCACGATGACCTGCTCGTAGTCGGCGGCGAGGGAGGCCAATCGCGTCCGACGTCCGGCATCGAGCTCGGCGAACACGTCGTCGAGGATCAGGACCGGATCGCCGCGCAGCGACTGCGCGCGTAGAAGTTCGGCGGAGGCGAGCCTCAGCCCGAGTGCCACCGACCACGACTCCCCGTGAGAGGCGTACCCCTTCACGGGCAGGCCGCGCACACGCAGGAGCAGATCGTCGCGGTGGGGCCCGACGAGCGTGATTCCGCGCTCGAGTTCCGCGGACCGCTTCGCCGCGAGGGCGGCCCGGAACCGCGCCGCGGTCACGTCCCCCTCTCCGGTGTCGTCGCTGGGGCCGGAAGCCGCGGGGTCGGCGGTGGGCGGTGCGTCCTCCGCATCGGGATCGAATCCCTCGATCGAACGCGACCACTCGATCTCGGGGCGGTGGTCGGCGCCGGCGATCGACGCGTACGCGGACGCGAGCGGACCTGCGAGCTCATCGGCGAGCTGCGCGCGCATCCGGATGATCTCCGTGCCGAGGGCGACCAGCTTGTCGTCCCACACATCGAGCGTCGACAGCGCTTCGCCGCGGATGCCGCGCGCCCGCGCCGACTTCAGCAGGGCGTTGCGCTGCTTGAGCACGCGATCGTAATCCCCGAGCACCCCGGACATGCGCGGGGACATCTGCACGAGCAGCTGATCCGCGAAGCGACGGCGCGCGGACGGATCGCCCCGCACGATTTGGAGGTCTTCCGGGGCGAAGAGCACGATCTGGGCGTAACGCGGGAGTTCGGCGGGCTTCACCGGAGAACCGTTGATGCGGGCCTTGTTCGTCCCCTGCCGATTGATCTGCACCTCGAGCAGCACCTGCCGGTCGGCATGTCGCAGGCGCGCCCGCACGATCGCCGCATCCACCCCGTCGCGGACCATCGGGGCATCGGTCGACACACGGTGCGATCCCAGGGTCGCGAGGAAACCGATCGCTTCCGCGAGGTTCGTCTTGCCCTGGCCGTTGCTGCCGACGAACACATTGGGTCCGGCGACGAGCGCGACCTCCGCTTCCGCGTAATTGCGGAAGTCACGGAGGCTCAGGTGCTCGACGATCACCGGTCAAGCCTAATCAGCGGCGCCGACACGACGTCGGTGCCGGCCTCCCTCACCGCAGGAGCAGGTTCGGCTGCAGCAGGTAGCGGAAGGACTCCTCGCCGGCGCGATCGACCGAGGTCTGCGGCGTGATGAGGACCGGGCTCAGCTTGTTCGCGTTGTCGCTCGAGGTGAACGTGATCCGCGCGAACTCGCTCTTGACCGCGCCGAGCGCTTCGAGGAGGTACTGGGGGTTGAGGCCCAGCGTGACATCCTCGCCGACGAGGTTCGCGTCGACCGACTCGGTCGCCCGCGCCTGCTCGGTGCCGGAGGCGTCCATCGACACGGCATCGGTGGTGAACGTGAAGCGCAGCGGAGCCGAGCGGTCGAGCACGAGTGCGACACGGCGCACCGCTTCGGCGAGCTCGGCGGTGTTCACGACGGCGTGGTGCTCGGTCTGCTCGGGGAACAGCCGGCGGACCGGCGGGAAGTTGCCCTTGATCAGAAGAGAGGTGACCGTCTTGTTTCCGGCGGTGAAGGCGATGATCTCGCGGTCGCCCGATCCGGAGAAGGCGATCGAGATGTCCCCGGAGTGGGAGAAGGTCTTGCCGACCTCGGTCAGGGTGCGGGCGGGCACGAGCGCCGTGGTGGCGTCATCCGAAGCCGATCCGCCGCCGTCCCACGGGATCTCGCGGAGGGCGACACGATAGCGGTCGGTCGCGACGAGGCTGAGATGGGTGCCCGAGACCTCGAGCTGCACACCGGTGAGGACGGGGGTGACGTCGTCGCGGGAGGCCGCGAAGGCGACCTGCGCGATGGCGGTGGCGAAATCCTCACCCGGCACGAGCCCCGAGTCGCCCGTGACCTCCGGGATCGCGGGGTATTCCTGAACCGGCATCGACGAGAGCGTGAAGCGTGCGGAACCGCAGGAGAGCAGGATGCCGCCGTCGTCGTCGACCTCGATCTGGATCGGAGCGTTCGGAAGACGGCTGGCGATCTCGGACAGCAGGCGCCCGTGCACGAGGATCGTGCCGGGATCGTCGATCGTGGCCTCGATCGTGGTGCGCGCCGATGCTTCGTAGTCGAAAGCGGACAACGACAGGCCGCTTTCGCCGGCTTCGATCAGCACACCGGCCAGGATCGGCTGCGGATTCCGCTGCGGAAGAAGCTTGACGACGAACGACACGGCTTCGCTGAACACATCACGATTGACGTGGAACTTCACGAATGCTCCCTTGACAGCGGGCTGGGCCCTCTCATGCTAGTCCCCGGTGAACCCTGCACCTGTGTCGGATGTGCGGGCGTCGCGGAGCGGCATCCGTTTCCCCGGTCGGTTCACGACAAGGTCATCGGCTCGACCCTTAATCCCTCTTTCTTTGTCATGGTGTTAACGCCTGTGGAAACTGTGGACAACGGGCTGGATCGCTTGCGGGACACCGGAATCACATTCGTGTGAGTTGTGGATCGGCTGCGGACGGAGGTGTGGTCGGTCGGCGACCGTCACGACGGTTATCCCCAGTTATCCACAGCCTTCCCCGGATCCTGCACAGGGATTCCGGCGTCGGGGAAAGTTATCCACAGCTTTTCCACACTGTGCAGAACACAGGCGAAACGCGGATTGTGCCGCCGCCGACGCGACGGTGTCAAGTGATTTCCGACCGTTTCGCGCGGCGGCGGAGAGGTCAGCGGCCGTTGCGGCCGAGCTGCGTGGTGATCTCGGTCACCTGGTTGTAGATGGAGCGGCGCTCCTTCATGAGATCGCTGATCTTCTTGTACGCGTACATCACCGTGGTGTGATCACGGTTGCCGAAGAGCTGACCGATCTTCGGGAGGGACAGGCTCGTCCGCTCCCGGCAGAGATACATGGCGATCTGTCGGGCGATCGCGACCGACTGCGAGCGGCTCGAGCCGTACAGATCGTCGACGGTGAGCTTGAAGTACTGCGCCGTGGCCGTGATGATGTCCGTCGGCGAGACGACGTTCGCGTCATCCTGATCGATGATGTCGCGGAGCACCGTCTGCGCGAGCGACATGTCGAGATTCGACCGGTTGAGGCTGGCGAACGCCGAGACGCGGATCAGAGCGCCCTCGAGTTCGCGGATGTTCGACGAGACGACCGTGGCGATGTACTCCATGACCTCGTCCGGGATGTGCAGTCGCTCGGACTGCGCCTTCTTCCGGAGGATCGCGATGCGCGTCTCGAGGTCGGGGGCCTGCACGTCGGTGATGAGACCCCACTCGAACCGGCTCCGCATGCGGTCTTCGAAGCCGGTGAGGTGCTTGGGCGGCACGTCGCTGGTGATCACGACCTGCTTGTCGTGATCGTGCAGCGTGTTGAAGGTGTGGAAGAACGCCTCCTGCGTCTCGGCGCGACCCTGCAGGAACTGGATGTCGTCGATCAGGAGGATGTCGACATCGCGGTACCGCGCCTGGAACGCCGAACCGCGGTTGTTCGCGATCGAGTTGATGAAGTCGTTCGTGAACTCCTCGCTCGAGACGTACCGGACGCGGATGCCGGAGTACAGGCTCATGGCGTAGTCGCCGATGGCGTGGAGGAGGTGGGTCTTGCCGAGACCCGAATCGCCATAGACGAAGAGCGGGTTGTACGCCTTCGCCGGTGCTTCGGCGACGGCGACGGCGGCGGCGTGGGCGAAGCGGTTGGACTGACCGATGACGAAGTTGTCGAACGTGTACTTCGGATTCAGCCGTGTGTCGGTGCGCGAGGCCGCCGACGAGACCTCCACCGGCTCCTCCAACGGTGAACGCGGGAGGGTGAACGTCTGCGCCGCCGTCATCGTGGCGGGGATCGCCTCCGGCTCCGGGTCGGAGTCGGCGCTCTCGATCAGCTCGGGGTTGACCACGACACGGAAGGTCGAGGCGGGAGCCTCATCCTGAGGAACCTTCGCAAGAGCCTCCATGATCGGCATCCGCATGCGCTTGGTGAACTGCGCGGCGGTGAGGTCGTTCGGCACGTCGAGATAGAGCGTGCCCCCCATGACGCCCTGCGGCACCGCGAGATTCAGGAAGCCGTGAAGCTGAGGGGTGATGCGATCGTCGACGGCGAGTTCGCCCAGCACCGCGGACCAGACGGGGACATCCGGTACATCGTGCGGTGACATGGTCCCCCCGGGGGTGTTGATTGTTGTGCACACTCCCGCGGAAACATCACGCCGGACCTGTGGATAACTGACTCAGACACGCTAGTCAGCGGCGCCCCCGGTATCAAGCCCGCGGGGTTCGATCCCGCGGTGTGTCGCATCTTCGCGAGGGTCGGGAGCTCGTGCATACTGGCCCGTTCAGTTCCCGGTTTGAGTTCTGACGCCTCTCGACGTAGCCTTAATCGGTTGACTTGTGCCTATCGGCCAGTCCCCATGTACGAGAGTCCCCGGTTTCGAGCGTCCCGGTGACCCTGACCCGGAAGATATCCCATGAGCAAGCGCACCTTCCAGCCCAACAACCGTCGTCGCGCCAAGAAGCACGGTTTCCGTGCCCGCATGCGCACGCGTGCCGGCCGTTCGATCCTCGCCGCGCGCCGTTCCAAGGGCCGCACCGAGCTCTCGGCCTGAGCCGAGCGGTGCTCGCGAGGCCGAATCGTCTCACCCGCGGCGCGGACTATAAAGCCGTCGTCCGTCGGGGGCGTCGATGCGCGGGCGCGCACACGATCACCTACGTCAGGACGACGGGGGAATCGGATGCCGTCCGCTTCGGCTTCATCGTGAGTAAGCAGGTCGGCGGAGCCGTCGTGCGCAACACGGTGCGCCGACGGCTCAAAGCTGTATCTGCGGGGGCTCTCGCGACCTCGCTGGTCGATGCCGGGACGGACGTGGTGATCCGCGCGCTACCCAGCGCGGCAACTGCGCCGTATGTCGAGCTCCGCGACGACGTCACGCGGTCTCTCTCCCGAGTCCGCGCATGAGCGTCCTGCCGTCGTACGCCGTCGGCGACGCGCATTTCGCGGCATCCGACTCCTTGCGCTCGGTTCCCCTCCTCCCGAGGAACGCGGTTCTCGCCTTTCTCCATGGGTATCGTGCGACGGTGTCTCCTATGTACGGAGACGTCTGCAAGTACTACCCGTCGTGTTCCGCGTATGCGGTCGGCGCGGTCCAGCAGCACGGGGCCGTCAAGGGAACGGTCATGGCGGCGGCGCGACTCGCGCGATGCCATCCCTGGGCCCTCGGCGGCGAGGATGACGTCCCGCCCCACAGAGACTTCCCGCACGCCCTGACCCCTCGGGGTTTCGTCGTGCCGTCCCCCACCGGAAAGGACTGATCCTGCGCATGGATCTTCTGTTCGCCACCGCTTCGTCCACTCCGGCTCCCGCCGGCGGTGGCGGCTTCGACCTGATCGGCACCATCCTGTGGCCGCTGAAGTGGGTCGTCGAGCTCGTGCTCGTCGCCTGGCACGCGTTGTTCACGGCCATCGGCCTCCCGGCTGCGGACGGCATCACCTGGGTGCTGTCCATCGTCGGCCTGGTCATCATCGTGCGTGCCGCCCTGATCCCGCTTTTCGTGCGGCAGATCAAGAGCCAGCGCAAAATGATGGAAATCGCCCCTGAACTGCGGAAAGTTCAGGAGAAGTACAAGGGCAAGAAGGATCAGCTCTCCCGTGAGGCCATGAGTCGCGAGACCATGGCGCTGTACAAGAAGCACGGGACGAACCCGGTGGCGAGCTGCCTCCCGCTCCTCGTTCAGATGCCGATCTTCTTCGCGCTGTTCAGCGTGCTGAACGACGTGACGCGTCACGCGCAGGCGGGCATCGGTGGCGTCGGGCTCCTCAACGCGGAGCTCACCCAGGAGTTCTACGACGCGAAGCTCTTCGGTGTCGCCTCGCTCCACGAGACGCTGATCGACGCGTTCAACACCGGCAACACGACGGCGATCGTCATCCTGCTGGTTCTCGTCGTCCTGATGATCGTGTCCCAGTTCTTCACGCAGCTGCAGATCATCTCGAAGAACCTTTCGCCCGAGGCCAAGACCGGCCAGGCGTATCAGATGCAGAAGATCATGCTGTACGTCCTGCCGTTCGCATTCGTCTTCTCCGGCGTCTTCTTCCCGCTGGGTGTCGTCATCTACTGGTTCGTCTCGAACCTGTGGACGATGGGCCAGCAGTTCCTCGTCATCCGTGAGATGCCGACGCCCGGTTCGGAAGCCGCGAAAGCGCGTGAGGAGCGCCTTGCTCGCAAGGGCAAGGCGATCGATTCGTCGGGCAAGGTCGTCCCGATGGAGAAGTACCTCGCTGAGCAGAAGCGTCTCTACGAAGAGGCCGAGCGCGCCAAGGCGGCGACACCGAAGCGTCAGCAGCCGGTGGGCAAACAGCGAGCGAAGAAGCAGGCCCAGAAGCAGCCGGGTGCGACTCCGGGCGACAACGGCACGTCGTCCGCGTGAGCGGACTCCCCTCTGAGAAGGAACAGTCATGACGAACATCGATACTCCGCGCGTGAACGCGGACCGTACCGAGCCGACGATCGAGGAGCTCGAGCAGGAAGGGGACGTCGCCGCCGACTTCCTCGAAGGTCTACTCGACATCGCCGATATCGACGGTGACCTCGATCTCGACGTGCGAAACGGTCGTGCGTACGTCTCTGTCGAGGCCCCCGAGGGTGGTTCCGTCTCCCTCATCGCCGACCCCGACACGGTCCAGGCGCTGCAGGAACTCACGCGCATCGCGGTTCAGGCGAAGACCGGTCGATTCTCACGCCTGATTCTGGATGTGGGTGGATCTCGCGACACACGGCAGCAGCAGCTGGCCGGGCTGGTGGATCGTGCGATTCAGAAGATCGAAGAGGGCGCTTCGCAGGCATCCCTCCCGTCCATGTCGAGCTATGAGCGCAAGCTCGTCCACGATGTCGTCGCCGAGCGCGGTTTCGTCTCGGAGTCGTACGGTGAAGGAGCGGATCGTCACACCGTGATCCGCCGCGCCTGACGTGTCGGGCGACGTTTCACGTGAAACGGCGGCTGTGACGGTCGAGGTCGAGCCCGTTGCCGCTGCGGAGCTCTTCGGGTCGCGTCTGAGTCTCGCGCGGCAGTTCACAGCCGCGTTGGCAGAGCAGGGTGAGGAGCGCGGCCTGATCGGCCCGTTGGAACTCCCCCGCCTGTGGACGCGTCATGTGCTCAACAGTGCGATCATCGCACCGTTCTTCTCGGGCCGGGTCGCGGACATCGGTTCTGGAGCGGGTCTCCCGGGTCTGGTACTGGCTATCGCTCGCCCGGATGTCGAGTGGGTCCTGGTTGAGCCGATGGAACGCCGTGTGCAATGGCTTACCGAGCAGGTGCGCGAGCTCGAGCTGGACAACGTAGAGGTCCTGCGGGCGCGGGCGGAAGACTGGAGCCGCGGTCCGGTGATGGACGTGGTCACGGCGCGCGCGGTGAGCGCTCTGCGCACGCTGCTGCCGTTGACGGCGCCTCTTGTTCGTGACGGTGGCGAGCTTGTGCTGCTCAAGGGTGCGAATGCTCAGAACGAGATCGCCGCGGCGCAGAAGCAGCTCCGGAAGTTCGGTGTCGTCGATGCGCGTGTAGAGATCGTGGGTGAGGGCATCCTTTCCGAGCCCACTCGCGTCCTCCGAGGCGCCGTCCGCCGCTGACCCCCGGTGATCCGAGATCCCCTGCCCGGTGTCGACCACGGGATATTCTCACCCCCGGTGATCGCGTAGCCGCGGAGCGGCCTACCGAGATCCCTCACCCGGTCTCGGTACACCGCGCTTCGCGCGGTACTCGACCACCGGGTGCAGACCTTCGAGGTAGGCGTTTCACGTGAAACATCGTCGTACCTCGGTGATCGAGTAGGCGCGGAGCGGCCTACCGAGATCCCTCGCCCGGTCTCGGTACACCGCGCTTCGCGCGGCACTCGACCACCGGAAGGTCGGTCGGCCGCTCGGGCCGTTTCACGTGAAACAGATCCCGCTGATACGTCGGTGATCGAGTAGTCGCAAAGCGACGTACCGAGATCCCCTCCTCCCCCGGGGCGCACTGTCCTGCGTTGTCCACCGGTGCCAGATTCTCGCTCCGTCGGCTCGCGCAATCCCGCCAGGATGCTGTCGTGGCATGGATGTATATCCTTCAGTGCGCGGACGGTTCTCTCTACGTCGGCAGCACGCTCGATCTCTCACGTCGCGTGCAGGAGCATCAGCTCGGGGAAGGTTCGGCATACACCGCGGTCAGGCTTCCCGTCGCGTTGCTCTACTGCGAGGAGTACGACCGCGTCGATGATGCGTTTCGTCGGGAGAAGCAGGTCCAGGGATGGGGCCGGGCAAAGCGCCTCGCTCTGGTTGCCGGTGATATGGGTGCGGTGTCTCGGCTAGGCAAGAAGCGTTTCACGTGAAACGTAGGCGACGGGATCTCGGTACGCGGCTGCGCCGCTACTCGATCACCGGGATGGGTCGGTGGTCGAGTGCCGCGCGGAGGGCGGTGTATCGAGACCGCGGTCGGGGTGGCGACGGGATCTCGGTACGCGGCTGCGCCGCTCCTCGATCACCCGGATGGGTCGGTGGTCGAGTGCCGCGCGGAGTGCGGTGTATCGAGACCGGCCCGGGGGCGTTGCGGGATCTCGGTACGCGGCTGCGCCGCTCCTCGATCACCGATAGGGGTTTCACGTGAAACGTAGGCGACGGGATCTCGGTACGCCGCTTCGCCGCTCCTCGATCACCGGGAGGCGGGCGGTGGGGGTGGGATCGCCTAGAGTGGAGGACGTTGTTCTGACGCGCGAGAGGGAGAGTGTTTCACGTGAAACAACCCGAGGAGACGGAGTCATCTTCCGCATCCTTCTCGTTCGACGACACCCCGCTGGCCCGCGAACTCGCGGATCTCTCCGCTCGACGGCGGCGGCTCGAAAGCACGGACGTCGAACTCTCCGGGAAGACCCGCGTCCTGACGGTGTCGAACCAGAAGGGTGGAGTCGGAAAGACGACGACCGCGGTGAATATCGCCGCCGCTCTGGCATCCGTCGGGGCGAAAGTCCTCGTCGTCGACCTCGATCCGCAGGGAAATGCGTCGACAGCGCTGGGTGTCGCCCATACCGCCGACACCCCGAGCGTGTACGACGTCCTGATCGATGAGTTCCCCCTCGCCGACATCATCCAGGTCAGCCCGGAGTCGCCGAGGCTGCTCTGTGCTCCGAGCACGATCCACCTCGCCGGCGCTGAGATCGAACTCGTCTCGCAGGTCGCACGCGAGCATCGCCTGCGCACGGCGCTCGACGACTACCTCGCGACCGAGGACCACCACCTCGACTTCGTCCTGATCGACTGCCCACCGTCGCTGGGGCTCCTCACGATCAACGCATTCACCGCCGCCAGCGAGGTCCTCATTCCGATCCAGTGCGAGTACTACGCGCTGGAAGGCCTCAGCCAGCTGCTCGGCACCGTGAAGATGATCCAGAAGCACCTGAATCCCCGACTTCACCTCTCCACGATCCTGCTCACCATGTACGACGGGCGTACGCGCCTCGCGCAACAGGTCGCCGAGGAGGTGCGCCAGCACTTCCCCTCCGAGGTGATGGGCACCGTCATCCCCCGGTCGGTCCGCGTCTCGGAAGCCCCGAGCTTCGGACAGACCGTCATCGCCTACGACGGCCAGTCCGCCGGCGCGATCGCCTACCGCGAAGCCGCGGTGGAACTCATTCGACGCGACTCCGCGTCTTCGAAGGAAGGAAGCGCCTGATGGCCAAGCGCACAGGCCTCGGTCGCGGGATCGGGGCGCTCATCCCCACCGCCGAACCGACAGAAGAACGCCCCTCGGACGTCTTCTTCCCCAAGACAGCATCTTCGGATGCCGCACCCGAGGCGACCGGTTCCTCGGATGCCGCGCCCGAGGCTGGCAGCAATGACGATGCGGGGGACTCGACCGAAGAGCTCGTCGCCGTTCCCGGAGCGCGGCTCATGCAGATCGATCCGCACACGATCGTGCCCAACCCGCGTCAGCCGCGCACCCACTTCGATCCCGACGACCTCGCCGAGCTCATCCACAGCGTCCGCGAGTTCGGCGTGCTGCAGCCGGTGGTCGTCCGCGCCACGGATGAGGGCACCTACGAACTCATCATGGGGGAGCGGCGCACGCGGGCCGCTCGCGAAGCCGGCCTCGAAACCATTCCTGCGGTTGTACGCGACACGTCGGACGAGAACCTTCTCCGTGACGCCCTCCTGGAGAACCTCCACCGCTCACAGCTGAACCCGCTGGAAGAGGCGTCCGCGTACGAGCAGCTCCTCGCCGATTTCGGAATCACCCAGGAGGAGCTCGCCACCCGGATCGGTCGCTCGCGTCCGCAGATCAGCAACACCATCCGACTCCTCAAGCTGCCGGTTCCGGTTCAGCAGCGCGTCGCGGCGGGAGTCCTCAGCGCCGGCCACGCGCGGGCGATCCTCTCCGTCGAGACGCCGGAGGCGATGCAGCGCCTCTCCGACAAGATCATCAACGAAGATCTCTCGGTGCGCGCGGCGGAGGCGGCCGCCAAGACCCTCGATGGTGCGGGGACTCGGCCGGGCAAGGCACAAGCCGGCGCCCGCCGCGCCCACCTCGACGATCTCGCGGAGCGCCTCGGAGATCGCCTGAACACGCGGGTGAAAATCACTCTGGCAGCGAAAAAGGGCCAGATCAACATCGATTTCGCCAGTATCCAGGATCTGAATCGCATTCTGGAGGAGCTCGGCGAATCGGGCTACGGCTCAGCCTGAGAGCACCTTTCCACACCCAGCCCGCGATCGGGTTTCGCGACGTAGGCTTATGGGGTGAGTTCCGCAGATCGCTCCCCGCAACGCCGAGCCAGTCTCGAGCTGCTCCGCGCCGAAGCAGCGGACGAGCTCTCCGTTCTCATCGCGGAGCGCCTCCGCGAGGGCGAAGACCCCTGGGATTTCATGGAGGACCTCCCCTCCGTCGACGAGCTCGTGGTGTTCACGCTGCGCGCCGAGAACATCGCCGCGAACGGCGGATCCCGCCCGAATGCCGCTCGTCATTACCGCGTCCTCCGTCAGATCTCGCTCGACTACCCGGAGCTGACAACGGCGGTGTGGCGACTCCTCGGCGAGGCGAACACCCATCGGCGCTGGGACGCCACGGTGCGCGTCGACGCGTCGTAGACAGACATTCCGGTTCGCGCATATATTGCGCGAACACGAAGAAGCCCCGCTCAGAAGTGATTTCCGAGCGGGGCTCCCTCGTGAAGCGGATCAGCCGATGTACTTGGCGAGATCCTGCTGCAGAGCGAACTTGGGCTTCGCGCCGATGATGGTCGTCTCCACCTCGCCCTTGTTGAAGACCTTCATCGCCGGGATCGACGTGATCTGGTACTTCATCGCGAGGTCGGGGTTCTCGTCGACATTGAGTTTGAGGATCGTGAGCTTGTCGGGGTTCTCGGACTGGATCTCATCCAGAACGGGAGCGACCATGCGGCACGGGCCGCACCACTCCGCCCAGAAGTCCACGAGCACGGGTCCCTCGGCCTGGAGCACGTCCTGCTCCCAGGTCGCCGAAGACGTCGCCTTGGCAGTCATGTTTTCTCCTTCGATCGGAAGTCGTACAGGGGCGTCAACACATGACGCCGGAGGATTGTTCCGGATGCCGCGTCAGGCGACGTTGACCTCGGGTCGGCCCTCGATCGGGTCGGCCTCCGGCTCCGGCGCACCGGCCTCACCGAGTCCGGCGAGGTAGTGCTCGACATCCAGTGCGGCAACCGTACCGCTTCCGGCCGCGGTGACGGCCTGGCGGTACGTGGGGTCGAGCACGTCACCGGCGGCGAAGACACCCGCGACCGACGTCCGCGACGAACGCCCGTCGACCGCGATCGTGCCTTCGGGGGTGAGCTCGAGAGCACCGTGCACCAGGTGCGTGCGCGGGTCGTTGCCGATGGCGACGAACACGCCGTCGAGGGGGAGCTCGCGACGCGAGCCGTCGACGGTCGACTCGAGCACCACGCCGGTCACGGCATCCTGTCCGAGGATGTCGACGATGGCGCTGTTCCAGACGAACTCGATCCTCTCGTTCGCGAACGCGCGCTCCTGCATGATCTTGGACGCGCGGAGCTCTTCGCGGCGGTGGATGACGTAGACCTTCGAGGCGAACTTCGTCAGGAACGTCGCCTCTTCCATCGCGGAGTCGCCGCCGCCGACGACGGCGATGACCTTCTCGCGGAAGAAGAATCCGTCGCACGTGGCGCAGTACGACACCCCGTGGCCGGAGAGGCGCGCTTCGCCCTCGATGCCGAGCTTCCGGGGGGCGGAGCCCGTCGCGAAGATGATGCTGTGCGCCTCGTGGGTGGCACCGCTGCCGAGCGTCACGCGCTTGACGGGGCCCGAGACGTCGAGCGAGACGACGTCGTCGTAGAGGACCTCGGCGCCGAACCGCTCGGCCTGGGCCTGCATCTTGGCCATGAGATCAGGGCCCATGATGCCCTCGGGGAAGCCGGGGAAGTTCTCCACCTCGGTGGTGTTCATCAGCTCACCGCCGGCTTCGACGGAGCTGGCGACGACGAGGGGCTCGAGGTTCGCGCGTGCGGCGTAGATCGCGGCGGTGTACCCGGCGGGGCCGGATCCGATGATGATGACGTGACGCACTGCGCCCCCTTCTCTGCGGTTCTCACGGGACTCCGACATATCGATCCCGCTCGATGAATCAACCCATGCTAGCCGTCGGACATTCCACGCCGTCGCGCCCGGAGCTTCAGGACGGTGCGGACGACACCCAGGACCAACAGGCCCCCGACGAGCACGGCCAGCGCGGTGATACCCACGCCCTCCCACTCGGCGCGGACGTTGACCTCCACCCGCTCCGAGTCTCCGATCGCGATGCTCGCCGGGCTCCGCAGCTGGAGGTCGATGACGACGTCCCCGCTGCCGACACGCGCCTGCACGGGCACCTCGACGCGGGTGTTGCTCCGCGGAGAGGCGACCACCGGGGTCGCGCGCTGCACGTCGAGGCGGAGATCGCCGGGCGTGGCGTACAGCACGAGGTTGACCGGCCACTCGAGGTCGTTGCGCACCCAGAACCGCAGCCCTGCGCCGGAGCCGAAGAGGTTGATGGTGCTGGTGGGGAGGAGCTCCACCGAACTCAACGTTGTCCGGGTGGCGCCGCGGTGCAGCTGCACGGCACGGGCGGCCGCGTCGGGCTGGTCGACCCAGCCCACCGAGAGCAGCTGCAGGACCTCGGCGCGCTCCGGTCCGGTGAGGAGGGAAGGCTGGTCGAGGATCGTCGCGAAGCGTCCGAGCGCATCCTCGTCGGCGATCAGAGCGGATGCCGTCTCGACGCGTTCGGCGGACGGGGCGCCGTCGACCGCGGTGACCGGCACAGCCGGGGAGGAGGCGAGGGCCCCGAGTGTGACCGCTGTGGCGCCGGGGTACTGTGCAGCGGCGGTCAGGACCGCCCGCAGTGCGACGCGCGAACGCTCGGCCTCGCGGTCGAGGGTCACCATGACGGGAAGACCCGGGGTCTCGGCGACCGCGAAGGACAGATAGGCGGATGCCGCCGCCAGGGGCGCGCCGCGGAGGGACCCCTCCTCGCGCAGGCTCGCCTCGTGGAGCGCATCGGAGACCGCCGCGTCGTACACCAGCACCGCCGCGCCGTCCGCGTCGCCGCGAGCGGGGACGGCTCCGCCGTCGGCCCCGGCGGTGGTCGCGGTGGAGGGGAGCATCGTGAGGGAAGAGCGACCGTCGGCTTCGATGCCGCCGAGCTGCGCGACCGATCCGGGCGAGGTGGTTCCCGGTGCCGGCCAGAACACCGCGTCACGACCGCCGCCGATGTCGAGCAGCTGGTCGGTGTCGGGGATCACCGGTTCGCCGGGGACGACCGTCGCGGTCGGCGTGGGCGTCGGGGTGGCCGCGGGGGCCGGAGTGCTGCCCGGGGTCGGGGCGACCGGCACGAAATCCTGCGGGGTCAGGAAGGCCGCCAGCCCGAGGGGGCGGAGGGGCCGCTCGAGGCCCGCGGCGAGCTGGACCGCGACGTCGGCGTCGCCGTACTGCAGGGCGAAACGGGAGTTGGGGAGGGCGATCAGTCGCTCCAGCCACTGCGTCGCGGAGGCGGGGGCGCGGGAGCCGAGCGCGCGGATCGCGGCGGGGATGGCGGGGTCGACCGCGAGGATCGCCGGCGTGCCCTCCACGCCGTCGAGCTGACTCGTCAGCGCCCCGGTGGGCGCGGTCAGCGCGGCGAGCTCCGTCGCGCTGAGAAGGCCCGTGCTCAGGGCGGGAGCGGTCAGCGGCACGACCACCCCGATGGTGGTCTCGGCACCGTCTTCGGGGACCACGACGACGCTGACGGCCGTGACGGTCTCACCGTCGAGGTCGTAGCTCGCCGCGAGCGGGTAGACACCGGGGGCGCGTCCGGACAGGCGCGGGTCGTCGGCCTCGACCGAGATCCCGCCGGTGCGTTCGCCGCCCGCGGGCACCGCCTCGAGCTCGGTCGCGGCGACCTCGTCGAGCCCGTCGAGCCCGCCCTCGCCGTCGAGCCACGCCGTCAGCGCGGCCCGGTCGCGCACGGCCTCGCCACCGAGCCACAGCCGCACCGGAAGCGTCGGGGTGGCGGCATCCGTGCCGTTGGCGAGGGTCACCGACACCGCGAGACGCTCACCGGGGCGCAGGATGCCGGCGCCCAGCGGCGAGAGCGTGAACGCGACCTCTCCGGGCTCGGACAGGCCCGCCGAGGTCGTCGGGGTCGGGGTCGGCGCGGGGGTCGTGGCCGCACTCGCGGTCGTCGGTGCGATGAGCAGCACGAGGCTCAGGAGCGCTGCGCCGACCGTCGCGCCGATGCGCCGGCGTCGCGGAGGACGGCGTGCGGGACGGGCGAGGGGGATCACGGTCATACGTTCGGTTCGCTCCCGTGCGATGTCGACCGCACGAATCGAAGGCGATTCTACGGTCCGCTTCCCCTCCGGCCCCTGAGAACGCTCCGCGAGGACACACGCGGCCCGGATGACGCGCGGCAGGGTTCAATGGTGGGGTGACCCCGCCCGCCACGCCGCCCGCCACCCCGCCCGCCACCCCGCCGCTTCCCCTCCCGACCGCCGACCGCGAGGGCTGCGAGCGACTCGCCGCCGATCTCCGCGCCGCGGGCTTCACTGCCGCCGGGGTGCGCTCCGCGTGGGGCGCCGACAACGACGACGCGGTCGGTCGCGGCGTGCGCGGGCCGGCACTGCGTGTCCTCGGCGACCGCGACGACGCCCTCGCCGTCCTGGCGAGACTCCTCGTCCTCGGGATGCCGCAGGACGCGGCATCCGTCGCCGCCGCCCTCCCGCGCACGGGCATCGCCGGCCTCTGCGCTCTGGGACTCGCGACGACCGACGGCACCCGCGTGGCTCCGACGGCGCTGATCCGCCCGCAGAGCTACGCCGTCGGCACCGGTGACGGCCACTGGTGGATCGCGAGCGACCTCGACGAGGCGGCCCTGGCCGGACCGCTGCCGGAGGACCATGTCCTGGGGGTCGGGGGTGCATCCTTCACCCTCGCCGAACTGCAACTGCCCACCCCCGCCGCGCGCGCCCTCGATCTCGGCACCGGCTGCGGCATCCAGGCCCTCCGCGCCCGGGAGCACGTCGCGGAGGTCGTCGCGACCGACATCTCCGCGCGCGGCCTCGCCTTCGCGCGGCTGAACGCCGCCCTCAACGGCGTCTCCGGTATCGACGCGCGTGCGGGGAGCCTGTTCGAGCCGGTCGCCGGGGAACGCTTCGACCGCGTCATCTCGAATCCGCCGTTCGTCATCACCCCGCGACGCACCGGCGTCCCCGCCTACGAGTACCGCGACGGCGGCATGGTCGGCGATGCGCTCGTGGCCTCCGTCATCCGCGACGTGGGCGAGCATCTCGTCCCCGGCGGTGTCGCCCAGATGCTCGGCAACTGGGAGACGCGCGACGGTGTCCCGGGGCTGGATCGCGTGCGCGAGTGGGTCGACACGTCGCCGGTTCCGGTCGACGCCTGGGTCGTCGAGCGCGAGCACACCGACCCCCTCGCCTACGCCGAGCTGTGGATCCGCGACGGCGGCACAGTCCCGGGCACCGCGGAGTTCGATCGACTCCTCGACGCCTGGCTCGAGGACTTCGCCGCGCGCGGGGTGACCGGGATCGGGTTCGGCTACGTCCTGCTCCGGCGCCCGGCCGGCGGGGACGCGCCGACCCTCGCCCGGTACGAGACGGTCACCCAGCCCCTTCCGCAGGGGGGCCTCGGCGCGCATCTGGCGGAGGCGCTCGCGGCCCACGACCGGCTCGCCGACATGGACGATGCGGCGGTGGCGGCATCCGTCCTCCGGGTTTCGGGCGACGTCACCGAGGTGCGTCATCATCGCCCGGGCGAGGAGGACCCGACGGTGATCGAACTGCGCCAGGGCGGCGGATTCGCCCGTTCCCTGTCGGTCGATCCGGCGCTCGCCGCCCTCGTCGGCGCGTGCGACGGGGATCTCGCCGTCGGCGCTCTCATCGACGCGATCGCCCAGCTGCTCGAGGTGGATGCCGGGGCCTTGCGCGCCGATCTCCTGCCGCGCGTGCGCGAGCTGCTCTTCACGGGATTCCTCGGCTTCGCACCGGATGCCGAGGGCGGGCCTCGGTAGGCTCGAGGGATGCTCAACATGGCCGAGGGCATCGCGCGTCTCGGCGCGCTCGCCGAGTCCCGCGTGGTGTCCACGCTCGCCGACGCGTTCGCCGCGGCGGGCCGCGATCTCGCCGTCGTCGGCGGTCCGGTGCGCGACGCGCTGCTCGGACGCACGACGAACGACCTCGATTTCACGACCGATGCGCGCCCGGACGAGATCCTCGCGATCGTCACCCCGATCTCCTCCGTCCAGTGGGATGTCGGACGCGCGTTCGGCACGATCGGGGCGAAGGTCGCCGGTGAGCAGGTCGAGATCACCACGTACCGCGCAGACAGCTACGACGGGGTGACGCGCAAGCCCACCGTGGAGTTCGGCGACACGCTGGAGGGCGACCTCGTCCGCCGCGACTTCACCGTGAACGCCATGGCGCTGCGTGTCCCCGCGAAGACGCTCGTCGACCCGACCGGCGGTGTCGAGGACCTCCTCGCCGGGACGCTGCGGACCCCGACCGATCCCGAGGTGAGTTTCGGCGACGACCCGCTGCGGATGCTGCGGGCGGCGCGCTTCGCCGCCCAGCTCGGCTTCGAGGTCGCGCCCGACACGGTCGCGGCCATGGCGCGGCTGCGCTCATCGCTGTCGATCGTCAGCCCCGAGCGGGTGCAGGGCGAGCTGGTGCGACTCCTCGCCGCCGACGACCCGGTGCGCGGCATCCGGATGCTGGTGGAGACCGGGTTGATGGAGGAGTTCCTCCCGGAGGTGCCGGCCCTCCGTCTCGAGGTGGATGAGCACCATCACCACAAGGACGTCTACGAGCACTCGCTCACCGTTCTGCGGCAGGCGATCGAGCTCGAGCACGCCCGGCACCCGGGTGCCGCACCGGATGTGCCGCTGCGCCTGGCCGCACTGCTGCACGACATCGGCAAGCCCGCCACGCGACGCCTCGAGAGCGGCGGCGGAGTGACCTTCTACCACCACGACGTCAAGGGTGCGCGGATGGCGCGCAAGCGCCTGAACGCCCTGCGCTTCGACGCGGCGACCACCACGACGGTGACCCGACTGATCGAGCTTCACCTGCGGTTCTTCGGCTACGCCGAGGGGGCGTGGACGGATTCCGCCGTCCGGCGCTACGTCCGCGACGCGGGCGATGAGCTCGAGCGCCTGCACATCCTCACCCGCGCGGATGTCACGACGCGCAACGCGCGCAAGGCCCGCCGGCTGGCGAGCGCGTACGACGACATCGAACGCCGCATCGACGAGCTGGCCGAGGCCGAGGAGCTGGGCGCGATGCGCCCGGAGCTCGACGGGAACCGCATCCAGGAGGTGCTCGGCATCAGCCCGGGTCGCGAGGTCGGCGAGGCGTACCGTTTCCTGCTCGATCTGCGCCTGGACGAGGGCGTCGTCGGCGAGGAGGAGGCCGAGCGGCGCCTGCTCGCCTGGTGGGCGTCGCGCTGACCCCCTCCGGACGAACCGGCGCCGCCGAATCTCAGATCCCGGAGTCCTTCAGGGAGCCGGTGGTCTTGCCGGCCGGGTCCATGATCAGGCACGACACCAGGCGGTCGTCGAATTCCTCCCAGCCCTGCTGGGTGGGCATGTACGAGCTGAACAGCAGCGTTGACTCCTCGTACGGCAGGCCGACGAAGGCTTCGAACTGGGCGTAGCAGCCCTCATCGGCCTGCTGGCCGACGACATCGACGCCCGGCCATTCGCCGTCGTCGAGGGTGATCTCGCCGAACACCTCCATGTCGTGCGGCTCGCTGCAGGGCACGAGGGGGACGTCGGAGATCTCCTCGCCGGTCTGCTCGTCGAGGCAGTCGCCCACCGACAGGGTGAAGACGTCGGCCTGCCCCGATTCGGTGACCTCCCCGCTGTCCTCGTCGCGGACGGCGGTGTCGCCACCGGTGAGATCGCCGACGGAGGCGGTGCATCCGCTGAGGAGGACGGCGGCCGACAGGGCGGCCAGGACGGGGAGGGATCGAGTCATTCGCACCCGGGAGAGTCTGACAGATCCGCATGCGTTCCCCGTGTCTGCGCGGCTCCTGTCTCACGACGGGTGATGGAGCGGTAACATTCCGCCTCTCCACGGAAACACGGTGTCCCTAGGGTGACGGCGACCAACCTGAAGTGGAGCCCATCCGTGCTGAAACGCCTCATCGCCGGGGTGGGGTGCGCCGCGGTCCTCGCCACCGCCGCCGTCGTCGCCACCCCCGCCTTCGCCGCCGTCGAATCGCCGGCGATCCCCCTCGTCCGACCCGCATCGCCGCTGATCGACATGCCGACGCAGTACCCGGTGCAGCCGGCTCTGCAGGTCTTCCCGGACCTGGAGACGGATGCCTCGATCCTCCGCGGCGTGATGCCCTACGACGAGATCGCGCCGTTCCTCACCCGCGTCATGGCGGAGTCGAACCGAGTGTCGACGCAGGTCGTCGGCACCTCGCAGCAGGGCCGCGACATCTACCTCGTCACGGTGACGAGCCCGGAGACGCCCGAGCAGACCGCCCAGCAGGACGCGTGGCGCCAGAAGGTCAAGTACGACCCCGCGGCGGCGGCGGCGGACACCGCGCTGAAGGACGGCTACAAGATCCCCGTCTGGTTCAACAGCAACATCCACGGCAACGAGTGGGAGGGCACCGACGCCACCCTGAACTACATCGAGAAGCTCGCCACCAGCGATGACCCGGCGGTACTCGACGTCATCTCGAACAACCGGCTGTACTTCACCGTGACGAACAACCCCGACGGCCGCGCGCTCGGCCAGCGGGGAACGGTCAACGGCTACGACCCCAACCGCGACTTCATCACCGGCGCCACCGCCGAGGCCTCGCTGACCCGTGATCTCGCGAGCGTCATCCAGCCGACGTACTTCATCGACATCCACGGCTACACCAACGTGCTGCAGGTCGAGCCCTGCGGACCCCCGCACGGCGAGAACTACGAGTACGACCTGTTCCTCCCGCACGCGTACTCCACCGCGCTCGAGATCGAGAAGGCCGTCGTCGAGGCGAACATCCCCGGCAACACCTACCTCGCCGCCAACGGGTCGGCGACGACCACGAACACCGGGAAGATCAAGATCCCCTACCGCGACATCCGCTCGGGCTGGGACGACTGGCCTCCGATCTTCGCGCCGCAGTACGTGGCGTACCAGGGCGCGATCACGAACACGGTCGAGCTGCCGCTCGGGCGCGTGAACCCCGCGTCCGATCCCCGGAACGCCGAGCGGGCCGCGGTGAACATCGAGGTCGCCGAGATCGTCGTCGAGACGGTCGTGGACTACGTCGCCGACAACGGTTCCGCGCTGCTCGACAACCAGATCGAGATCTTCCGCCGCGGCTTCGCGGGCGAGCCGAGCGTGGTCATCCCCGCCGACATCACCGCCGAGCAGCTCCCCGAGGGCGTGCCGACCGAGTGGGTCGACATCTGGGACGAGACCGACATCTACAACGCCGACTACCCGCGCGCCTACGTGATCCCCGCCGGGGACGACCAGCGCTCGGAGTCGGACGCGCAGACCCTCGCCCAGATGCTGCTGGTGAACAACATCGAGGTGTCGCGGACGACCGCGCCCTTCACCGTCGACGGCGTGACCTACGAGCCCGGCTCGTTCTTCGTCGACATGCACCAGCCGCTCCGAGGTCTTGCGAACGTGCTGCTCGCCGACGGATCGGACATCTCCGAGCGCGTCCCCGACATGTACGACATCTCCGCGTGGAGCCTGTCGCTGCTGTGGGGCGCGGATGTCGACGCCATCGGGACGACGACGGATGCCGCCCCCGCGGTCTCGGTCGAGCCCGTCACGGAGGCGCCGCTGACGGGCTCCATTCCGGATGCCGGCACCTATCTGGCCTTCGAGCCGCGCGGCGTCGCGGACCACCAGGCGATCGTCGAGCTCCTCGGTGAGGGCATCGCGCTGTCGCAGATCCCCGACGGCACCGTCATCCTGCGCCGCGACGAGGCGGGGGCGGCGGCCGCCGCCGCGGTCGCCGACATCTACGGCGTGGACTTCGTCGCCGTCGACGGGCGCGCCATCCGCGACGGCGAGAGCACCGCGTTGCGCCTTCCGCGCATCGGCTACGTCAACGTCTCGGACGATCGCGACATGCTCACCAAGCTCGGATTCACCGACCTCGTCCCGGTGACGAGTGCGACGATCACCGCCGGCACGGTCGACCTGACCTCGATCGACCTGCTGTTCGTGGGTGCCAACCTGACCTTCAACCAGAACCAGCAGGCCGGCCGCGACGCCGTCGCCGCGTACATCGCGGCGGGCAAGCCCGTCGTGGCCCGCGGAACCCCGGGCGCCGCGTTCGCGAGCACCTTCGGCGTCACGACCGCCACCGCGGTCACCGGAACGAGCGGGTCGAACGGCATCGCACGGGTCGACACTCCGGCCGACGGCATCCTCGGGGACTACCCGCAGGACACCGCGTTCGGCTCGTCGTTCGTATGGTTCACCGGACTCGGTGAGAACGCCACCGTCGAGCAGTCCTACGCCACGGAGGACATGTTCGTCTCCGGGCACTGGGCGGGCTCGCAGGCCGGACGCACCCAGGCGGACGCCGCGGGTCAGGCCTCGGCGTTCTCGGCGGTCGGCCCCACGGGCACCCGCGCCTTCGTCTTCGGCACCTCGCCGTCGTACCGCAACCACCCGGTGGGGGCGTTCAGCGATGTGGCGCGGGCCATCTTCTGGGCCGCGGGCGAAGGCACGCCGGTCACCCCGCCCGGGCCGGTCATCGAGGAGGACCTCGTCGAGGAGAACCGCGGTGGCGTGAGCGTTCCCGACATCGCCGCTCCGGGCGAGACCATCACCGTCACGATCCCCGGCAGCGACCCGACCGTTTCGGTGCTGCTCTTCTCCGACCCGATCGACCTCGGCGAGTTCGAGGTGACGGGAACGATCGAGGTGACGATTCCCGAGGACATGCCGCTCGGCGACCACAAGCTCGCCGTGCTCGGCACGGAGAGCCGCCTGATCGGGTGGGACGACATCCGCATCGAGCTCCCGGTCGAGCCGACGCCGGACCCGACGCCGGATCCGGAGCCGACGCCGGACCCGACGGCCGAGCCGACGCCCACCTCCTCCGCCACCCCGGCACCGGCATCCGGATCCGACCCCGGTGACCTCGCGGTCACCGGAGGATCGAGCCCCGCACCCTTCGTGATCGGCGCGCTGATCCTCGGGCTCATGGGAGCTGCGGCGACGTTCTTCGCCCGGGCGCGGATGCGGGCCCGCACGCAGTAGTGGCGCACGCGAAGGCGCCCGGTCCGGCGGAGGTGTTCCGTCGGCCCGGGCGCGTTCGCGCGTCGCGCCGGCTCAGGGCACGATGACCGCGCGTCCGCGGACGGTGCCGTCGTGGAGCTTCCCGTAGGCCGTGACGGCGTCGTCGATGCCGAACGTCTCGACGTGGACCGAGATCGCACCGGCCCGGGCGAGGTCGAGCACCTCCATCAGCTCCGACCGCGAACCCCAATAGGGTGCGCGGACCGTCGCTCCGAAGGGCGTCGCGAAGAATCCGGCGGTGAGGGTCCCGCCGCCGATCCCGACGATCTCGATGTGCCCGTCGACCGCGACGGCGGCGCGTGCCGTCTCGAGCGTGGGACCCGCGCCGACGAAGTCGAAGACGGCGTCGACACCGCGTCCGCCGGTCATCTCCCGCACGCGGTCGGCGGTGTCAGCGCCCGAGATGAGCGTCTCGTGCGCGCCGACCTCGCGGGCGAGGGCGAGCTTGTCCTCACCGAGGTCGGCCGCGATGACGCGGGCCTGGCTGAGGGCGCGGATGATCTGGATGCCGACGTGACCGAGCCCGCCGACCCCGATGACCAGCACGGTCGATCCCGGGCGCAGCGTGGGGAGCGCGTTCTTGACCGCGTGGTAGGGCGTGAGCCCGGCATCCGTCAGGGAGACCGTCTGCACCGGGTCGAGGTCGCCGAGCGGAATGAGGTGCCGCTTGTCGTCGACGATCATGTACTCGGCCATCGCGCCGGGAGCCCCGAGTCCGGGAGGGGCGATGCCGAGCTCGGCGGCGTTCGGGCAGTAGTTCTCCCTGCCCGTCGCGCAGGCGTGGCACAGTCCGCATCCCCACGGCCCGTAGACGGCGTACGAGCCGCCGACGTCGATCCCCTCGACCCCGGCACCGAGCTTGTCGACCACGCCGACGCCCTCGTGTCCGAGCGTGAGCGGGAGTCCGTAGGAGTACTGCTCGGCGGGAAGGTCCATGACGAACCAGTCGGAGTGGCAGAGCCCCGCGGCGGTCACCTTCAGCCGGATCTGCCCCGGACCGGGCTCGGGGACGTCGACCTCCACGACCTCCGGACCCTTGCCGACCTCGCGATACTGGACTGCCTTCATGACGTTCTCCTCTCGTGGACTCTTCCAGCGTGAGGTGTCGGGGCGCCCGGCGACAGGGTCTTCCGACCCGTGGGGGCCTTCGCTACCCTCGCGTCAGCGCGAGAGGCGGCGGGCCGCGGCGAGATCGAACACGAACAGCGCGGCGCCCTGGATGATGATCGCCAGCCCGTGACCGCGCGCGTCGGCGGCGCTGAGCCGGCCGCCGAACGTGGGCGTGCGCACCGCGAGATGGGCCCCGGTGGCGACGTAGCCCACATCGAGCGCGGTGTTCACGAGCAGGATGCGGCGGAGCGCGGACTTCTTCGGCAGCGACGACCGCTTCCCCGTGAACACGGCGATGCCGAGGTCGATCGCGCCCCACATCAGCGTCTGCAGCCCGAACGCCCGGGTGCGGGGAGAGACGGCGAGCACCCCGCCGACGAGAACGGATGCCGCGCCCCACCGCGTCAGGCGGCGGACGAGGGTCTGCGCGACGGACCGTGTGGATGCCATGGCTCCATGATGGCCCGGGCCCTGTCCTCCGAGGGCGGACCGACCTAGACTCGACGGCACCGCTCCTTCGTCGATGATCGGAGCCGCATGACGTCGCCGTGGTCTGCCCGGTTCGAGGTCGCACCCGCCACCTCGCGCCTGCTCATCGAGCGCGCCCACGACGAGCTCGTCGCCGGCAATCCGGAGGATCACCGACTCGCCGACATCCGTCCGCTCGTGCGGGAGTCGTGGCGACGATCGCTGCAGAGTTTCGTCGGCGCGGAGGATCTGCCGCCGCTCGACCTGACCGCGGCGGAGCTCGAGCAGTACCGCCGCGCGCATCCGCTGGCCTCCGTCATGGACATGGTCCGCGCCCTCCTCCTCCCGGGTACCCCGGAGGACTCGGGCGTCGCCGTTGCGGTGGGTGACGCCGCCGGGCGCCTGCTCTGGGTGGAGGGCGATCGGCGCGTGCGTTCCCTCACCGGAGACATGGGGTTCGTGGAGGGGGCGAACTGGTCGGAGGATGCCGTCGGCACAGCTGCACCCGGAACGGCGCTCCGCCTCGACCGGTCGGTGCAGATCCACGGCGCCGAGCACTACAACCGGCTCGTGCAGCCCTGGTCGTGCACGGCGGCGCCCGTCCATGATCCCGAGACGCGCCGCATCCTCGGGGTGATCGATGTGACCGGCGAAGCCGAGGCCGTGACGCCTCAGGCACAGCTCCTCGTGGACGCCACGGTGCGCGCCGTGGAGGGCGAACTCCTCGTCGCCCGGCTTCGGGCACGGGCGCAGGACGCCGCCCGCGCGTCGCGCTCGCCGTCGCGGCCGCTCTCGTCCCGCCCGTCCGCGCGGGCGACCGAGGCCGATCGGTTCACTCTGCGCGTGCTCGGTCGCGACCGCGCGCTGCTGGAGGTGGCCCGGGAGGGGACGGAAACGGTGACCGAGCTGTCGCCGCGGCACGCCGAGCTGCTCCTCGTCCTCGCCACCCACCGTCAGGGGCTGTCGGCGGAGCGCCTCGGCGACCTCGTCTACGGGGAGGATGCCGGCTCCTCCGCCGTCACCCTCCGCGCCGAGATGGTGCGGCTCCGCCGTGCGCTCGAGCGGACGGCGCCCGCCCTCGTCCCGGCGTCGCGGCCCTACCGGCTGGCGGTGGAGCTCGAAACCGACGCCCACCAGGTGCTGTCGCTCCTCCACCGCGGCGCGCATCGGGTGGCGCTCGCCGCCTTCCACGGCGATGTCCTCCCCGACTCGGTCGCGCCGGGGGTCGCCGAGGTGCGCGAGACGGTGCGCACGGCGCTCCGGGATGCGCTGATGACCGAGGCGAGCGTCGATGTCCTCCTCGCCTTCGCCGACACCGACCTCGGGTACGAGGACGCGGAGCTCTTGGAGCTGTGTCTGCGGATGCTGCCGGCCCGCTCCCCGAAGCGGGCTCCGCTCGTGGCGCGCCTGGAGCGCCTCGCCGCCCACGGGTGACGAGCCGTCTCCCCATTGCAACGGGATGCAACCTCCCGCGACGTAGCGTCGACGCACCGCGCGACACCGTCCGTCGCGCCCCCTGTCGAAGAGGACACGAGGAGAGAGCATGACCATCGTCGAAGAAGGCGTCTCGAGCGTCTACGCCGCCCCCGGACAGCGTGGATCGGTCGCCGAGTACCGTTCGCGCTACGGCCACTACATCGGCGGCGAGTTCGTCGAGCCGGTGAAGGGCCAGTACTTCGAGAACATCTCCCCGGTGACGGGGAAGCCGTTCTGCGAGGTCGGCCGCGGCACCGTGGAAGACATCGACCGTGCCGTGGACGTCGCCTGGAAGGCGTTCGAGTCGTGGAAGCGCACGACGCCCGCCGAGCGCGCGGTGATCCTGAACAAGATCGCCGATCGCATCGAGGAGAACCTGGAGAAGATCGCCGTCGCCGAGACGTGGGAGAACGGCAAGCCCGTCCGCGAAACGCTCGCCGCCGACATCCCGCTCGCCGTCGACCACTTCCGCTACTTCGCCGGCGTCCTGCGGGCCCAGGAGGGCTCGCTCAGCCAGCTGGACGAAGACACCGTCGCGTACCACTTCCACGAGCCGCTGGGTGTGGTCGGGCAGATCATCCCCTGGAACTTCCCGATCCTCATGGCGACGTGGAAGCTCGCCCCGGCCCTCGCCGCGGGCAACTGCGTCGTGCTGAAGCCGGCGGAGCAGACCCCGGCATCCCTCCTGTTCCTGTTCGAGATCATCGGCGACCTGTTGCCGGCGGGCGTGGTGAACATCGTCAACGGCTTCGGCATCGAGGCCGGTGCGCCGCTCGCGCAGCACAAGCGCATCCGGAAGGTCGCCTTCACGGGTGAGACCACCACCGGGCGCCTCATCATGCAGTACGCGTCGCAGAACCTCATTCCGGTCACGCTCGAGCTCGGGGGCAAGAGCGCCAACGTCTTCTTCGACGACGTCGCGCGCGAGAACGACGCCTACTACGACAAGGCGCTGGAGGGTTTCACGTTCTTCGCGCTCAACCAGGGCGAGGTCTGCACGTGTCCGTCGCGTGCACTCATCCAGCGTTCGATGTACGACCGGTTCCTCGGCGACGGCCTCGACCGGGTGTCGAAGATCGTGCAGGGAAACCCCCTCGATCCCGCGACGATGATCGGTGCGCAGGCGTCGAACGACCAGCTGGAGAAGATCCTGTCGTACATCGAGATCGGCAAGGAGGGCGGCGCGAAGCTCCTCGCCGGTGGCGAGCGCGTCGACCTCGGCGGCGACCTCAGCGAGGGGTACTACGTCGCCCCCACGGTCTTCGAGGGCACGAACGACATGCGCATCTTCCAGGAGGAGATCTTCGGCCCGGTCGTCTCGGTCACGTCGTTCGACGACTTCGACGACGCGATTCACATCGCCAATGACACCCTCTACGGTCTCGGCGCCGGTGTCTGGAGCCGCTCGGGCGACATCGCCTATCGTGCGGGTCGCGCGATCGAGGCCGGACGCGTGTGGACGAACACCTATCACCAATACCCGGCGCACGCGGCGTTCGGTGGCTACAAGCAGTCCGGCATCGGGCGCGAGAACCACCTGAAGATGCTCGATCACTACCAGCAGACGAAGAACCTGCTGGTGTCGTACGCCGAAGGCGCGATGGGCTTCTTTTGAGCACTGAGTCCCCCATGAGCAGGGTCGCCGTCACCGACGCGGCGGCGGCCCTGCTGCGCACCCTCACCGCTCAGCACGGGAAGCTGATGTTCCATCAGTCGGGCGGATGCTGTGACGGCAGCGCCCCGATGTGCTACCCGGTCGGGATGTTCCTGACCGGCCCGAGCGACGTCCTCCTCGGGACGATCGATGCCGGTCTCGACGATCCGATCGAGGTCTACATGTCGGAGTCGCAGTTCGAGTACTGGAAATATACGCACCTCACCATCGACGTCGTTCCCGGTCGCGGTGCCGGCTTCAGCGTCGAGGGTCCGACCGGCATGCGGTTCCTTATCCGTTCGCGCATGCTGACCGACCCGGAGCTCGTCCACTTCGGGCTGGTCTCACCGGCACCGAGCGAAACGGACGCTCACTAGGGGCGGAGAGGAGGTCATCGCCGGCGCGGACGCTCGCACGCCACCGCCGGTGTCGGTGGGGGCGTCCTAACATCGAGCCCTCGGCCAGGGGAGGAGACCTGGCCGTTGACGAAGAACCGCCGCTACGAAGCACACTACGACGCGATCAATGACGCGCGTATCGCGCAGGCATCCCGCTCCGCCCAGCAACCACTCACGCTTCCTCGGCAGGCCTATGGGCCGACCCCGTTCGAGTGGGCGCCGCCCAGAAGGCAGCCGACGGTGTGGGTCTGGGTTCATTGGCGCGAGGGCCCGGCGACCAAGATCGCCGCCGTCGCCGCGGCATGGAACGACCGAGTCGTGATCGTGGAGTGGGAGCAGACCGGCGGACGACGCTCCGTGGTGGTGTGGCGCACCGCAGTTTCTCACCGTGTCGAACGAACGCGCGCGCGTCCGCATACGCGAGCTCTCACGCTCAGGGCGGGGGCCGGAACCACTTCGGGCGTGTCCGGTCAGGGCGAGCGTCAGAAGGGGACGATCGCCAACCCGGGTTCGGGTTCGGGGTCGGGGTCGGGGTCGGGGTTGGGGACGAACATCACCCGCGGTGGCGGATCTTCGATATAGACCGCCCCCGACGGCGCAGTGAATCGCAGTCTCCCGCCGGGGAGTTGTTCGACAGTCCATCCGGCTGCGTGCCTGGTCACGTGATGTCGGGTGCAGCAGGGACCGAGGTTGTCGCCGTCGGTCTTGCCGCCCTTGCTGTACTCCTGGTGGTGGTCGATCTCGGATCGCATCGCGGGTCGCCGGCATCCGGGGAACGCGCATCGCACGTACCGGGCCTGCAGGAACCTCTTGATCCCTGCCGTCGGCGTATACCGATCCGTCGTCAATACCTCAGCGGTGACCGGGTGCAGAAACACCCGATCGAACCCGGGAGCATTCCCTGTCAGGATCCGCACGGTGGCCGGGTCGATCGCGCACTTTCCGTCCAACTCCGCCCCACCCGACGTGGTTCCGGCGAGGGTGGTGGCGGGGATGCTGACCTGCACGCTCGCGCGGATCGCCGCGAGCCCACCCCCGGTGGGATCGACGGTCGGCGCGGCGGTCAGGAGCATGTCCATCACGACATCCGCGCGGATCTGATCCAGGCCGCGGTCGTCGAACCACACCGGCTCAGCGTCGCCTCCGTTCGGGGTGTCCTCGCCGCATGCTTCCCGCTCGGCCGCTTCCCGTCGTGCGCGCAGGTCGGTCGCTTTGATCTCCCGACCCTGCTGGGTGGTGCGGTCGTAGATCCCGTGGATCTCCGACGACGGCCCGATCACACCGAGCATCGACATCCCGTCGCGCAGGTCTTCCACCCACACCCGGCGTTTGCACACCGCGACGTCATGCCGTTCCTGCACGGTGGCGGGGTTGAGCTTGTCCGCCACCTGCTGCGCGTAGGGCTTCACCCGCCCGGCGGTGGTCTTCACCGCGTACGCCAGAACGTCCTTCTCATAGGCCGCCCGGGCCGCGGGGTCGTGCAGCTCCGCGCCGAACTCGACGATCACCCGGGTGTGCGCCTTCTGGATGTTCCCGTCCCGCCACGCCTCCCACGTCGCGGTGAACTCCGTGTGGAGCCGGTGCCCCTCGAACAGGTGGGTCTGCATCGTGCGGTCGTCGACATGAACTGCCGGACCGAGCTCCGCGGCCATCGCCCGCAGCGGCATGTCGCGCTCCCTCGACGTGGCCGAGGAGATCTTCGCGGTCTGCTCCTGCGTGTACGCAAACGCCTCGGCGTAGATCTCCGCCCGTTCGGCGAGGATTCTCGCCTCCGCCGCGAAGGACGCCTCCACCCGCTCCCGGAACGCCCGCGTCTTCCGACGGTGAGCCTCATCCGGCTCGAAGGGGTCGTTCATCGCTTCTCTTCTCGATCGCTTTCCGTGCTCTCAGTATAGAACACAAATACGACATGCGCCGGAGTGAGATGACGAATCTTCGTACAAAAAGACGACGAGGAGAGCGGCCGCACCGCAGGCACCGCAGGCACCGCAGGTCGCTCAGACGAACGCGTCGAGCGAACCCCAGCCGCCGACGTAGGCCTCGACGTGCGGATCCGGTCGCAGCGGATGGATGCCCGCAACGCGACGCCGCACCGAGGTGAATCCGTCCTCGGTGCCCGATCGCGCCGCACGACGTTCCGCGCGACGTGAGCGCATGACTCCGCCGCCCGACTCCACCTCGATGGTGCCGACCTCCCCACTTCCGAGCGCCGCGAGGCACTCTGCGAGACCCGCCGCATCGTCGATGAGCATCGGCCGCTCGAGCGTCCACGTCACCCGCGCATTCACGCCCCCGCCCTCCGACTCTCCCACGCCCCCCAGCGACCCTCCCCCGCGCACCCGCACCCGCACCCGCGCATCCGCCCGGAGTGCCTCGACCGCCGGCTCCGCATCGAGCACGACGACCGCGTGCGGGAACGCCGCGAGGATCGAATCGACGCACACGAACAGGGCGGCGTCGCTGTGTTCCCCGGCGAGGCGGACGGCGAGGTCCGGCACGCTGCGCCGCACTCCGAACCCCGCCGAGCCCGACACCGGAACGGATGCCGCGAGTCGCAGCGTCTGCGCATTGGCGCGTTCGCGGTCCGAGCCCTCGCGACCGGCCCATTCGGGCCCGTCGTGCCAGGCGACGGCATCCGGAACATGGGCGAGCACGGCGCCCGCCTGCCACGCCCGGTGCACCCACTCCCAGTCCTCGCCGCCGTACGCGGTGAAGGACTCGTCGAAGCCGCCCACATCGTCGAAGAGCCGCCGGGAGCACGCGATCACCGCGCCGATGACGTACCGGTACGAGCGGTCGTCGGCGTCGAGCAGATTCCGCGACCGTGCGTAGGCGTCGGCGAGCCACGCGGGTTCGGCGAGTTCGCGTCCGCGGACGGCCTCCACGACCGGCGTCTGCACCGGCACCCCCGCCAGCTCGGCGTGGCGCCGTCGGCCCACCGTGACGGCATCCGGAAGCAGAGCGGGAAGCCGGGTCAGCGCGGAGATGTACCCCGGCTCGGGAGCGGTGTCGGCGTCGAGGAAGCACAGGATGTCGCCGGTGCTCGCGCGGACGCCGAGGTTCCGCACCGCCGCGAGGCGGAATCCGCGATCCTCCTGCCGGACGACCCGCACTCCGGCGGGAACGCTGACCGGGTGCGGCGATCCGTCGTCGGCGACGATGATCTCGAGCCGGTCGGCGGGGTGGTCCTGCGCGGCGAGGGCCGCCAGCGTCCGCGCGAGCTCGTCGGGCTGGTCGTAGTGCGCGACGATCACCGACACCCGCGGCGGCATCGCCGGGCGCGCGTCGCCCACGAGATCCCACCGGTTGCCGGGCACGATCCCCGAGTCCACCGGGCCGCCACCGGTCACGTCAGCTCTCCCCACCACGCCCGATACGCAGCGGCGGCCTCGCGCGCGTCCATCGGCAGTGCTGCGACGCCGTGCCACGTGGTCTCCGGTCGATCGATCGCCGATCGGATGCCGTCGGTCAGGCGATCGGCCGGCGTCACCGCGATCGTCCCCGGCCGGAGGGCCGCCATCTCGGTGATGTACCGGTTCTCGACGGCGAGCGGGCGGCGGCCCCACGCGATCCACGACGACAGCGAGCCGGATGCGGACACGTGCCGATGCGCGATCACCGGCACCGACACCGCGCGGCAACGCACCGCCATCGCCTCGTCGTCGAGCCACCCGGTGACCTCGACCTCGACGCCCCGCACCGCGGCACGCGCGACGAACGCCGCGAGATCGTCGGCGTGCCCGTCGGACGCGCGCCCGAGGACCGTCAGCCGCGTCACCCCGGCCTCCGCCGCCGCCTCGGCGGCCTCGTCGTGCCCCTTGCCGGGATAGAAGTAGCCGAGCACCCCGACCGATCCGTCCGCATCCGGGCGTTCCCCGGAGACGGGCGCGCCCACGGGGAGCGGGATGACCGCGACGGGACCGTCCCACACGCCGTGCTCGGCGAGGAGCGCGCGTTCGTGCGCGCTGTTGACGGCGACGCCCCGGGCGCGCGCGGCGACCGCCGCGTACACCGCGCGGCGTCGCGGCAGGTTGCGCTCGCCATCGGACTCCTGCGGCACATCGTGCAGGGTCACGGAGATCGGATGCCGATCGGCGACCGCCTCGAACGCGGCGAGCGCCTCCTCCAGGCTCCCCGCCCAGAGCCGGTCGGTGAACTGCGCGTGAAGAGGAACGCCCGGCGGGATCTCGGCGATGTCGCCCCGGGCACATACCGTCACGCCGGGTTCGAGGGCTGTCACCGCGTCGGCGAACGCCCGCCCGTGCACCGCGACGCCGTGCGGACCGGGATCGGTGACGATCACCGGGGCAGCCACGCCCCGCGCGCCCTCCGTAGCCCGCACGGTCACGCGGTCCTCCAGCGGCGGACGAGCGGCGCGAGCCGCGCCATCGCGGCGTCGACGAAGCCGGGGTGCGCGGCGTACCAGGCCCGATGCGCCTCGCGCACGGCATTCGTCGTCACCGGCGCCCCGTCGACGAGCCAGTCATCGCGCGGGGCGTCGGGAAGGTCCCACGCCTCGACGACCCAGGACTCGAGCGGCGCCCGCACCGACGCGAGGAGCGGACGACCCGGATCCGTCGGTCCTCCCTCGAGGCCGAGGGCATCGATCACGCGCGCCGCCAAAGGCAGCCACACGGCGTTCCCCGGGTGATTGACCGTGCGCATGTGGTCGGCGGTGAGCGGCGAGAACAGATCCGACACGGGGACGTCGATGTCGGTCTCGCGGCGACGGAGCTCGGCGAGGGCGTCGTCGGCGACGGTCCGTACGCCGTCGGGCGGAAGCACCGGCGCGACGGGCACGCCCGCGACCTCGGCGAGCACCCGCACGTCGTGGTACGCCACGAGCGGCGGGTCGCCCTCCACTCCCGGCACGCGGATCGCCGCCTGGAACGGGTGCAGACCGGCGAAGCGCACGGACGGGACCGTGATCAGACGCGCACCCGAGGCGAGCGATCCCGCAAGCTGGGCGGTGCCGAGCGGCAGGTCCCGGTAGTCGCGGCGGATCGGCTGGCTGACGACGTACGCGGCGTGGGAGACGACCTCGTGCAGGCGGTCCGCCTCGGCCGCCGACATCTCGTGCACCGGCGGCACGCGCACGAGGGGTCGCTCGGGCGCATCGAGGACGACGCGCAGCGATTCGGCTTGGCAGTTGCCGACCACGACACCGAAGCGCGCGGGGAGCGGATCGAGCCCGAAGAAGGCCCCGTAGTGACGCCTCCGCCCTAGCACCGCGGAGTCGATCTCCGCAATCCCGTAGGGGATATCCGTGGCGCCGCTCATGATGTGAAACCTATCTCGCCGGTTCCGGCGCTTCCCCTTTTCCCCTTGCGGATTGCGGTCTGTCCGACCGTGCGCTAGCGGCGGGCGGCGCGCGTGCCCGGCGCGCAGAAAGGAACAGACATCACACTCCGCAGTCTCTCTCGGATCCGGGTGGCCTCCGTGCCGTCGCAGCACCCCTACGTCCGGGCCGCGATCGACCCGGCGACGGTCGACCTTCTGCCCGATCCGCCCGTTCCCGGAGCACCCGCCGGGCAGTGGTGGCCGCCGCAGACGGTGACCCCCGCGTGGATCGACGTCCACGCGGCCGAGTTCGACATCCTGCATCTCCACTTCGGGCTCGAGTCGTTCGACAGCGCCGAGATCGCCGCCGGCCTCGCCGCCGCCCGCCGGGCCGGCCGCCCCGTGGTCTACACCGTGCACGACCTCGACAACCCCCAGCTCACCGACCAGGGTCCGTACCGCGCGATCCTCGACACGCTCGTCCCGGCCGCCGATCACCTCATCACGCTGACGGATGCCGCAGCCGACGAGGTCCGCCGCCGCTGGGGCCGCGACTGCACCGTCCTCCCCCACCCGACCGTGCTGACCGGAGACCCGGTCGAGCCGATCGGCGCGCACGCCGCCGACTCGCCCGTCACGGATGCCGCGTCCCCCGTCCGCGTCGGCGTGCACGTGCGCGACCTCCGCCCCAATATCGATGCCGTCGGGGCGGTGCGGGCCCTGGCCGTCGTCGCCGACCGCTTCGGCGCCGAGGTCGACGTCGTCGTCCTCATGAACGACCGGGTCCGCGACACGGCGCTTGCGGAACGGATCATCGCGACGGCCGGCGACCGGGTCCGCGTCGAACGCGTCGAACGACTCTCGGACGCCGCCGTCGAGAGATGGATCGCGCAGCTCGACCTGTTCGTGCTCCCCTACCGACACGGCACCCACTCCGGCTGGGTGGAGCTGTGCTGGGATCTCGCGGTGACCGTCGCCGGCACGCCCGTCGGGAGCGTCGGGGCGCAGCATCCGTCCGGCTTCCTCGCGATCGACCTCGACCGACCGGCGACCCTCGTGGCCGCGGTCGACGAGGCCCGTCGCCGCCGGTCGACGAACCGACGCGACGAGGTGCCGCGTCGTCGCCAGGTCCGTCTCGCCGAGCGGGAGACCGTCCGCGACGCGCACACCGCGCTCTATCGCGACGCCCTCCAGCGCCTCGCGCTCGCCGACCGGCGGATCGCATGAGCGTCGCGCGGATCCCCCTGTGCGTCCTCCTCGTCGCCCCGGAACGACACGCGCTGCGCCAGCCGCACGCCGGAGGGCTCGAGGCGGTCGTCTGGAATCGCGCACGGTGGCTCCGTCGTCGCGGACACGAGGTCGTGCTGTGCGCCGCGGCGGGATCCGACCTGCTCGGCCCGAACCCCGCGCTTCACCTGCCGAGCCCGCGCTGGACGCGCGCGGCCGATGCCTCCGACAGCGAATACCCCGAAGGACACCGGCGGGAGATGGCGGCCGCGTTCGCCCGCGTCGCCGACCACATCGCCCGCGACGGCGGCATCGACGTCGTCGACAACCACAGCCTGCACGGCGCGCCGGTGCGGTGGAGTCGCACGCTCGGCATCCCGGTCGTGACGACCCTGCACACCCCGCCGCTGCCCGACATGGTGGTCGCCGCCTCCGCCCTCGGCGGCGCACCCCACCGCTTCCTCGCCGTCAGCCAGTACACCGCGCAGGCGTGGTCGGCGGAGGGCGTCGACGCCATCGTGATCCCCAACGGCGTCGACACCGACCATTGGACGGCAGGCGCGGGCGGCTCGGACTGGGTGTGGTCCGGACGCGTCGTCCCCGAGAAGGCACCCCACCTCGCCATCCGAGCGGCGCGCGTCGCAGGCGCCCGCATCTTCCTGGCCGGACGGATCGGCGACGAGGAGTACTTCGCGCGGGAGGTCCGACCGCTCCTCGGACCGGACGCGCGCTACGCGGGCGCTCTGCGCCAGCCCGAGCTGAACGCGCTCGTGGGTGCGGCGGCGGTCGCGCTGGTGACCCCGGTCTGGTCGGAGCCGTTCGGCCTCGTCCTCGCCGAAGCCCTCGCCACCGGTACGCCGGTCGCCGCGTTCGACTCCGGCGGCATCCGTGAAGTCCTGTCCGGGATGCCGGGGACCGCGGTCGTCCCGGCCGGCGACGTCGTCGCGCTCGCGCGTGCTGCGTCGGCGCTCGCCGAGGCGGGCGCCGGCATCACGACCCGGCGCGCGGTCCGCCGCGCCGCCGAGGCGCGCTACTCGCTCGCGCACCGGCAACGCGAGGTCGAACGGGTGCTCCTCCACGCGGCATCCGATGCTCCTCGTCACGGCCTCGCCGCCGAGGCCGTCGCGCAGGTCGGCGCATGATCGGCTGGTACGTCCACCATCACGGGTTCGGGCACGTCACCCGCCTGCGCGCGGTGCAGCCGCACCTCAGCGAGCCCGTCACGGTGTTCTCGAGCCTCGCCGCGCCCGACGGGCTCCCCGCGGACATCACCTGGGTGCGGCTCGAGGGCGACGCGGACCCGATCCCCACGCCCGACGGCGGCGAGATCGACCCGGCGCAGCTCGATCCGACGGCGCGGGGCGCCCTGCACTGGGCACCGCTCGGACATCCCGGCCACCGCGCGCGTCTCGCGACCATCGCGCAGTGGATCGCCGCGAACGAGGTGTCGACATTCGTCGTCGACGTCAGCGCCGAGGTCACCGCGTTCGTGCGTCTCCTCGGGGTCCGGACGGTGGTGATGGCCCAGCCCGGCGACCGGACCGACGCGCCCCACCGCCTCGCCTACGACCTCGCCGACCGGATCGTCGCGCCGTGGGCGGAAGGCGTGATCGACGCCGCCGCGCTGCGCGACCGCGGCGACCGCGTCGCCTACGTCGGGGGCATCTCACGGTTCGACGGTCGTGCCTCCCGTGGGGAGGGCGACGATCCCGCGAACGGCCCGGACCGCGCCCTGTTCCTCGGCCGGACCGTGGACGTCCCGCGGCTGGAGGCGACGGTCGCCGCCCTACACGCGCGCGGATGGCGCACCGACCTCGCGGGTGCCCGGGGCGACGGTGATCGCGTGGACGACGTGTGGTCGGCGTTGCGGCGGAGCACGGTCGTGGTGAGTGCCGCCGGTCAGAACAGCATCGCCGACCTCGCCGCCGCCGGCGTCGCCGCGGTCGTGATCGCGCAGGACCGGCCCTTCGATGAGCAGCGGCACACCGCGCGGGTCATCGCCGCCCGCGGCCTCGCGCTCACCGCACCCGACGCCGTCTCCTCCGACGACCTCGCCGACCTGATCGAGCGGGCCGCGACCTGCGTCTCCGGCGCGCCCGATTGGACGGCGTGGCGGGTGACCGGCGCCGCGCAGCGTGCCGCCCGGGCCATCGAGGAGGCGGTATGACGACGCGGGTCGCCGTCATCACGACGGCCTCGTCCGCGCGCCTCGCTCACCTGCACCGGCAGCGGCGCTTCCTGCGCGAGGCGCAGAGCGAGACGTCCACCGCCGGGATCGACCTCCTCCGCATCGAGGTCTGGCTCGACGAAGAGGCGCCGCACGAAGTCGGGAACGCCACCGTCCTCCACCTCCCGCCCGGCGCCCATGGGATGCGGGTCGGCGCGGCGCGCAACGTCGCCGCCCGGCACGCGATCGAGGCCGGTGCGGACCTGCTCCTCTTCCTCGACGTCGACTGCCTGCCCGGGCCCGATCTCCTCCCTCTCTCCACGGATGCCGCGCGCCGGCGCCCCGACGATCTCCTCGCGGGTCCGGTGACCTACCTCGCCAGCGTGCAGCGCCCGAACGCGCTCGCCGACCTCCCCGCCCTGACCCGGCCCCACCCTGCGCGACCCGATCCGGCTCCCGGCTCCCTGGCTCACGCCGCGCCGACGGACTACGCGCTCTTCTGGTCGCTCTCCTTCGCGGTCACCCCGCGGGTATGGGAGCGGATCGGCGGGTTCGACGAGGCCTACGAGGGCTACGGCGCCGAAGACACCGACTTCGCGTTCCGCGCCCGGGAGCGCGGCGTGGGCCTCACCTGGGTCGGCGGGGCGCACGCGTACCACCAGTGGCATCCGTCCGGGACGCCGCCGTGGCGCCATCTCGACGACATCCTCCGCAACGGCCGGATCTTCGCCGAGCGATGGGGCACGTGGCCGATGGAGGGCTGGCTGGAGGCGTTCGCGGCGGCGGGCGCGATCGAGCGTGTCGGCGCCGGGTGGCGTCGGATGTCGTGACGCGCGCCTCGCACGACGCCTCACGGCGTGTCCGTTCGCGTCGCGCGATATCGCCGCCGTCCGCTTGCCCCCTCCCCGGGTCGGGGCTCTACCGTGGACGCAACCCTGCGGAAGGACACGCGTGACCGAAGAGATCGAGCAGAACTGGCAGACCTGGACCGGATTCGCCATCGTCGCGGGCGTCGCCCTGGCCATCGTGATCGCGATCATGGTCGTGGTCGCCGTCGCCCTGAACCTCATCGCGCGGCGCAAGAGCTGGGCGAGTCGGCTCAGTGAACGCGTGCGATGGCCGTTCCGGGTCACCCTGCTCATCCTCGCGCTCGCGGTCTCGATGTCGGCGCTGCCGGTGGACGACGACCTCCGCGGCGGACTGACGCACCTCTTCGGCATCCTGATCATCATCTCGGGGGCCTGGCTGCTCGCGCAGCTGTTCCTCTTCTTCATCGACAGCGGCAGCCAGCGGTACCGTCTGGTCGAAAGCGACACGTTCTCGGCCCGGAAGATCCGCACGCAGCTGCAGATCGTGCGGCGCCTCGTGATCGTCGTGATCGTGGTCGTCGCGGCCGGGGCGATCCTCATGACCTTCGACGCGGTGCGTGCGGTCGGCGCGAGCGTCCTGGCGTCGGCGGGCATCGCGTCGATCGTCGCGGGCCTCGCCGCCCAGTCGGTGCTGAGCAATCTCTTCGCCGGGGTGCAGCTCGCCTTCAGCGAGGCGATCCGCGTCGGCGATGTCGTCGTGGTCGAGGGCGAATTCGGTCGGATCAACGAGATCACCCTCAGCTACGTCGTCCTGGAGCTGTGGGATCAGCGGACCCTCGTGCTTCCCTGCACGTACTTCACGACGAATCCCTTCGAGAACTGGACGAAGCTCGGCCGTGCGCTCCTCGGCACGGTCTACTTCGATCTGGACTGGCGGGTGCCGGTCGAGCAGATGCGCGGAGAGCTCGAGCGGATCCTCACCGAGACCGAGTTGTGGGACCGCGCGTCGCACAGCGTCCAGGTGACGGATGCCGTCGGCGGGATGCTGCAGGTGCGCGTCGTCGTGAGTGCCAGCGACTCCGGCCAGCTGTGGGATCTGCGGTGCCTCGTGCGGGAGAAGCTCGCCGAATGGGTCCGCACCGCTCACCCCGAGGCGCTCCCCCTGCAACGGGTGCAGATCGGCGAGGAGCCCTCCGGCGCCGGTGCGATGCGGGTGCGCGAGCAGCCGATCCCCGAGGCCTGAGCGCGACGGGGCCGAGCGCTACAGGGCGTTCCAGAACACCTCGAGCAGCCAGAAGAGCACGAGGCCCACGACGGCGACGATCGACAGCCACGAGAAGCGGCGTCGCAGCCGCTTTCCGGGAGCGGCGACGCCGGGCGGCGGGCGAAGCCCCTCCAGGGGCGTCGCGAACGGCAGTGAGTCGTGCGCGGGGGCGCCGGCGCCGGCCGCACGTTCCGCAGCCAGACGGTCGTCGCGCCACCGGGCCCACTGGTCGAGCTTGTCCAGCAGCGCGCCGACCGCGGAGAAGAGCCACGCCCACGTCGCCGGATCGAGCGTCGAGAACGGGCGGTGCGAATAGAGGAACAGCCAGTCGTCGACGATCTCCACGTCGAGCGCGGCCGCATTGTCGATGAAGCGCGCCATGACGTCCGGGGTGAACAGGTACAGCGCATCCCGCTCGTACCCGGTCGGGCAGTACAGCGAGAAGTAGCGGTCGAAGTCGCCCTCGAGCCCCAGGTGCTGCTCCTTCTCGAACGACTGCGGGAGGTTCGAGCCGAACAGCCCGTTGTTCCCGACGGCGTCCAGCACGATGTGCGGCAACGGGGTGTCGAGCTTCACCGCCACGTACCCCCAGCGGTGGGTGCGACTGTTCTTCCCCGATCCGGTCGTATAGCGGTAGTTGCCGAACTCGACCCACCGCGGGCGCTCGCCGCGCAGGACGTCGTCGGCGCTGCGGGCACGACCGAGCGAGAAGATCATGCCCGGCAGAGGCGGCGCCGACACCTCCCCCACGAAGCTCATCCCGTTCGCCTGCGCGAAACGGTCGAGGCGGTACGCGCGGGCGGCCGATCCGACGTACGTGCGGTAGACGATCACGACGACGGCGCCCACGAACGCCACGATCGCGAGCACCGGGATGCCGACGCCCACCAGGACGAGCAGAACGTCGGTCAGCGCACCGCTTCCCATGCCGAAGAAGACCGACAGCACCGCGGAGAGGATCGTCGCGCCGATCCACACGAAGAACCCGGCGAACACCACACCCAGGATCACGCCGACGATCTGCGGCATCCGGAATCCGCCCGCCGATGCGCCGCGCTCCCGCCGCGCCGCCGCGTGCGCGCGCACGGCGGCGCGGTCGACCGGGTCGGTCAGCGGGCGGGGATCGAACACTCCGGTCGGGGACGGTGACGCGGTCACGACGGCATCCTTTCGCGCGGGGAAGGCATATCCGCTACCATAGGAGGGTTGTCCGCATGACCGTGCACTCGCGTGTGTCCGCGGATGACGTGCAACACACCCTCCTGCTGTCGGGAAATACCCGGCAGCCGTTCTAGTCCGAAGGAGGTGGGTTAGTGACGCACTCGCACCAGTACGAGCTCATGCTCATCCTGAACCCCGAGATCGACGAGCGCCAGGTTCCCGTGGCTCTCGACAAGTTCCTCAAGGTCATCACGACCGACGGTGGCACGATCGAGAACATCGACATCTGGGGTCGTCGCCGCCTGGCGTACGAGATCCAGAAGAAGAACGAGGGCATCTACGCCGTCGTCAACTTCACCGCCACCAGCGCGACGACCGCCGAGCTCGACCGTCAGCTGAACCTCAACGAGCAGATCATGCGCACCAAGGTCCTCCGGGCCGAGGAAGCCATCGCGCAGGTCGCCGCGGAGAAGGAGCGCGCCGAGGCCAAGGCCGCCCGCAAGGCTGCCGCACCCGCCAAGGCTGCGAAGGCCTGAGTCCGATGGCCGGCGAGACGATCATCACCGTGGTGGGAAACCTCACGGCTGACCCCGAGCTGCGGTACACGCAGAACGGGCTGCCCGTCGCGAACTTCACGATCGCGTCGACGCCGCGCACCTTCGACCGTCAGGCCAACGAGTGGAAGGACGGCGACGCGCTGTTCCTCCGCGCGAGCGTGTGGCGCGAGTTCGCCGAGCACGTGGCCGGTTCGCTGACGAAGGGCTCCCGCGTCATCGCGACCGGGCGTCTGAAGCAGCGCAACTACCAGGACCGCGAAGGCAACAACCGCACCTCGATCGAGCTCGAGGTCGACGAGATCGGCCCCAGCCTGCGTTACGCGACCGCCCAGGTCACGCGTGCGTCGGGTGGCGGCGGTCAGGCCCGTCAGGCGCAGGTCGCCGACGAGCCGTGGTCGACCCCCGGTTCGGCCGGCGGCAACAGCAACTCCGGCAACGCCGGTGGGGCTGACGCGTGGAGCGCTCCCGGCACCTACGGCGACGACACCCCCTTTTGACGCGACGGGGATCAATGCGACGAAGTCGCGTTGATGCGCGTCGGGTCAAGGTCGAGTAGCCCGCGCAGCGGGCGTATCGAGACCCGGACTCACCGGATGCGTCGCGTCGAGGCATCCGATCTCCCTCTTGAAGTAAAGGAACACACATGGCTGGAAAGGCAACCGGCGACCGCCGCAAGCCGCGGAAGGGCGCGAAGAACGCCGCTCCCGCGAAGGCGATCCGCGTCGGCGTCATCGACTACAAGGACGTCGCCACTCTTCGCAAGTTCATCTCGGAGCGCGGGAAGATCCGCGCCCGTCGTATCACCGGTGTCTCGGTGCAGGAGCAGCGTCTGATCGCCAAGGCGATCAAGAACGCGCGCGAAATGGCGCTCCTGCCTTACGCCGGCGCTGGCCGCTAAGGAGAACCGACATGGCAAAGCTCATCCTCACCAACGAGGTCGTCGGGCTCGGTGGCGCCGGCGACGTTGTCGAGGTCAAGAACGGGTACGCCCGTAACTACCTCATCCCCCAGGGCTTCGCAGTGGCGTGGTCGCGCGGTGGCGAGAAGCAGGTCGCGTCCATTCGCGCCGCTCGCGACGCCCGCGTGATCCACGACCGCGAAGAGGCCGTGGCGCTGAAGAACACGCTCGAGTCGAACAAGGTCCGTCTGGCCGTCAAGGCCGGCGCCGAGGGTCGTCTGTTCGGTTCGGTCAAGACCGCCGACGTCGCCGACGCGGTCAAGACCGCCGGCCTCGGCGAGCTCGACAAGCGCAAGATCCACATCACCTCCCCGATCAAGTCGGTGGGCGAGCACGAGGCGACCGTTCGCCTCGCGGAAGACCTCACCGCCGTGATCACGCTCCAGGTCGTCGCCGCCAAGTAATCGGCCGACCCAGAGCGGAACGGATGCCGCGGACCTTCGGGTCCGCGGCATCCGTCGTTCGTGCGGGAGGTCAGCGAGGGGGCGCCAGCGCCGCGAGGCGGCTCGCGATCTCGAGGATCTCGAGCGCGGACGGGCGGCGCTCTGGATCGATGTCGGTCATCCGCTGCAGGAGCATCCGCCCCTCGTCGGGGAGCGTCTTCGGTGCGGCATCCTCCAGCGACAGCCCCAAGGAGTAGATGTCGGCGGCCGGTGTCGCGGGTGCGCCGGCCGCGGCTTCGGGCGCGCGGTATGCCAACGTGCGTGCGTCGACCTCCGGGGCGTCGTCGCTCGCTGCCTCGCGCAGATGCGAGACGCCGAAGTCGAACAGCTTCGCGTGCCATACGCGTCCACGCTGGGCAGCGGGCGCGAGGAGGATCCGTCCCGGGGTGATCGCGCGATGGACGATACCCGCACGGTGGACATAGTCCAGGGCGCCGGCGATGTCGGCCGTGATCTCGGCGAGCTCGCCCGGATCCACCGGACCGATCGCGGAGAGATCGCGCAGCGACATCCCATCGATGTACTCGATGACGAGGTATCCGCCCGCGTCGTCGTCGATGCGGGCGTCGAAGAGCGTGACGAGGGCCGGGTGGTGGAGGGAGGCGAGCAGTCTCGTTTCGGCCCGTGCGCGTCGGACGGCCTCGGCATCACCGGAGGCCCGCCGCAGGGCTTTCACGGCGACCGCGCGCTCGAGCCGAAGATCGTGCGCGCGGAACACCTTCGCGGTGCCGCCCTCACCGATGAGTTCTCGGAGGAGATAGCGCCCGTCCAGGACATCGCCCGGGCTGGGATCGAACGGCGACGCATTGGTGGTCATCGTCGCCTCCCTTCTCCGCCGCACGACGCGCGCCGATACCGACCCACGTTACGGCGTGGATCGGTATCGGTCAGGCATGACCTCGGATCGAGTCCGGTACGGAGGAAGGGCGCACCAGGCGACGACGCCCCTCCTCCGTGGGCTCAGGCCAGGCGGCGACGGGTGATGACCGTGATCACCCCTGCGAGGAGCAGCAGCGCTCCGAGCGGGACGAGAACGATCGGCAGCTCGCTCACTCCCGTGGCCGCCAGCGTGGCGGACTGACCGATCGCGGCGCTCATCCCGGTCGTTATCGCGGAGGTCCCGGGAGTTCCCGGGGTGCCGGGTGTTCCGGGTGCTCCCGGCGTTCCGGGGGTTCCGGGCTCACCGGGCTCACCCGGCTGTCCGGGCTCACCGGGAGCGCCCGGCTGTCCGGGCTCACCGGGCTCACCGGGCTCACCGGGCTCACCCGGCTGTCCGGGCTCACCGGGCTCACCGGGCTCACCGGGCTGTCCGGGCTGCCCAGGCTGACCGGGCTCACCGGGCGTGCCCGGGGCTCCGGGCGCTCCCGTCTCCGCGCCGACGGTGGTGGCGTCGCCGATGACGGAGAGGGCGTTGCCGCCGATCGTGAGGGGTGCGGTGATGGGGGCGAGGATCTGGGTGCCGCCGAGGATGGAGTCTGTTCCGTCGGTGATGCCCAGGAGTCCGCCTCCGTGTTCGGTGGTGCCGCCGGTGGTGGTGGAGTCCACCGTGGTGGCGTCGCCGATCACGGAGAGGGCGTTGCCGCCGATCGTGACGGGTGCGGTGATGGGGGCGAGGATCTGGGTGCCGCCGAGGATGGAGTCTGTTCCGTCGGTGATGCCCAGGAGTCCGCCTCCGTGTTCGGTGGTGCCGC
>NZ_JBFBMM010000008.1:131576-174063 GCF_040687055.1 Microbacterium sp. NPDC077184
CCGCCGGTGGTGGTGGAGTCCACCGTGGTGGCGTCGCCGATCACGGAGAGGGCGTTGCCGCCAACCGTCACGGGGGCGTCGACGGCGACGATCCCCTGCGTTCCGCCGAGGATCGAGTCCGTTCCGTCCGTGACCCCGACCACCGGAGCGTCGGCGACGGGTTCTGCCGCGGGCGCCTCCTCGGCGACCGGTGCCGCGGGTGCGGCATCCGTCTCGGTGGCAGCATCGACCGTCGTGGCATCCCCGAGGACCGACACGGCATTGCCGCCGACAGTGACCGGAAGATGGACGTCGATGATCGCCTGCGAGCCGCCTCCGACACTGTCGTGACCGCTGGTCTCGGCCACGACCGGCGCCGGTTCGGCGGCGGGTGCTGCGGTCTCCGCGTCGACCGACGTCGCGTCGCCGATGATCGAGAGGGCGTTGCCCCCGATCGTGACGGGGAGATCGACGTTCAGTACGGCCTGGGTGCCCGAAAGCAGCCCGTCTTCGCCGGTCGTGTCTCCGAGAAGGTCGACGGCGTTCGCCGCCGCGCCGCCAGCGAGGGTGATCCCGCCGGCCAAGAGCGTGCCCCACAGGGCGCGCGTGAGCATGGTGTTCATGGGTGTCTCTCCTGAAGTGTGACTGATCTGAGCGCGCGAATGCGCGAGGGATGCGTGCCGCAGCGGGTGCGGCTCAGCGCGGCTCAGTCAGGAGAGACGTCGGTGGCGTGAGGCGGCGCCGGTGGTGTCGCGTGATTCTCGAGCCGGCCACGTCGCACCCAGGCACGGTGTGCGACGAGCGGCCCGAGCGCCGCGAGGGCCAGGGCGCCCGGACCGGTGCCACCCGGTCCGGATGCTGCCGCCGGGAGGCAGAGGCCTCCGGCGAAGAAGGACGTCGTGGGGGAGGAGTCTCCGCCCGGTACGACGGGTGCCGCCGTCTGGACGGCGGCGGAGATCGCGCCGGAAGAGGCGAAGGCGAACGTCACGGAGGGCATCGACGAGGAGACCGGCGCGCCGCTCATGAGCGGCGAGGCCTCGACGGGCAGCGACTCAGCGCCGGAACTCGGGACGTCGACCGTGCCCGCACCGTTCGTGACGTCCTCCGCGACCGGCGGAGTCGTCGGCGCCGGAGTGACGGGATCGATGTCGGGGGCTGCAGGCGCGACCGGCGGAAGACCGACGGATTCGCCGACGTCGGAGACGGTGCCGACAACCGAGCCGAGCGTCCTGTCGGCGGTGGTGCTCAGATCAGTGACGGCGTCATCCGCCCCGATCTCGGTGACGACGGTGCCCACGACAGGAACCTCGGTCACGAGATCCACGACCGGTGTGGTGATCGACTCGACGACGCCTCCGGTGGCGACTTCCGCAACCGGCTGCACGATCGGCTGGGCTACCTCGCCGACCGTCTCCACGACCGCGGAGACGGGCTCGGCGACCGGCGCGGGGGCGACCTCGACGGCAGACTCCGCGACTCCGCCCACGGTGCCGCCGACGACGTCGATGGTGCCCGTCACGGCGTCTGCAGCGGAATCAACGACGCCCACCACGGCACCCAGAAGTCCAGGGCGATCGCGCTCATCCTCGGCGGCATGTGCGGAACCGGAGGACCACACCAGCGAGATGACCATCCAGGCGAGCGCGAGGAAGCAGCCGGCGAGTACCAGGCGGAGCGTCCTCGACAGAGTCGAGTGCGTCGCTTCCACGTTCACCTCCTGAGACGGATGCGCGTCGCGCGTCGCGAACACGACGCGGTCGAGAGGGTGCCTGGATCGGCGACGTTACTCGCGGTGATGTGCGTTGTCTATCCCTCTCCTCTGAAAAGGGGGAAGGAAAGGGCCGCTGCGGGGGTGTCCGCCCGCGAGTCTCCATGCTCGTGAATGCAACTCGAGGCGTGTGTCGGGCGTGTCGATTTGTACACAGGTCCACACAGCACATCAAACCTTAAACTCATGCTTCAACCCGGTGTTTCTCCACAGGCTGTGAAAGAGAAAAGCCCAGATCAGGGCCCTCCTGTGATGGTGAGAGGGAGATATCCACGGGTTTTGTCCACAGGTGTTGTTCACAGGCGCGACGGCGTTTCCCGCATGTTCTCCACACAGTTATCCACAGGGGTGTTTGCGGATGTCGGACCCCCTTCATACCGTGGGGTTCGGTCATCGAGGCACGCCGTCCCGGTGGCCTGCTCGCTTTCGCGGCTCGCGCGAATCACCGTCTCCGCTCCACCACCCGCATCCCTTCTCGAGGAGGACGACAGCGCACATGTCGATCGCAGACATCTCGGAAGAGCGACTGGGCGGACCCCGAGAGTACGAGCGCACGCCTCCCCACGACCTCGTCGCTGAGCAGAGCGCGCTCGGCGGCATGATGCTGTCGAAGGATGCCGTCGCCGACGTCATCGAGTCGCTCCGCGGCACCGACTTCTACATCCCCAAGCACGAGGTCATCTTCGAGGCGATCCTCACGCTCTACTCGCACGGCGAGCCGACCGACGTCGTGGCCGTCACAGACGAGCTGATCAAAGCCGGCGAGCTGCAGCGCGCCGGGGGAGCGGACTACCTCCACACCCTGACCTCGATCGTCCCGACTGCGGCGAACGCCGGCTACTACGCCTCGATCGTCTCCGAGCGCGCGCTCCTCCGCCGTCTGGTCGAGGCCGGCACCCGCATCGTTCAGATGGGATACGCCGGGCAGGGCGAGGCGCTCGACCTGGTCAACACCGCCCAGGCCGAGATCTACTCCGTCACCGGCGCCGAGGCGGTCGAAGACTACGTCCCGCTGAACGTCGCCGTCGACGCGGCCGTCGAAGACATCGAGGCCGCTCGCGGTCGCGACGGCCAGATGACCGGCATCCCGACCGGATTCTCGGGACTCGATGCCCTCACCAACGGCCTCCACGGCGGCCAGATGATCGTCGTGGCCGCCCGTCCCGCAATGGGTAAGTCGACCCTCGCGCTTGACTTCGCCCGCGCGGCGTCGATCAAGGCGAACCAGCCGACGATCTTCTTCTCGCTCGAAATGGGTCGGAGCGAGATCGCCATGCGCCTCATGAGCGCCGAAGCGGCCGTCCCGCTGCAGAACATGCGCAAGGGCACGCTCGACTCCCGCGACTGGACGACGATCGCCTCCGTCCGCGGCAAGATCAACGACGCCCCGCTGTACATCGACGACAGCCCGAACATGACGCTCGTCGAGATCCGGGCGAAGTGCCGGCGGCTCAAGCAGCGCGTCGGACTCAAGATGGTCGTGATCGACTATCTCCAGCTCATGACGAGCGGCAAGCGCGTCGAGTCGCGTCAGCAGGAGGTCTCGGAGTTCTCGCGTGCGCTGAAGCTGCTGGCCAAGGAACTGCAGGTGCCGGTGATCGCGCTGTCGCAGCTGAACCGTGGTCCCGAGCAGCGCGCCGACAAGAAGCCCGCCATCAGCGACCTGCGTGAATCGGGTTCCATCGAGCAGGATGCCGACATGGTGATCCTGCTGCACCGTGAGGCGGCCTACGAGAAGGACAGCCCTCGTGCCGGCGAGGCCGACCTGATCGTCGCGAAGCACCGAAACGGTCCGACCGACACGGTGACCGTCGCCTTCCAGGGTCACTTCTCGCGCTTCACCGACATGGCCGTCGGCGACTTCGGCTGACTGTAGGTTCCACGTGAAGATGGCCGTTTCTGTGTCAACTTGGCCCGCACTTGGCCATTCGGCCAAGTGCGGTGGATGGATTTGGCATCGACGTGATCGGGCGGCTCATCTCCGTCGACCCGGTCTGGCGTGGGGTCGCGGTCAGAGTGGGCTGTTCACATCCAACACGCGAGAATATTTCTGCACATGGATCGCGCGATTGTCGGAGGCGCTGACTAAGATGGGAGTCATGGCAGAGTTTGCTTCTGATCGCCGGACCGGCCGGGTGATGCTCGGCACGGTCCGAGTTGCGCGTGGGTGGACGCAGGGTGCGTTGTCCGAAGCCACGGGGATCTCGCAAGCGGTGCTGTCGAAGGCGGAATCCGGGCTGGTGGAGTTGGACCCCGACCGCCTGGAGAAGCTGAGCGGTGTGCTGCGTGTTCCACCGGTGCTGCTGACGGTCCCGGTGGATGAGGGAGCGGCGCCGTATGTGTTCCATCGCAAGCGCTCCACGTTGCCCCTGTCGGTGGCGAACCGGTTGCGGGCAGAACTGGAATTGCTGCACTTGCAAGTGACGGGGCTCGTCGCGGGAGACACGCCGGTGCGGCTGGTGCGGCACCCGCTTCCGCCCGATGGCTTCGATACTCCGGAGGAGATCGCGCAGGAGGTGCGTGCGTCGATCGGTATCGCGTCCGGTCCGCTGGAAGACCTCGTGCGCTCGCTGGAGGATGCCGGGGTTGTGGTGGTGAAGCGATCGTTGGGGTCGGAGCGGATCGATGCGATGGTGAGCTGGCCGGAAGGACAGCGACCAGTGGTGCTGCTGGGAGATCACATTCCGCCGGATCGGCAGCGGTTCTCGCTGGCGCATGAGCTTGCGCACGCGGTGATGCATCAGGTGCCGTCGGAGACGCAGGAGTCTGAGGCGGATCGGTTCGCGGCGGAGTTCTTGATGCCGGCGCAGGATGTGCGCATGGATCTGGCGGCGGCACCGGTGACGATCCCGGGCTTGGCACGGTTGAAGTCGAAGTGGCGGGTGTCGATCGCGGCGCTGCTGCGGCGTGCGGTGGATCTGGATGTGATCAGCGAGGGCCGTTACCGGCAGTTGAACATCGAGCTCTCCCGCGCCGGATATCGGAGCGTAGAGCCGGTAGCGATCGCCGAGGAACATCCTGGTCTGATCGACCGGGTGGTGCAGCAGCGGCTGAATGAGGGTGAGAGCGTCGCAGAGCTCGCGCGCGACGCGTTCCTGGTTCAGGACGAGTTCGAAGACCTTTACGTGAGGAGCGCAGCATGACCGATCGGGCCAACATCGAGGTGGTCGACAGCTCTCTGGTTTCGCGGACGACGCGTGAGTCGCTCGCCGGTGCCACGCTGGTCGAGCGCACTTTGGGCGGGCGAGTGTTCACGATGGCTGGCGGTGAGACGATGCAGACCGCCCCGCACGTGAACATGGAACACGGCGGCATGGTGTTGTCGGGGCCGACGGCTCTTCAGACCGCCTGGCGCCTGCGGGCGCGGCATCAGGATTTGGTTTTCCTTATCGAGCCGACTTCGGTGCTCGCTCCGGCGACGGCCGAGCGCCCGTTGATTATCGATGAACCGGTGGATGCGCTCATCGCGCCCACGGTGGAGGAGACTCTCCAGGCGCAGCGCGATGCAGGCGCGGCGGTCGCGGTGATCCCAGCGGGGTTTGTGGACGTCGCAGACCCGGGGGCGCTTAAGGCGGTCCTCGCGGCTGCGGACAATATCGACCGCGACGACGTGATCCTCCCGTTGGCCGTCCATCAGAAGTGGTCGACGCCGGATCACATCTCGCAGTTGATCGCGGTCGCCGCGCGGAGCCGTCATCCGGTGGCGTTGGCGCTGGGAGCGAAGGCGGGTGATCCTCTGAATCTCAAGGGGGCGCCGGAGTCGTATCGCCGGTTCTTCGGCGAGGTGAAGGGTGCGGTGCCGTGGCGGGCGGACTTCGCTGGCATCGATGCGTTCGCGTCCGGCGCTCGCGCGGCCGTGATCGGGCAGATCCCGAGCCTGCGGCGCCTGCCGGTGCCGGGCAGCCGACCGTACTCGAGTCGCCCTGGTGATCGCACGCCGCACGTGCTGATGCCGGAGCTGATGCGATTCGCCCGGTCCAGCGAGATGCACCTGAAGTGGTTCGCCAGCGCGACTCCGTGGCCGTGCCCGTGTCGCCACTGTGAGGGACGCGCGGTGGACTCGTTCACCGGCTCCGATGAGGATCGGCTCCGGGCTCACCTGCACAATCTGGCCGCGCTGGACGAGATCGCAGGTATCGTCACCTCGATGGGGACCTCTCAAGTGGCACGGTGGTGGAATCAGCGTCTGGCGGAGGCTGAAGCGGAGCATGTTCGGCTCGCCCAGCACACGGGTGTCATGATCTCGATGCCGCCGACACTTGCCCGGTGGCGGTCGCTGAGCTGAGCGCCTGGCCGTAGATGCGCTCAGCGAACAGCCAGGAGGCGCCAGTGAACCGGGCGGGCTGGAAGGGCGCCGACGCGGCGACGGTCCGCTCGCCGTTGGCGTCGGCCACCGTAACGCCGACACCGTAGAAGGTTGCTTCGAGCAACAATATCTCGTCGAGCCGTCCAGAGGGGACGACGAGTCGACGACGCCCGTAGGGGGCGAATGTCGTCGCCAACTGCAGGGTGCTGCGACGGAACGGGCCGAACACCGATATCAGCCGCACCGTCACGGGAGGCTCCGCTCTTCGGATGAGAGTGGACTGGCTGCGGGCGACGGCGCGCTCTTCGGCGAACCCGCAGCGGACGGCTCGCCGAGCCAGGCGCCGCTCGTACGCATCGAGGCCCGCGAGGGCGGTGGGCTGATCGACGGGGAGCGTCAGCAGGAACCGCAGAGTGTCCAGGTCTTGTACAGACCCCGCCGCGTTTGTGGCGCGGCGGCGCTGGATCTCCGGGAGGTGAAGCTCGAGGTCGACGTGGACGCGATGGGCACCGGTTTGCCAACTCACCCCGGACGTCCCGGCGACGGTCGTGGAGGGGCTAGCTGTCATAGGGGCCTCCGATGCCCAGGGTGTCAGTCACCTCGGACGTGAGTTGAGATGCCGCCTGCCATACGAGATGGTCGCGACGCTGGTAGGCGAGGGTGCGTTCTCCCTCGAGATGGCCCACGACCTCGATGAGGCCGGCGCGTTTGAGTCGTGCGAGCATGCCGTGCACGATGCTCCCGGCCAGGCCCGTGGCCCGTTCGATGGCGGGAGCGTTGAACGTTGCGTCCGGTGCCTGCGAGATCTGCCACATCACGGAAAGCATGTGCTCGCTGCCGAAGACCGCCTTCGACAGCTCGGCCGCGCGGGCAAGGGTTGGCACCTACCCAGTCTAGATCAAATTCAAGATTCATGAAACATGGAGAACGCACCAGTGTGTGCTCTGGACGCCGCACCTTGCGAATTCGGCAGCGGTGGCACGTGGTGGCGCGACGCACGTCGAACACGTCGCTCACCGGTCGTCGCGACCGAGCTGTGGGTCGATCCGGGGCGCCGTGGGTTAGCTGGCGGCTCGATGCTGCGGGATCTCGGGCGCAGCTTCGGCGTACTCGCGGGCGGCGCGCATGTAGGGGTTGTCGCGGACCTGGTACAGCGTGGTCTTCTCCCCGGGCACACGGCCCAGGTACTCGATGAAATGCCTGGACTTCAGCCTCTTGATGAGCGGGTGGATGATCCCGCCGGGCAGTCCGGTGGCGTCGATGATCTGCTTCGGGGAGAACGGTTCATCGCCGTGCCGGGTGATCTCGACCAGCACGGTGTGCATGTAGCTGTTCCCGAAGAGCGCTTTGGAGTCTTCGGGGGCAATCGGGTGGATCGCCGTCATGCTCCGAGTGTCTCATATGCGTCGGACGCCGCCGACTGGTCGGCGGAGGTTTGTTGTGTATCTGACAGGCGCAACATCGAGCTTGGTAGTGAATGTGACATTTACTAGTGATTAGCTGTTTAGTGATTTAGTACAAAGCTGCTCACTTCTTTCTGTGGCGTCGGTGAGTTCCGCTGCGCGGTCGCGGGGCAACAGCATGTGTTCATGCGCACGCACCGCTGTCAGGTTCCGACCGGGGACACGGGCGATGGTGAGCTGCGGGCCGGGGAGCCGGGTCGGGGATGATCGCGGTGGCGTCGACGATCCGGATCCGTATGATGCAGGATCACGTCGACGTCGTTTCGCTGCCGGATGCCCGGTTGGGGGTGTTCGCGGCGGCGGTGCCGTGGCGTGAGTTCCGCTGGTACCGCAAGCAGCGTCACTTCTCCGGCTCGTACTGGTCCGCGACGATGCAGGCGCCCGTGGGGTACGAGTCGCGGCTGGAGTACGCGAACCTGCTGCTGTGCGACTTCGACCCGCGAGTGGACTGGATCCTGTCCCAGCCGTTCCTGATGGAGGGCGACGATCACGGCACGACCCGCAGGCACATCCCGGACTATCTGATCTCGCACACAGACCGGTTGGTGTGCGTTGTCGATGTGAAGCCGGCGGCGAAGCTGCAGGTCCCGGCGGTGCGGGACTCGCTGGACTGGACGCGGCGGGAGGTCGAGGCGCATGGCTGGGAGTACCGGGTGTGCTCCGAGCCCGATCCGGTGCTGCTGGCGAATGTGCAGTTCCTCGCCGGGTACCGGCGCAGCTTCCAGTTCGATCCCGGGCAGGTCGATGCCGCGGCGACCGTGCTGGGAGCCGCTGTGACGTTCGGGGAAGCGGTGCGTGCCGTGACTCCGATCGCGGGAGAGCAGCGGTTCGCCCGTTCCCTCGTGCTGCACCTGCTGTGGACACAGCGTTTGCGCACGGACCTGTCCCACCTGTTGAGCACGACGAGCGTATTGGAGCTGACATGAGCGCACGAGACGACCTTCGACCTGGCACTCCCTCCCTGCTCTTCGAGGAGGCTGGCCCGGAGCGGTCGACGAGATCGGAGCGCGACCGCGAGGCCGACACGGCGCGAGCATGCGAGGCGCTGGGCATCCCCGTGGCCCTGCCGGTGCCCCCGCAGTCACCGAGAGCGGACAAGGAAGCGGCAGCCCAGCTGCTGCGCGCCGTTGAGGAGTACCTGCGGCAAGTGCTCGGTACGCGCGTCGTGCAGCCACCGGCGCGGCATCTTCGCGTGACGGCGGAGAGCGGCTCATCCCTCCGTGACACGGCCTGAGTCCCGGCACCCGATCCCCGACTACTCACTTTGAGAGGAAGCATGATGATGGATAGCTGGATGCTGCGACCTGGGATGGACTTCGTCTACGACGGGGAGGCGTGCACGGTCGCGGAGATCGCTGACGGGGCGGTGATCATCCGCGACCGCACGGGCCGGCACCGCCGACTCCGGATGGTCGACGTGCTGCGCCCCGCCGCCGAGGGCGGCAAGGCCCACATCCCTGGCCACACGCGGGAAAGGGATGCTACTCCGCTGGGGGTGCTGTGGGCGGACGCTACCGACTCCGCGAAGGCACGCACCATGGAGCGCGCCGACCACGTCCGCGAGGTGCTCACCGGATACAAGTCCGGCACTCCGCAGATCCCGCGGGAGGGTGAGCCGCGCCTGGAATACCACCCGCAGCACAGTCTGCGACAGCGGACTGCGGCGAAGGCGACCGAACTCGGGAAGGGCGAACGGACCGTGCGCCGCTGGGTGGCGCAGTACCGGGAGTCCGGGGAGGCGGGCCTGATGGACTACCGGTCCTCCCAAGCCGGAAACGCGCTGACCGGGTTCGACCCGCGGTGGATCGCTACCGCGCAGACGGTCCTGGATGAGCAGACCCCCGAAGCGAAGGTCTCCAAGAAGATCATCATCGACCGGATCAATGCACGCACCGAGCGCGTCCACGGCCCGGGGACAGTGAAGCGCCCCTCGCGCGCGAGCGCGTACAACGCGCTGGCTGAGCTGGATCGAGGCCGGGCCACATTCACCGGCCCCACCAAACGCAAACGGTCGACCGCGAACCGACCCTCCGCACCCTACGGGCGGTTGTCGGCGGTCCGGCCGGGCGAGTACGTGCTGATGGACACCACGCCGCTGAACGTGTTCGCCGTCGCCCCGGTGACCGGGAAATGGGTGTCAGCGGATCTCACGATCGCGATGGACCTGTACTCGCGGTGCATCCTCGGACTGCGGCTCACGCCGGGTTCGACGAAATCGATCGACGTCGCCGGGGTGCTGATGGAGGCGCTGCAACCGTTTGATACGCCCACGGATTGGGGCACGTCCGCTCGCTGGCCGTACCACGGTCTGCTCGACACGCTGCTGGTAGACCCGACCCGTACGAAGGTGTCCCGGTTCACCCGCGCCGGCATCCTGCCGGAGACGCTGGTCGTCGACCACGGCGCCGCCTACCTGTCGGAGCATCTCACCAGCGGGTGCGCCCGGTTGGGGATCTCGATCCAACCCGCCCGGATCTACCAGCCCACCGACAAGAGCCCCGTGGAACGATTCTTCCGCACCCTCGACGACCTGCTGCAAGAGCTGCCCGGCTACAAGGGCGCGGACGTCGCCGGACGCGGCGAGGACCCCGAAGCAGAGGCCGTCTACACGGTGCCGCAGCTGGAGCAGATCATCCGGGAATGGGTAGCCACCGTCTACCACCTTCGTCCCCACAGTTCGTTGGAGGATCCAAACCTGCCCGGGGTAAAGCTCAGCCCCGCGCAACGATACGAACAGGGCCTGGCTGTCGCGGGACAGCTGCGTCTGCCCACCGACCGGAACGTGCTGCTGGAGCTGCTGCCGGTGGTGAAGCGGCAGTTCAACCACTACGGGGTGGAGATCCACAAACTCCGCTACACCGGCGAGTCGGTCGCGAAGTACCGCAACCGGGCCCGGTCGATCCACCGCGACAAGGGTACGGAGTGGCCATTCTTCGTCAACCCCGACGACCTCACCAGAATCTACTTCCACGACCCCGAGGACCACACCTGGCACACCCTCGAATGGGAGCACAAGGGCAGCTTCGACACCCCGTTCAGCCTGGACGCGTTGGAGTACGCGAAGAAGATCGCAATCCGGCAGGGTCGCCCCTCCCAGGTTGACGACGTCGCCGCGCAGCTGCTGGAGGACTGGGGCGCCGGCCGTGGTCTGACGCCATCGGAGCGGCGGATGAGCGCCCGGATGGCCGCACAGCTGAACGACAAGGAACCGGACCCGGACGGGGTGTGGTCGCTACGCACCGTGCAACGGATGCTCGACGCGGAACTGACCGCCTCGTCTGATCTCGGAACCGAGCTCACCGGCTCCGTCCGCGACCCGCGCCGACGCGTCGACACGCCCGAGACCGGTGATGATGACGACGAGGACGACATCGACGAGCCCACCATCCGCGGCGACTACCACTTCGAACCGATGGAGATGCTCCGATGACCAGCCCGACGAGCGCCCCGCAGCAGCCGCCCCGCCAACGGAGCCTCTCCACCTACGAGGGCTGGACAGACTTCGCCGAACGGCCTCCCCGCGCTCGCCCTGAGGAGCTCTCGCGCGCCCAGCTGGAGTCGTTGCCTGCTCGCGATCGCGTCGTCTACGACTTGGAGCGGCGGGTGTGGCACGCGAACATCCTGCTGCGCACACGGCAGGTAGAGGACATCGAACTGCAGCTGGCGGACATCCTCGACTCCAACCTGCAGGACTCCGACCGGGTGAAGTCAGCCGCAGCGATCGACGCCCCGCCGGCGCTCGGGAAGTCGACCGTGGTGAACAACTTCGGCCGCGTGTTCCACCAGCAGCGGATCGCGGAGGCCGGGGGATGGCTGGACGCGGACAGGGACGTGCGGCACCTGCCGGTGTGTCATGTGACGCTGACGGGGCGGCTGACGATCAAGGGCCTGCACATGATGATCCTCGGCTTCTACGCCCACCCCGCCACCGCCGGCATCCTGCACCGCTCCATGGCCGGCCGGGACCTGGCCCGGGCGGCGGCGGAGTGCATCGAACGGCATGACACCCGGCTGGTGATCGTTGACGACCTGCACTTCTTGAACATGCGCACCCGCGACGGGGTCGAAGTCGCCAACCAGCTGAAGTGGCTCGCAAACGAATACAACGCGACGTTCTTGTTCGCCGGCGTCGCCCTCCGCGCCCGCGGCCTGGTGGGTGAAGGGGAGACCGGCCGGGAGGCGGCGATGGCGCAGACCTTCCGCCGATGGACCGTCCTCGGGCTCAGCCCCTTCACGCTTACCCACAAGAGGGGCAGGGAGGAGTGGGACCGGCTGCTATTCGGCGTCGAACAAGCTCTCGTCCTCACCGGTGCTCGCCCCGGGATGCTGGTCGACCTGTCCCGGTACCTGTTCGCCCGCACCACCGGCAACATCGGATCCCTCATGGACCTGATCCGTCGCGGCGCGTCCCGCGCGATCCGCACAGGGCGGGAGGTCATCGATCGGGAACTGCTCGACGACATCCGCATCGATGAGGGCGCGGAGACGGAGCGCCGCGAGCTTGAGGCGAAGCTGGATCAGCAGCTGCGAAACCACCAGGCACGCCGCCGCAAGAACCAGGACGGCGAGGCGGCCGCCGCATGACCACGACGTCGACGATTTCCTATGAGGTGCGGGTGCTGCCGTTTCGGGTGCGGCCGCTGCCTGATGAGCCGTTCGACTCTTGGCTGGAGAAGATGGCGGCCACCTATGGGGCGACGATGAACGAGATGGCCTGCGCGCTCGGCCTCATCGAGCAGCAGGAGGGTGTGGCGGTGTCGGCGACCGCGTGGATGGCGGACAGTTGGGCCACCGCGCTGACTGATGAGCAGGCGTCGCGGCTCGAGGCGTCGACGGGCATTCCGGCGGATCAGTTCCAGGAGATGACGAGAATGCGGTTCGCGCACCATGCGATCCGGTACACCCGGCGGGGGCGGATCAGTTCGCAATGCCCGGCGGCGGGGACCGCGGGACGCTACTGCCCGGAGTGCCTGGTCGATTCGGGTGGCCGGTGGCGGATGTCGTGGCAGTTCCCGTTCGGGTTCGCCTGTTTTCGCCACCGCCGCCTGCTCGTGGACCGGTGCCCCGTGTGTGATCGTCCTGCCCGGTACCGTGCCCACCCGCTCGCGCTTGTTCCCGTTCCTGGCCGGTGCCACAATCCCGTCCAAGGGCCGGGACGGGGCCCGCAAGCGAACCGGTGTCGGGCCGACCTCACGGCCGACCCGACCCGCACTCCAGTGTCGCGGGCGGTCCTGGATGCGCAGCGGGCGTTGATGCGGATCGTTTCCACCGGCGGGGCAGGGTTCGGGATCTATGCGGAGGCGCCGCAGCCGGCGGTCGCGGTGCTGGAAGACACTCGGTTGCTGTCCCGTACCGCCCGGCACGCGATTGCCGCCGGCGATCGCCTCGACATCAGTCCGCTTGGTGAGGAGCTCGTGGCGCTGTTTAGGGCGAGCGAGGATTGGACGACGGCAGTACGGGCACGACCGGATTCTGCCGTCGGGGCCGCCGTCGGCACCACCCTCGCCGTCACCGCACTGGCGAAGCCGGGCAGTGTCGCCGCGCTGCTGCAGGGGCGGCTGGCTCAGAGTTCGTCGTACACGGCGCACACGCCGCAACTGCAGACCCTGATCGCGGCCGCGCTGGGGCGTCGTCGCCGGCCGACGGTGTTCCTGCAGTCCGCACCACCGTCAGGGGTCAGCCCGGTCGAACGAGCGCGAAAGGTACCGGCACAGTTGTGGGGCGAGTGGATCACCCGGTACGCGCCGCAACGGGTCGGCAGTGAGGTGGTGGCGTCGGCGTTGGCGGCGGCGGTGGTGTTCACGGGCACGAGGCTCACACACTCCGCCGCTCTTGCATTGCTCGATCCGCAGGCGCCGGCCCGCCAGGTGACCCATGTGATGCGTGACCTCGGTCGCAGCTCTCATGACGTGGGCACCCTGCACGCGATCCTCCGGCTGGCCGCGTTCCTCGATACGCATGACGTGCCCGTTGACTACGCCCGACGTCGCGCCCTCGACTACAGCGGGATCCTCCTCGAATCCCAGTGGCAGGAGGTGTGCCGGGTGGCGGGGGTATCGGCTGGGGGTGGACGACGATGGCGTTTGGCCCGGGCGCTCCTGCACCGGACACTGTCGGGGAATCCGATCCATTCGATCCCGCCGGAGTGGGATCAGGCAGGGGTGACCGCGCCGGCCGTCGCCCGCTTCGCCGATGGACTGCCGTCAGCGGTGCGGACGGGACTCGACCAGCTCGCCGCGGACTTCCTTCTCGTCAACGGCATCGATGAGCCCGTCACATGGACACCCGAGCCTTCGGACGGTGTCCCGGACGCGCCTGCGGCGTGGGCGCGGAGCCGCCCAGCACGATCAACGGCCGCGGACGTGATGCCTCCCGATGTGTTAGCGCGGGCGTATGCGGCGGGGGCGTCGACGTACGAGATCGCCGCGGACGTGAACGTGTCCCGGCAGACCGTGGGCCGCATCCTCGCCGACACGGGCACCAAGTCGCGTCGCGGACGACCCCCCACCTTCACCCTCGATTCCGATTGGCTACGCGACCACTATGAGACGCAAGGGAGGACTATGGCACAGATCGCGCACCTTGCCGGATGCAGCGAGATGACCATCAACCGGCACCTGCACGCCGCCGGCATCACCGTCCGCCCCCGCGGGAAAGCAGGGACGTCATGACAACTGAGAAGCGAACCTCCCGTCGGCTGCAGCAAGCCGCCAGGGAACGCATGAAGGCGACCGGAGAGAAGTACACCACGGCACTGCAAGCACTCATCGATGCGGCGCCGTTGCCGAGCACATCCTCGCCGACCGCCCCACGCGAGACACTGACATCCTCCCCTGGCGAGGATCATCCTTCTGACGACGCCCGCGCCCCTGGCTGGGCTCGGCGGCGGTATATCTGGGATGACCGCTGAGGGGAGCTGCAGGGTGGTGTCGAACGACGGTGAAGTGTACGAGAAGCCGTGGTCGGCACCGCACCTCGTGCCGCTGTTCACTGAACTCACCGCTGATGAGACAGCGCCGGTGTGGGCGCGCCGCGCCGTGAGGTTCATCCACCGCCACACCCGCGAGCGTGGTCAGCCGCCGACCTTCCGTGAGGTGTTCGCGGAGCTCGCCGCCCACGACCCCGACGCCGCGGAGCGTCAGGAGGCGTGGTCTTCGGCGTCGGTGCGGTACCTGACGATGGTGCACTGGCGGCGTCGCGGATGGATCCGCTTCCGACGGGAACCGCGTACCCTCCGATCAGGTCCCGCGGCAGGCGAACTGTTTACACTCGGGCCCACGCGGTATACGCCGACGCGGAAGTCCCGCGCCTAGACAGTCCCCGGGGGCGAGTCGGGGTGGGCGGAGTCGAACGCGCCGAGGAGTTCTTCCAGCGCGACCCGTAGCTCGTTGTAGCCCATCGTGTAGAACAGCGCGTCGGAGTTTGAGGTTTCGCTGCCGTCGAGGTCGGTAATGGTCTGGCGGGCCTCACGGATTGCGATGTCGAGCCATGGTTCGGCGTCTGGGAGGCCGCGGATCCACGCGTCGATTTCGGTGAAGGGGACGGGCGTGTAGCCGTGGGCGTCGACGCCGACGTGGAACTGGTGCCCGTTCGGTCCGTGGTCGCGGGCGTGGGTGTAGGAGTGGGATCCCGTCGTCCCAGCGCGGTCGATGGGTGGTGTGCCGATCCGACTCCTGCGAGTCGCCCTTGTATGGGTAGTGAGAAGCGAGGATCCGATACCCGCGTCGGGTGCCTTCGATGACCTCCGGCAGAATCGTCCAACCGGCCGCTTCGTAGAGCGCCGCGAACCGTTCGATCGCCTTCTTCGACTGCGTCGCCGGTGACACCCGGTCGTGGTTTCCGGGGACCAGGAATCGGCGGCCGTGCAGTTGCGCGGTGATACCGATCGATTCCTCGATCGGGCCGAGCGCGACATCTCCGAGGTGGAGCACCACCTCTGTCGGACTGACCGTTTCGTTCCAGCGGCGGATGAGTTCAGCGTTCATCTCGTCGACCGTTGCGAACGGGCGATCCGCGAGTTCGCTGATCCGCGCGTGGCTGAAGTGGGTGTCCGCGGTGACGAAGTCGACCTGGTCGAAGTCGAACCGCGGATACAGGTTCACGACGACGCCCCTCTCGCAGGTGATCGGTGTCTCGCATGATCTGGTGTCTCTAGCGTGCCAGTAGGCGACGACAGGTATCGCTAGAGCTCGTCGAGATCGATCCCGAACTTCCGAGCGACATCGGCGAGCGGGACGTCCGGGCTGTCGGCGGGACGTTCCCGGGCGATGCGGGCGATCTCCTCCGCCTCGGCCGCGTCCTCCACCGCGGCGATCGCCGCCAGCTGCTCGACCAGCACCTCGACGGGCGTATCGTCGGCGGTCGCGCGGCGTCGGATCTCGGCGGCGGCGTGGCCGAGGGTGTACATCCGCTCCCACGGGTGGTCGCCGTGCCGGTCGATGGCGACAGTGTCGCGAGTGTAGCTGCGCTCGTCGCCGGGGACGAGCCAACTTTCGGTGCCGTCCGAGGTGCGGAAGAAGTCGACGTAGCAGTTCCCGCACGGCATCCGGTACACGCCTGGCTCGGTAGGTGCGGATTCGCTGCTCCGCGCGATCATGTCGCGGATGATCTGTTCCCAGTCGGTGTGGTCGTCTGTGTGCGGCACGGTGGTTCCCCTTCCAGCAGAACAGAGCAGTCTGTCATGCCGATGACGCGGTGTCCACGGCATCGGGGATCAGAGCCCGTCCACGTCGGGGTGTCCTCGAGGTGGTCTGGGATGGTGCCACACGAGCGCTAATCGAGGACAGCGGCCTGGTCGATCGCCAGGTTGATGGTGGTTTGCGCTGTGTGCCATGGAATGCGTTCTTGTTCGAGGCGGAGCGGCGGCTGTCCAGCGTCGAGATATTCCAGCGCGGCACGTTCATCTTGCGTGAGGACTGGTTCGGGTGGGTCTACGCGACCGCTCGGGTCGGCGTTCGCGAGTGGTTCGAACTCCCGGACAGTGTCGGCGTGCATGAGTAGGGAGGCGATCTCGGGCACCCTAGCCCGGGCACGCGACAGCAGTGTGATCCCGGCTCGATCGAGGTCTCCCCAGTACCAGGTGCGTGCGGACCGCAGCCATGGGAGCGCGTCGAGCACGTCGAGAAAGTTGCCAAGCGAATGAATCACTACAAGCCCTGCTCGGTCCTCTATTGGCGTCGCGGCCTCCTTGTTCTCGATGATCAGGACGTCATCGGGGGTGAGGGGGAGGCCGGCGACTTCTTCGACGGGTGCTCGGAGTTGGCGGATGCCGCCCACGAGTCGGCGGTCGGCGGGGTCGGCGAGGATGACGTCGACGTGGTTCGGCAGTCGCCGCAGTCCGAGTAGATCGAGGTCGTTGATGTCGAGTTCAGGGTCGACGGCTTCTGCGCCAAGATCAGCCACCCGGTTGGGGATGTCGGTTCGAAGCAGGCAGATGACGATCGCCTTGTGCCGTCCCAGCCACTTGGTGTGGAGACCTGTGACAGGGACTTGGCGGGCGGTGAGCCCGGATGCGGGGTTGTTGCGGAACCATTCCACGACGCGCAGGAGCAGTTCGAAGTCGTAATCGTCGAGGTCGACAATGCGGGGCAGGATCGGCCGCAGCTGGTCGGTGGAGACGTCGAGGTCTGCCAGTTGGGGGTAGCGGGAAATCGCGGTCTGCCAGTGGTTAGCGGTCGCGGGGTCGAGTCCAGCGAGCGCTGTTGGCCCAGGGATGTCGATGTGTGTGTAGACGACCTGAGCGCCAGCGGCCGTGCGGACGGTCGCGGTTCGCAGGCTGGTAGCGGGGTGCAGGTCGTGCCAGGCACGCCACGCATGTAGCCACGTCCGGACGGCCTCTTCTTGTGCGGGGATGGTTGACGCGGTGGGTGGCTGGAGGGGGAAGGTGATCTGTTCAGGGGAGGATTGTGTGAGCCAGGCGCGCCAGGACGACTTGTAGCGGGTGGTGATAAGACGTTCAACGTCTGCGGGGCTCCTCACGCGGCTTCCTCGATACTGAGCGCTTCGCTGATCGTCATCTCGAAGATGCGCACGCCCTGCGGGTTGGCTGGGTCGGAGTTGATGTATGCGACGGTTTCCACGTGGGACTCGAACGCCGTTGCCTTCTCACGCGGCGCGCCGATGATGAGCTGGAACCCGAGCGCGGACAAGGCGGCGAGGGCCCGTCCGGTGTAGTCGCTATCGGCTTTGACAAATCCTTCATCGAGCACGATCGACGCGTAGGTGGGAGGGGCGTCCGTTCCTTCGCCCAGCCGATATCTCAGGGCTGCGCCGAGGATGAATGCGATGAGTTCCTGCCCCTCCCCGCCGCTCATCCCGGAGACACCGTCGTGCACGATTTCGACGCCGTCGGCTCTCTTCTCGATTGCCTTGAACTCGACGTGTTCGCGCGCGTCGAATACGCGGCGACGCCAGCTCTCGCCGGTTCGGGTGAGGTCGTCGAGGAGGGCCAGTTTGCGGCGCAGCCGGTTGAAGTCGCGTTCGATCTTCTCCGCGTCGCGTTCGATGGATTGGTGGAGGGTGTTGCTGGTGTACTCCGAGATCGTGGAGCGGAACTCGTTGAGCTCACCGCTGGGTTTGTCGGAGACGTCGATCGTGAGGGTGGAGTCGACGCGGAACGCCACACGCTCGAGAACCCTATCGATGGGGGCGAGGCCTCGGACGATTGAGCGGCGATCGTCATCGATCTGGACGAGAAGTCCTCGCAGCTGTGTGTTCATGTCCTGGTCGACCTGCTCGAGCCAGCGTTGCTTGGTGCGGGGGAGGTCATCGGTGAGCAGCTGGTCGTGAATGGAGAGCAGCGCCGGCAGGCTGTCGATGCTCTCGTCGATTTCCCTCTGGTTTCGATCCTCCAGGCCGCGGAATGCACGGATGGTGGCGAGGACAGCGGTCTCGAGTGCTTCGCGTTCCTTCCTGAGTGAGACGAGCTGGTTCTGCAGATCCGTGGCCGCTTGCCCGTAGCTGGCTTCGATTGCCGCACGGAGCGCGCGACCCGTCGCCGTCGTGACATCGACGGGAGGTGCGAGGAATCCGAGTGTGCCGGTGGCCTCGCGTTCGTCGGCGTCCAACACGGCGGAGTCGTCGATGAGAAGAGATGACTCGTCTTCCAGGTCGACCAGCACTCCCCACGCTGCGTTCAGAGTCGTGAGCTTCGTCTCGATCTCGCGTGCGTGCAGCTCCGACTCGGTCATTTCTGTTCGCGCGTCGTCCAGTTGCTTCTGGAGTTCGGTGACTTCGGGGGTGTTGGCCTCGGCGATCTCCTCTTGGAGCTGTCGCACCTGGTCGGCTGCAGGTGCCGTATCGATGGATGACCAGTCGAGTTCTTCGAGGAGTGTCGTGAGGCGCTGTGCCCGATCGCGTGCGTCGTCGCGTGTGGCTTGAGCGGTGTTGGACGCGGCGTCAGCGGGTGCCAGTTCCGCGGTAAGCGACGCGAGGTTCTGCTCAAGGTCGCGGCGTAGATCGGCGGTGTCCCAGCCGATGAACGAGTACCTCTGTACCGAGTCGTCCTTCGCGAACCGTCCGAATGCTGCGGTGCGCATCCCTGCGCGGGTGACGGCGCCGTTGAGGTGTGACGCACGTTTGGTGTCCAGATCCGAGTCGCGTTCCACGAGCTGGTAGGAGAATCGGTCGACGAGCTCGTTGAGTACCCACGGGGCGAACGGTGAGTCCGCCAGTTCGACAATCGCCGGTACGGTGCCGGGTACCGGCTCGCGCTGAGAGCCCTGTTCGCGAACGGGAACGAGCGACACGTGCATCCGGGTGTCATGCTCATTGATGAATCGCCGAACGGTGATGAAGTGTTCCTGATCGACGACGAGATCCTTGGCGACGCCGCGCAGAACACTGAAGACGGCAGCCTCCCATGATTGGTGCTCGGCCTTGATCTGGATGAGTTCACCGAAGAAATGCAGCCGGTCCAGCGGCACGTTGGTAGCTGCGGCGATGTCGGCGCGCAGCTGAGCCGCCTCGGGAGAGATGTTGGATCGTCGGGAGCTGAGTTGATGCAGCTCGTGTGCGACCGACTTCCGTTGTCCGGCGATCATGCCCGCGCGGAGCACCGCAGCCTTGGCCTCGGCGTCAAGAGCGATCTGTTGGGTCTCCAGTTGGGTGCGCATATCGCTGAGGTCGTCCTGCAGAAGCAACAGATCACCCTGCGAGGCGGGCAGGGTGCGGTCGAACTCAGATAGGCGACGGGAGACGGCTGCGCGGTGAATGCCGATCCGGTCCAGGTTGTGCTGGGCGGTGTCGAGTTGGACCTTGAGGAGGGGTGCTTTGTCTCCGCCGGCCGAGGTGAGGCTGAGCAGGAGGTTGTCGAACGTTGTCTTCGCGTGTGTCCTTCGCGTGTTCGCTGCCTGCAGATCTTCGTTGGTCTCTGCCGTCGTCAGGCGATTGTCATCGATCCGTGCGCGCAACCAGTCGAGGAGCTTGTGGGCGTGCCAGATCCGTAGGCGCGCGGGGGTCCCTTCGGCCCGCTCCAAGAGGAGTGAAGTCTTGCGTGTGTGGTCTTTGCCCGCGTGCTGGTACTTCTCGGCGAGCTGAGGGAGGCGGGTGAGGGTCTCCAGCTGGCGTCGGGTGGCTTCGTACTCGTCATACAGACGTGACGCCTCTCGGTACGCCTCGAGCGCGGTTCCCCACCGGTCGAGCGCGAGCGGCTCGGTGAGCACTAACTCCTTGAACAGCGCGTTGATGTTGAAAATGCCTTTGGAGGCCTGGGCGCGGCGCAGCAGGTGCATGGCAAGGCGCTGGGATTCGTCGGACTTGCCCATCTCCATCACGGAGCGCATCTTCGCGTGGATCTTGCTCTGTGAGGAATCGACGAGATCACCGCGGCTGGTGTCGATCAGGCCGCTGAGCGTCGTCTTGGTCAGGGGCGATGAGCCGGAGCGGACACCGGTGAGCCCGTTCAGGCGGTCCAGGTCGAAGTCGCCGGAGACGAACCCGTAGATCGTATTCGCGTTGATCGCGTCGGCGCCGGTGGTGTCGCTGGCAACCCATGCGAGTCGAAACACCGTGACCCGTCGGCCATCGTCATGAGCCCACGTGATCGCAGCGCCGCTGGCGAACCCGTTTGTGCCGGGTGGACGCACGTAGGTGGTTGTGCCGGAGCGTCGGTTCTCGTCACGCCGCCGGTCAGTGAGCCCACGCGCGTACGTGTATACGGTGCGCTCGCGCTTCTGGCCTTTGTCGTCGCGTGCGGCCTGGTTGAACTCTTGCGGGTTGGGAAGGATGACCGAGGCCATCGCATCGAGCAGGGTGGACTTGCCGCGTCCGGACGGTCCGAGGATCGCGGTGCCGGCACGTTCGACATGCATGACCTGTAGGTCGGAGTATCCGCCCCAGTTCAGGACCTGGACCTTCTCGATGCGGAACTGCCCATTGATTAGCATCAGGACTCCTCGTCAAGGAGCTGGGCTGAGTTTTCGGTGCCATTCCCGTCATTTGCGGTGGCGCCTGCCCCGAGCCGGTATGCCGCTTCCAGCCGCGTCAGTTCATCGACACCGACAAGAGGTACCACGACTGGCGAGATCGTGTAGAGGTAGTCGGCGTCAGGGTCCTGGTTGAGCAGCCGCAGATCCTGCAGCTGCCGGATGGCGGCGGTGACGCGACGATCGAACTTCGCCTGGTCGCCGTCGTCATCCTGGCGGTAGGCGCTAAGGAACTCGTCGATCTGAGCCCGGGTGACCACGACGAGCTCGTCCTGGGGGTCGGCGTGGGCGCACTCCTGGCAGAGAAAGATGAGCAGGAACGAGGCGTCGCGACTGAGCGGGCGATCTTTGCGGAGGATGCGGGGAGTGTCCTCCTCCATGATCTGCCGTTTGAATGCGACGCCGTGGTCGTGGTCGATCTCCAGTGTCAGGTAGAGATCTGCGAGGCGGCCGCGGATCTCTTCTTCATACCCACGCAGGATGTCCCACACGGCGCGATTCCTCGTCCGGGTGATGAACCGGTTCGTGAGAAGCACGACGAGCGCGCGGCGGGCACCGTCAGGGAAATCCTCGGGGGCGTCAGGCGCTAGCTCTCCTGTATCGGTGGTGCCGTGTCCGTCGCTCATTCGTGCTCACCGATCATGATGGGTGTGTCGAAGCGTAGATGGGGGAGCGCGACGTGGAGTGCACGTTCCTGCGCGGGCTGGAGTGCGACGCGATCTCTGATGTGGTCTGATACCTGGCCGTAGGTGATGGCTAGATCAAGGAGGGAGACGAGTGCTCCCAGCCGTCGGAAGTCTGGCGGCGTCGCGTCGAAGACTTCGCTGCCGGTCACCGCACCGCGCTCACGGATCAGCCGGTTCACGGTCCGGGCGACGACTCTCGGGCTCGTCCCAGCCGCCAGCCGCAACGCCTCACGATCCGCAGTCGGGAGGTCTGCGTGCGGCGAGATCGCGCGGACCTGAACCTCTTGAGGTCCCCGGTCGATCCAAAACTGGGTCTGGGAGATGTCGGTGGTGTCGATCGTTCCGATGCCGAGCACGTCGCTGTCGATCACCGCGGGGCCGGGGTGCCGTTCGACCCATTCGGCGCCGGCGCTGAGCGCCCGGTCAGCGAGGGCGAGGAGGCGCCGGTGCTTCTCGTGTGTGCTCCTGGTGAGGAAGCGCCGCAGTGACGAGGTCCATTTGACGTAGCTCTGCTGTACGCGAAGTTGCGCGGCGAGCAGGGTCGAGAACATCGTCTCGAGCTGCGCCCGCTCGGTCACAGTCATGTGCTCGCGGGCGAACTCCTGGGAGAGGATCTGATCGATGTCGTCCGGGATGGATTGGGCCTGCTTGGACGTCAACAGCCTCGAAAACCCTTGGTAGGAGCGGCCCTCGGGGGTGTCGCCGAGGAGGTCGTGCTCGTGGAGGTAGTCCTCGACGAGCTCTGCTTTGGTAGGACCGTCGGCCATCGCTCGTCGGGCGACTCGCTGGTGACGGTCCTCGACAAGGGTGCGCAGTTGCCGGAAGTCCGCAGGCAGCGTGCGGGTCATCGCCAAGATCTCACGCAGCTGCTGTTGCTGCTCCTCCACGGTAGACAGCCGGGTCCGACCAGACTTGATGTCGTCCCGCTGCTTCTTGAGCCGGGAGATCTCCCGATCGATCCGACGAACCTGCACGCGCCGGTCGGGGTTGGTCATATCCGCGAGCGTGTGGACGGCATGCGCGATGCTCTCTAACCGAGCCGTGGTGACAGTGGTTTCACCGTCGACGATCTCACGGACGAACTGCAGGGCTCGCAGCGAGTAGGCGGAGAGCCGGTATCGCAGGCGGCCAGCGTCCATCTCCGTTTCCAGCCACCGGTCCTCGACCCACTTTTTACAGTGCTCGGCGGGAGTACGATCTCCCGTCATGCTCGGCAAGGCGTCGATGGTCTCAGCGACCCGCTCATGGAACCACTCCGCGGAGACGGAACCATCGATGGTCCCCAGGTGGGTGGCGAACAGCGGCAGGACCCAGTCGCGACTGTATGCGCCGAGAAGACGAAGAGTCGGGTTGGTGTCGACGGCTTCAGCCAACTGCTGTGGTGTTGCTGTCAACGGGTCCCCCCTGCCGGCCTCAGGTGTCGCCAGTATCTCCTATACCGACGACACGGTGCCGCTTTGGCGGGCGGACGGGGGCTCGAGGAGGGCGAGGATGCGTGCGCCTGGGCACCCTCATCCGCCAGATGCCCTCGGCGGTATGTGGTCGGGGTCGGCAGCCCGGGGTACGTAGCGTTCTTGTCGAGGCCGGGGTCTCCTCCCACCCGAACGACGGCCAATCACGCGCCGGCGCTGAGGTACGCGGCTCTGGCCTCGCTCAACTCTGCCCAGTGCGCCTCGAGGCCGGCCAGAGTGGGGCTGACGTTCAGGGTGGGGAGCGGCTGGGAGTGTCCGTCGATGTAGCGGCAGGCTTCTTCGAACACGCGGTTCACAGTCTCGATAGCGGCAGGCAGGGCGGCCGTCTTGATGTTCGGTAGCGCGGTCATCCGCACGTTGGGCTGGTAACGCTGCGTCACCCCCTGCAGCAGCTCAGTTTCGGTGAACACCTCGCACCAGGCCCGGATCCAGTCGTAGCCGGTGCGTACGAGCGCGGCGCGCGCATCACCCTGCTGGGACTTGGCGGCCTGGATGGTCTCGTTGATGTTCTTCTTCAGATTGCTGATGCTGTCCCAGCGGGGCCCGGTAGCTCGGGTGACCTGCCCCTTGCCGTCCTCGTCGGTGATGTGGAAGTACGAGCATCGTTTGGACGCTGCCATCAGGTTCAGCAGTGTGGTGGCGAAGAAGATGTCGTGGGTGAACACGATCACCTGGGTCGTGTCGGCGAGTGCCGCGACACGCTGCGCGACCTCGTTGATGCGGCGATGATCGAGACTGGAGACCGGGTCGTCGAAGATCACCGGTGCGGTGATGCCGGCGAGGCGTGCTTCGGCGAGAAAGTCCGCCATCGCGAGAACCTTCTGCTCGCCCTCGGAGAGGACCTTCGACGGCTTGTGCTTGCCGGTGAGGACCTTGCGGCGGTGCGCTCGTCCCTGACGGCCCACGAACTCGACTTGAAGTTCGGGTGCACGGAGCGCGGTGCGTTCTTCGGCGAACAGCGCGTCGAAGCTTTCGTTGATCATCTGGTCGCTCGCGGTTTTGGCAAGGCCAGTGACCGCGCGTAGTAGCGCAGGCATGGGCTTGGCGAGCAGTGCGAGGCGGTCGGCTTGTTTCGCGTCGCGCACCTGTTGTTCGATGATCGCCCAGGACCGGGCGAGTTCGGCGGCAGCTTCGAGTTCGACCAGTTCCTTCTTCTTCTCAGCGAGTGTTTCCGCGCGCCGCGCGGCTTGTCCTCGCAGTTCCACCAGGGCGCCGCTGGTGGTCTCGAGTGCTTCGGTGAGGCCATCTGCGTCGGCGGCCACGTGAGCCAGGAGGTCGGCTGTGACGGGGGTGTTGTCGCGGAGGTGGTCAAGGAGCGCGGTGGCAGTGCTGAGCGTGCGTTCCAGCAGTGGCAAGAACACGGGCTGCGGGTTGCTCGTGGCGTGGTCGCGCGCGTAGGCGTCGACATCGCTGGTCCGGATGCCGAACACGGGTGAGGTCAGGGCGCTGAGCCGCCCCTTGGCGGCTTCGATGTCGCCGGCGATCTTTTCCTCGAGGAACTCGGAATACTTTCCGATCAGCGCCCGTGCCGGGTCACTGAGCGGTTGGCGGCAGTAGAGGCACCGGTCTGCGTCGTGCGCGTCGTGTGCGCTCAGGTGTGCTTCGTACTCCTCACCGGCCTGGATGAACCGGGTCCAGGTGTCGTCGGGGGCGGCGGGCAGGTCCGCCGCTTCGAACAGCGCCGCGCGGAAGGCTCGATACTCCTCCTGCAGGTACGCCAGGGCGGTGAGCTCGCTGCTGTACGTGGCGGGGCTGAACCGACCGAGAATCTGTGCGGCCGTGCTCGCCTCGGCTAGGACACGCTCGGCGCGTTGTTGCAGGGTGATCTCGGCGCTGATCGTGTCGGCCTCCAGCGCGGCCACGGTGCGGCGCAGTGTCCCGATGCGGGTATCAGCGTCGGTGTGGTGGTCGGCCATCGCCCTGAGCTGGTCCAGGTCTGTCGCGGCGCCGAGCGTCTCGATCAGCGGGTACACCGACGCCGCTCGCGGGAATCGGCCCAGCAGTCCTGTGGGGCCGGATCGCAGGTCGCTGATTGCCGCATCAATGCGGGCCTGGACGGCCTTGATTCCGGCGATGACGTGGTTGAACAAGGCAAGCGCGGCGGGGACGTACACATACTCGAGGTCTTCGTCGACATGGAAGCTCACCGATGGGCTGTCGAAGATCGAGATGCGCGTGAACGGGGCAACCCCCCGTTGCCCTGTCCAGGCGTACGTCTTCGCTTCCGCTCCGAGTTGGTAGCCGATCGTCGCGGACGGGGATTGCGGCGCCGTCGCCTCGATATCCCCGAGGATGACGTCCGCGGTGCGGCTGGCAGCAAGCGCTTTGAAGATTCTCGAGTACCCGGTCTTGCCGGTGCCGTTCTCACCGAACAGAATGGTGAGGCCCTGATGCGGTTCGATGACCCCACCACCGATCAGAGCGTTCACCCCCGCAACCTCTGACAGTGAGGTCACGGTCAAAGGTTCGAGCGCCTCGTCCTCCCCGTCGATCATCGCGAGCTGATCCTCGGTCGACAGTTCCCGGGCGTCCAGCGCCTTCTCTTGCCGGAACAGCGTGTACGCGTGGTCCTCTTCGTCGGAGTTGAGAGGGCCAGCTCCGGTGAGTACGACGCGCACGATGTACCGCACCCATTCGTCGGAACTGTTCGCCCACGCGCCAAGAAGCTGACGGGGGTCCACCCGTGTGTCCGCTTGCACCGCGTCCGTCATCGACCGACCTCCGTCGCGACAGCGGTGTCCATGGAACGCGCTGCTCACCGCCGACTCTATCGTCGCCCTGACAGGACGCCGAGCTGTGCGTCGCGCGGGCCGCTGGAGTTGGTGCGGGAGATGGGGCACGCTGATCGGATGACTGAACGAAACACCTGGCCACGCAACCGGTCGACGCTTCCTGGCGGTGGCCTGTCGACGCTTCCTGGTGGCGGCTTGTCCACCCTGCCGGGTGACGGGGCCTCTACGCTTCCCGGCGGTGGTCTGTCGACACTCCCAGGTGGTGGCCTGTCGACCCTTCCTGGTGGCGGTTTATCCACGCTCCCTGGTGGCGGTATGTCGACGCTTCCTGGCGGTGGTCTGTCGACGCTTCCCGGGGGCGGCTTGTCTACGCTTCCTGGCGGAGGTCTCTCCTCGCTGCCTGGGGGTGGGCTGTATGACGGTGCAGACCCGAACCCGTACCGCTCGAATCAGCCACCCATGACCCACTTCATCCCCTACCTCCGCCATCAGGGGCTGAACGATGTCGCCGATCTGCTGGCGCGTGCTCACGGGCTGAACCTGTAACGAATCACGAGCTCTGCTTCATCGGAGCGGCCCCACGTTCACCTTGACACTCCACCGGGTACCGTCGAGCTGTGTTCTTGCTGCTTGACGCCAACGTGATCGTCGGCAATCCGCTTCTGCGCGGGCGGCAGTGGGACGCCGTCGCGGATGCGGTCGCTTCCGAAGCGCTCGATCTTTATGTGCCCGAGCTTGCGGTCGATGAAGCCGTGGCACGGTACCGCGACAGTGCAGCATTGCGTGAACGCGAGGCGAAGAAGGCTCTCAAGACATGGCCGCCGAGGTCACGGGAACTCGTCCAGGAAGCCATCAACGCTTCAGAGTCCTTCGCCGCCGAGTACGAGAGTCTTCTGCGGGCGCGCCTCGAACAGATGGGTGCAGAGATCGTCGGCTAGCCGAGGTTCTGCAAACGCACTCGCCTGTGAACATGCGCGTGCGCGCGGTTTCAGTCTACTCCCATCTGTGGACGGTGACCTTGCCGACTGTGCGGCCGTTCTCGACCAACTCGTGCGCCTCGCGGAGTGTGGTCGGTGAGATCGGCGCGAGTGTCGTTGTGGCCGTGGTGCGGATGCGGCCCTGATCTACAAGGTCAGCGACAGTGTTCAGGAGCTGGTGCTGTTCAATCATGTCCGGGGTCTGCCTGAGCGGGCGGGTGAACATCAGTTCCCAGTGCCAAGCGATGCTCTTGCCCTTGAGCGGGAACACGTCGCGCGGACCGTCGTCAATGGCGACAATATGCCCGAACGCTCGAACGATCCGCGCATAGGTTTCGATCTGCCCCGCGGAATGCGCGGTGAACAGCCAGTCCACGCCATCCTGCGCGACGGCGAGCACCTGCTCAGCCAGGTCGTCGCGGTGGTTCACCACATGCTCCGCGCCCAGGTTGCGCACCCAGGCGGAGCGTTCATCGTCGGAGGCGGTGGCGATCACGGTGACGTTCGGCAGGAGCGCGTCGGCCAGTGCCAGCATGATCGATCCGACTCCGCCGGTCGCGCCGATCACCAGCAGGGTGCCGGTCGAGTCCTCGGTAAGGGCGAGCCGCTCGAACAGGGTCTCCCAGGCGGTGATCGCCGTCAGCGGCAGCGCAGCAGCGTCGGCAAACGACAGCACCTGCGGCTTGCGCCCCGTAATCCGCTCATCCACAACATGCAGGCGCTGGTTCGTACCTGGCCGGTCGATGCTGCCCGCGTAGTACACCTCGTCACCCGGAGCGAACAGCGTCACCGCTGAGCCGACCTCGCGCACCGTACCGGCGGCGTCGAAGCCGAGCACCTTGAACCCGTTCGCAGGAGCGCCTTCCCGCAGTTTCACATCGACCGGGTTCACCGAGACCGCCTCGACCTCGACCAACAAGTCATGCGGTCCAAGTTCGGGCACCTCGACCTCGCGGGCGGTCAGCGCCTCGGGGTCGGTGGCGGGGAGGTTCTTCTCGTATCCGATCGCAGTCGTAGCCGTCATGCCAATTATGGTTCCCCAGACCTACTGGTTACCGTCAAGGCAACCTAGTACCCATCGGATACCATGAACGTATGAGTCAGACCGTGGATGAGTGCGACCGGAACGACGTGTACGCGGCCATGTGTCCGTGCCGCGACATGCTCGACCTGCTCGCCAACAAGTGGAGCGCCCTGGCCATCGGTGCGCTCGAAGACGGGCCGCAACGCAACGGGCAACTCAAACGACGCTTGGAAGGCGTCAGCCCCAAGGTGCTGTCCCAGACCCTCAAGCGTCTCGAAGACCACGGCCTGCTCACTCGCACCGTCTACCCCGAGGTTCCCGCTCGCGTGGAGTACGAACTTACTGACCTCGGACACAGCGCAGCCGCCCCGTTGAAGCATCTGCGCGACTGGGTTGAACACAACGTCGGAACCGACCAGTAGCGACCCCCTCGGCGCTACATCGAGCCAGGAGTCCCGGCCTCCGCGTAATACCGCGTCAACACAGACGAGGCGTCGCGGTCGCCGTCACCGGACACGACAGAGTTCAGCAGGTACCGGTACCCGTCACCGGTCGTCATCACCCTAATTGATAACGTCACACCTAGAAGGTGCGAAGTAACCGACGCGCGAGCACAGGAGCGCTTCTGTCATTTCGAAGGCGAGACTTCGCGCGATTGGGATTCGCCGGGCCATCCTTCTTCTCTTTCGTCGAACGTCACCGCAACACCGTGTCGCTGGGGTTCGTGAAATCTTCTTCCGGAAGCGAAACCCAGGTACTGCGCCATGAGGAACTCGCCGCAGCGATGCACAGGCGTTCGACAGTTCGGTCGCACGAACCGATCGTTTGTTAACGGACGGCACTGTACGTCGATCGAAAGTCGCGCCGACACCCCCTGCGAATTCGCGTCGCGGGATAGTTTGCCAGGATCCGGCGATCAGCGTGGTGCGCATCAAGGAGGTGCGCAGCGGCCTCAGCACGAGGAGCCTGCCCGCGAGGCCGACCACCCCGCCCCTAGGAACGGTAGGAGTGCGACGTCGGGGCGAGCTGGGGGCCACCCCCCGAGACCGAAAGTAGCACCGCAGCGACGATAAGCGCCACGCCAACCAGGGTGGTCGTCAGCTCCCCGACCAACGAACCGATCCATCCGCGTTCCTGGAGGTCTCGGAACATCCTTATGCTCAGCCCGAACGTTCCGTTCGAGCTGCGAACCGATCGTCTCGATGCGTCGTGGCAGACGCCTCAGCTGTCCACCGATGACCTGGAGTTGCACGCGGCCGTCGGCGAACATCTCCCTTGAGTCCATCGCCAGACGTATGAAATGAGGAGTTCGAGCAAGGGCCCGATCGACCAAGTCGTAGTCGGCAACGAGCTGGCACAGCGTTCCCTCGAGTGACACGAAGGAAACGACTGGCGTTCTCCTCCGCTGTTGGGGACGTCGGGTCGGCTGAAATAATGGCCGGGACGATACGGTGGCGAGTCAGAGCGCCGTGATCCACCGCGCGATCTCGTCAGCGAGCTCGTCGCTATTGTCTTCGACCATCAGCATGTGGCCGTTCCCAGCGAGAACAGGCAGTTCGGACGACCAGAAGGTGACGGCGGCGCCCTGATCGGTGAGCCAGGCCACGATGTCCTGATCCAGCTGCGAGGGGTGGTCGGTATCGGCTCCACCCGTGAAGACGAGAATCGGCTTGTTCGTGAACGCGTCGGTCGGCCCGATCCTCATTTGGCTCCCACCGATGTTCTGACGCTGATAAAGCATCCGGGCCGGGATCGGCCGAAGGGTGCGGCGGAACACCTCGATGCACTCGCGGGGGAACCGCCGGCTGGGTCCGATGGCCTTGTCGTTCACGAAGGCGCTTGTGGGTTCCCAGAAACCCATCTTCGGGATGGTCCAGTCGATGGCCGCTCCACGGATGGAGACCTCCTGGTCGGACTCCCTCACGATCTCGGGCACCGCCTGTACATTTCCAGGCGGGCCCGGAGCGACGGCTACGAGCCCGTCGATGAGATCGCCATGCGTCTCTAGGAGGCGGAAGCCAATCGGACCTGCCATCGAGTGCACGACCAGCACGACGTTCCGGCCGAGACCAGAGAGGAACACGCCCATCCCTCGGCACACGCTCTCATAGTCCAGCCGCGCAGACGCCGCACGATCATCGACGTGTTGGGCCGCCTCATAGGACAACCCCAGCCAGTCCACCACCAGCACACCGTAGCCAAGCGATACCAATCGTGCCGCCCAGCCCTGTCGGCCGTCGGGCGTCTCGAGATAGCACTCCTTCGAGACACCACCCCCGTGCACGAGGACGATCCACCGAGCAGGCGCACCCGACGGCGCCAGTTCGGTGTACGAGATCGGCGCGACGTCGTCTGGGCGTGAAATCGAATCCATAGCTTCCCCAGGCCTGTTAGGCAATGACGGCGTCGAGGGCCCGTGCGAGCCTCTCCGGATGCGTGAGCATCACCAAATGGCTTCCGTCGATCTCGATCGTGCGCGGACTATCAAGCCGCCCGGCCGCGGCCTGGTAGATCTCAGCGGGAACGGCCTGGTCCTGAGCGAGGAACACATAACTTGACGGGATGCTGCTCGCCCAGAACTGGTCGAGGCGGATCGGCTCATTGGACCAGCCTGCCGGCGTTGGGACGAGCCTCGGCTCGAGCGCGGCGAGCTGCTGCTGCTCGAACGGGGACATGTCCTGCATAGACGCGGCCCAGAGCTCAGGCGGCATGACGATGGTGTTGTCGTCGGACTGACTCGCAAGCGCCTTCATCGCTGCGACCAACGGATCGGGGAGCACGTCGTTAATGGTCTCGCCGTCGCGCAGCACCCAGGCGTCGACGAAGACGACCCGGCCGATGCGCTCGGGCATCGCCTCAGCGACGAGTTGGATGAGCGGACCTCCGCCGCTATGACCGACGAGCACGATGTCGAGCTGGGTGAGCTCTCTTACCTGATCGATCAGATCGCGCGCCATCATGCTCATCGTGACGCCGGAGCGGTCCACGTCACCGTCTTCGAGACCGCGCAGCGTCGGCGCGATCACCTCGTGCCCCATTCTGCGCAATTCGTCGGCGACGCCGTCCCACGCCCAGCCGCCTACCCATCCGCCGTGCACCAGTACGATCTGCATTGATCATCCTCTTCGCATATTTATCTGCTGAGCAGAACTTGTTTCTAACTAGAAGACACAATAGCTTGCGCGGCGCCAACAGTCCAGCATGGCTCGAGCTCTCTTCAGAACGCGCCGAACGACCCCTGCACCAGGTCGCAGGGGAAAGAGACGACGAGCCTTCAGGAGGTCAGGTCGGCCAGACGTACGGCTGCCTCATCGAGGAGTGCGACGAGGGTCTTCACCTTGCGGGGAGGCAAGCGGAACACCGGGGCAGATGCGTTGATCGCCAACCGCAGCCCGCTCGCCGAGGGAACGGCCACGGCCACCGAGGCCACGCCCTCCTCGCTCTCCTCCCGGTTCGTTGCATAGCCCTGCTTCGCGACAAGATCCAGTTGTGCGAGGAGCTCGGTCTTGGTACGGATCGACTGCGGAGTCACCTGTGAGAGTTGCTCGTCGGGGTAGAGACGGTCCAATTGTTCTCGCGGGAGCTGCGCCAGGAGAACCTTTCCCGTGGAGGTGCAATGGGCCGGCATCTCCTTGCCCAACCGTGAAGCGACTCGCACCGCCGTCGTCGGTTCCGCGACCGGGGTCGTGCCCGACGTGAACCAGATCCAGCTCAGCCCCGACATCGCCCGTACCGTTCCTCGACGCGCGCACGAGGTGCTCGGTATCGTGACCGAGAGCTGGAGCCCGCTCGGCCGCGGGCCCGAGCTGCGGGAGAACCCGACGATCGTGCAGATCGCGGCGGACGTCGGACGAACGGCGGCACAGGTGGTGCTCCGCTGGCACGTGCAGCAGGGCCTCGTGCCGGTGCCGAGATCGTCAGACCCCAAACGCCTGGTCGAGAACCTCTCGGTCTTCGACTTCCGCCTTAGCACCGACCAGATGGCCACGCTTGCGTCCCTCGACAACGGCGAAGCCGCCGCGCGGGACTCTGACCTGCCCGAGAACGGTCATTAGTCCACCAAGAACACCAAAATCGTCACCGATCTGGTAAATTCAGCGCGCTCTGGAGACGCAGCAGAACGCCTCGCGCGGCTCCTGGACATTCGACTACACGCAGGACCGGCTCTCCGCCATCATGCGCTGCACACACGACCGCTGCCTCGAGACCGCCGACGAATACGGCTCGCCAGGCTTGCCCGGTGGACTTCGGCGACTGCGCGAAGCAACTGACCGGCGGCGAAGGTGATGGCTCGAACGTAGGCGCGATCTGCCTTGCTCGCCTCACCTTCGGCTCGCTCGACAGCCGCGTCCAAACCATCGCGAAGTCGCGTGCACTGCAGATGGCGGCGAGGGAGAGAGTAAGTTCTGCAGTGTGCCCGATCGGGAACAGGGGGTGGGCTTTAGTACCCCTGCCCGAATTCGCGAAGTCTGGGCCACAGATCGCCGCCGACGACGCCGAAGACCCCTACGTCCGCCAGCATGCCGCCGAAGCCCTGCTTGAGATCAACGAAGACCGGAAAGTCAACGGCCGCTACCTCGCCGTCAAGACCCGACAGAACCTCGCCCGCCTCACCGACTTCGCCGAACACACCCGTCGGTTTCCCTGCCTCTTCCGCCTCGATCAACGCCACCTGTGCACCCCTATCAGCGGGAGCGAGGGTCTCGGGAAGCTTCTCAAGCCGACGGGCAACTCGCTCGGCAGTGCTTGCGAATCGGCGGTACGGACGACCCAACTGTTCGCTCGTGTTGGGGTCCTGGCCGTGCCCCATGAGACGGCGGAGCTGCTCCTCGCTGACCTCACCACCGGGTTCGACGGCGCCAGAAATGTACGCGAGACCCGATCCGAGCCATGAGCCCGGCGGCGTGCTGTTCAGTCGTTCAGCCGGTGGAGCCAGTAGCCGGGTTCGCGGCGCTCGTGGGCGTAGGCGAGGATCAGGATCGTGTCCGGCTCCACCGTGTAGACGATGCGGTACGGGTATCCGCGAACGGCCTTGCTGCGGATCACGGTGCCATCGTCAGCGGTCGTGAATGGTGGGGCGGCGTTCGGCCATTGGTCGAGGTCTTTCCGGGCTTGCCTTGCTCGGTCGATGAGCGCAAGGCCGATCCCTGGCTCCTGGTCTTCGTACCAGCGCACGGCGGCGTCGAACTCCGCGACGGCCTCGGGGTGCTCTCGCTGGGCCAAGGTCATGCGGTGAGCAAGGCGCGCAAACGCTCGTAGTGCTCGTCGGCATCCACCAGATCGACCGCACCCTCACGCACCTCGGCCAGTCGCCGGGTAGCCTCGGCACGCCAGGCTGCATCGACCTCGCTCTCGTCGTCTGCATCATGGAGGCTTTCGAGCAGGGCGTTAGCGACGACCGCGCGCTGATCGGCGTCGAGCGCGAGGCCGTCTCGGATCAGAGTTGCGGTGTCGGGTGTCATGTATTCAAGTGTACGTCGAACGGCCGACAATCGCGCTGGGCGTCTGTGGCTCGGGTTGCGGGGCTGCTGTGAACGTCACGCCGACGCGACGTGCTGCTGATGCTCATAGGCCGCGTGCTGGCCCGTCATGTCGCGGGTCGTTGCGCCGCGGGTCGCGTTCGGTCGGCTCGCGGAGTTGCCGTTCGCGTTCGGCGAGTGCTTGCTGCCTTGCTTCGTGCTCGGCGCGGGTGGTTTCGATCCGTGCGGCGGCGTCGCGGATCGGTAGCGCGCGGAGGTAGTCGGCCTCGGCTCGGAGCGCGGTGGCTTGCTGGTGCGCCTGTCCTGCTTGCTGTGCTGGGTTCGGCAGTCGCATCCCGACCCGGTGGCGCATCACCGCCTGCGGCCCGTACTCGCTGACCAGCAACGCCCGGCGTTCCTGCTCGTGCCGCTGCCGCAACTCGTCACGGTCGGCTCGCGCGGCCTCGACGTGCTGGGCGGCGTCGATCACGCGGGGATCGGCCTCGGCGCGACGCTCGGCCTGTCGTGCCGCCCACTCGGGCAGGGTGTCGGTGGTGCGGGGTGGTTCGCCCCATGTTTCGCGCACCCGTGCCCGAACCGTCCGGGTGTGCTCGCTCGTCTGGCGGTGCTCCGCGCGGGCCTTGCGCCTGCCGAGCCTGCCGACGGTGGCGAGTCGGCTGCTTGCGGCGGCCTCGCGCTCGACAGCATCGAGATAGGTGGTGCCGTCTGCCTCGGCCTGCACCGTCAACGGTTCCGCGATTTCGGCACGGATGCGCGCCGCCTCGTCCTCGGCGTGGCGGAGCACGTCGGCGTGCTCGTCGTCCTCGGTCTTGTGTGTTGCGCGCTGGGCGTCGAACCTGGCAGCGGTCTGCTCCCAGCGTTCCGCCGCACGTTCGGCTCGTTCGGCTTCGGCGGTGAGGCGGGCGAGTTCTTCGGTGATGAGCTGCACGGGGCCATCGCTGACGAGGCCTTGCACGGCGTCGATGGCTTGGGCGGTGGCGTGGTCGAGGCCACGGTCTGCCGGGTCGCGTTCCATCGCCTCAACGAACCGCGCCCGCGCATCCGCCATATCAGCGGCGACGACGTGGAGTTGGTTCTGTTGGCGGCCTCTCGTCATGCCGACGTAGACGCCTGCCGCGCTCGTCGCCTCCGACAAGGCCGTGTGGGAGGCATCGACGGTTGCGCCTTGGACGCCGTAGGCGGTCGCGGCATACGACAGGTGCGCCCACTCGCTCACGTACTCGGCGGGGAGGGCGACGGTGCGGCTGTGCTTGCCTCCGCCGCTGACTTCGCGGGCGTAGACGCTGCCCTCGTCGGTCACATGCTGCACGATCCATTGCTGCCGGTTTGCCACGCCGAGGTCGCTGCTGTTCTTCCGGGTCTGGATCAGGTCGCCAGCGCCGATGCTCAGCCCGTCGCTGCCGGTCGTCGTCATAGTGTCGTCGACCTCGCCGCGCTCGACCCGCCCGGCGCGGATGTGCTCGTTCAGCTCGGTGGCCTCGTCGTTGGTGGCGACGGTGATCGCTTCGCCGTCGTGGGCGTGGGCGGTGATGTGCTCGCGGGCCGCTTCCTCGTCGGCATGCAAGGTCACGAGGCCCATCGTGGCGAGTCGGTCGAACACGTCGCCGGGGTGCTCCCGGTCACGCATGACCAACGTCAACGCCGCATACTCGGCATCGGTGAACCTGTGGAGTTCGGTCATGTCGTAGGTACGGCCACGAATCTGGGCGGCCATGTCGAGCACCCCGCCGCGCCCGACCGCCGGGAGCTGCGCCCGGTCGCCCACGAACGCGACCGACGCGCCTGCCTCGGCGGTGACGGTCAGCAGAGCGAGGGCGGTGTCCTGGTCGAGCATCCCCGCTTCGTCCACGATCACCCGCTCACCCCGCGACAGCACGGCGTCGTTTGGTGGGCCGGTGTAGATGTTCCCGGTTGCAGGGTCGGTGTCGCCGGGTGCGAGGCGTGTCCATACGCCGTCCTCGTTCCACCGCCACCCATGCGCATACACGAGCGCCGCGACGGAGGTTGCGGGCACGCCGAGTTCTTCGTGGGCGACCTGCGCCGCACGCAACGTCGGCGCAACCACCCGCGAGGATCGCCCGTGCTCGGCTGCAACCTCGATGGCGACGCCGAGCATGGTGGTCTTGCCTGCGCCCGCCGCGCCCTCGACAATCACGAGCGGGTTGGTCGAGGCGACGGCAGCGGCGGCCACGGTCTGCCCGGTGTCGAGTCCGGCGGCTTGCGCAGCGTCGGTCACGTCGGGGTGCTTCGGCTCCCGTTCCGGCGTCGCGGCGGTGAGTTGGTCGCGGAGTGCGGTCTCGGCGGCGACGACGCCAAGGCTGGTGAGGTGGGCGACGTGCTCGGGTTGCACCATGCCCGGCGGCAGCACCGAGAAACAATCCGAGGCGGCGAGTCCGGTGGCGAGGTCGATGAACTCGCGCAACTCCGCCGGGGTCGCTTGCACGCCTGCCTCGGTGGTGATGCGGGTGACGTGCTCTCGCACGGTGTGCGGTGTCCAGGTCGATGCAGCCGCCGCGCAGCGATCCAGCGCACGACTGGCGACCTGTTGCACGCTGAGGTCATCCAGCGATGCCGGCGCAACGGTGTCGGGGTGCTGCAAGCTCTCGGGGTGGTAGCCGGCGTCTCGGAGTTCCTGCTGCCACCACTGCTCGTTCTTCAAGTCCGCCGGTTTCTTGCCGGGCCGCTGGAACGCCCACGCCGCGTCCTGCATCCGAGCGGTCAACACCGGGCCGGGCGTCTCGCCGGGATGCTTCGCTTGCCACTCGGCCTCCATGCGTTCCAGGTTGCGTCTGATCTGCGCCGACCGCTTCGACATGACGGCGTTGAACGGCTCCAACTCCACAACCTCACCGCTTACGGGGTCGAGGGTCAGGCCATGCTCGGAGAGCGTGGCGGCGAGCTGGGGGTGCGCGGCGATCACCGCCGTACCGAGAGCACGGATCGCGCCCTGCTGCTGGAACAACGCCGCCGTGGTCAGCGCCCGCCACTTCCCGCCCGCCCACACCCTCGTGCCAATCTGGAAATGGATATGCCGGTGCGGATCACCCGCACGACTCGTCTTGTGCGTGATCGCGACGGTCTGCATGTGCTCGACCGGCAGCACCTCCTGCGCGCCGCGCGGCCCCGCCAACGTGACCGAATGCTGACCAAGGAAGTGCTGAATCTCCCGCGCCGCATCCCGCTGCGTCGCGTCCAACGCCTCGGACACGTCCGGGTGGAGTGCGGCGGCGACCGACAGGCTCTTCGGCGCGTTGATCGTCATCTCCGCGAACAACGGCGACCCCCGACGCACCTTGCCCGGCTTGCGCGGGGTACCCATCGACTCCCCGGTGTCCGGGTTCACCCAATCGACCCAGGCTTCGTACTCATCCGCCGACAGCGACCGAGCAGCGGTGACCTCGCCGGTCGCGTCGATCACGGCGTACTCGGCCACGGCCTGGTCTGCGCCGAGGTAGTACTCGTCAGCGCGGGAGCGGTCGGCCTCGACATAGGCGCGCGCGGCAGCACCGCTGCCGTGGAACAGCTTCACTCCACCCTTCACTCTGGCCTCCCTCACGAGTCGTCTCGTGAGAGAGGTGCGCACTACGGCCCCGCCGTAAAATACGTGCCTCACTGAGATAGGGGGCAGATGACTGATGGAGCCGAGCGTCAGCGCGAGAGCGTCGCACAGAGTGTCGCTGGCAAGAGTTGGCGTCACAAAGTTCGAGGGAACTTTCGGAGTTCGGTTCGATGAAGTGACTAGTCTTCTCGGCGAACTTCGTGACCTGATTACTGCCCGATGAGTCTTCGGGCAGCGGTGACGACGGAGGCACGGCGGCGTGCGTGTTCGGCGTCGCTCTCGGCTCCGGTGATCATGCGGGCGACCTGCGGTACCGCTGACCACCATCCGGCGAGTGAGAGCACGAGGAACATCAGGTGGTCGGCGTCGAGGTCGCTCGTTACTGTGCCCTTGGCCTGTCCGTCGGTCATGGCGGCGACTTTGTATCCGTAGTATTCGCGCCGCTCGGCCTCGTCGGGTACTTCGGTGTCGAAGACGAGCCCTTCCCAGCGCATGAGCCTGCCGAGTTCGGGGTGCTCGCGGTGGTAGTCGTAGACGCGCCCGGCGTAGTCGCCCACGTCCTCGGTTGCGAATGATTCGACGGGCACGTCGCGGGCTACCTTCGCCAGTTCCTCGCGCAGTACGGTGGCGAAAAGTCTGTCCTTGCCCCCGAAGTGCGTGTAGACGCGCTCCTTGTTCACCCCGGCGGCCTTGGCGATGCGCTCGATGGTCGTGCCGTGCGGCCCGTGCGCGGCGAACTCGGCCACCGCCGCGTCGAGGATGCGGCGCTTCCTGCCCTCAACATCCCAGCCCATCGTTCCCACCTCCCGTCTCGTGCGGTAAACCCAACGCTCACGTTGCGTCTTCGCGGTTAGCCTACTACAGTCAAATCCAACGGAAACGTTGGATTTGGAGTGGTGGTGTCTGCGAACTCGACGGAACAGATAGCGGGAGCAGGCGAGGCGCGCGAGCACCCGGCAGGGAACGGCGTGGTCGTGCTGCTCGTGGTCACGGCGCTGCTGGTGCTCACGCAGTTGTACGCGGCAATCCCGCTGATCGCCCCGATCGGTGCGGAACTCGGCTCTGATGTGACGTTCGCGCTCTCGACGGTGTTCAGCGTGTGCTATGCGGTCGGGTTCCTGATCTGGGGGCCGTTGGCCGATCAGTACGGGCGGAAGCGGATCATGCTCATCGGCCTGGTGTATCTCACCGTCGCGACCATCGCCTGCGGCTTCGCCTCCACGGTGCCGATGCTTGCTGCGCTGCGCGGGGTGCAGGGGGTGATGGCGTCGAGTTTCGCGCCGGTTGCGCTCGCGTATCTGGCCGAAGCGACCCCGCTGAAGCGTCGGGCAACGGCGATCGGGGCCATGTCGACGGCATTCCTCGTTGCCGGGATCGCAGGCCAAGTACTCGCCTCCGCGCTCAGCCTGACGTTGGGCTGGCAGTGGGTGTTCATCCTCTCCGGCATCATGCTCGGCCTCGGCATGATCGGCGTCGCCGTGCTCGTCACCGAGCCGCACAGTCGCAGAGACGATGCGAGCCTGGTGCGTCGCTTCGCCGTAGTCGGGAGGGTCGCCACACGCCCCTCGGTGCTGCTACTGAGCCTCGCGCACCTAACGCTGCTGTTGTCGTTCGTCGGCATGTACACCGGCCTCGGCCCGCACCTGACCGACCTCTGCCTGGACTCATCGCAGGTGATCTGGCTCCGCCTCGTCGGGCTGCCGGGCATGTTCGCCTCCCTCTTCGCGGGCGCTATTGCGAAGCGTCTCGGCGGCGCGGGGGTTGCACGTGCCGGGTTCGCCCTCGCCGCGATTGGGCTGCTGATCGAAGCCGCACTCTCGGCATCCCTCGCGGGCACGGCGCTGGCGAGTCTCGTGTGAGTCACTGGGGTCGCGCTCGCGGTGCCCGCGATGATCACCCTGTTCGGCGAGACCGCCGCCCCGAACCGGGCCGGTGGGATGGCGCTCAACGGATTCGTGCTGTTCCTCGGTGCCAGCGTCGGCCCACTCACTGCCTACCTGGGCTTGGACTTCCCGATCCTGCTCGTCAGTCTCGCCGCGCTCATGGTGCTCGCCGTCGCCAGCCTCACCGGGTTCGCCCGACTCACCCGCACGCCCGCTTCGGAGGTACCTGTATGACTCGCATCCTGATTCTCGGCGCGACCGGGCGCACCGGAGCCGCCATCCTCGCTCATCTCCCCGCAGGCATCGAGGCGACCGCTGCGCTGCGCGATCCGGCAGACACCACGCGGCTCGCCAAGACTGCTGCATCGCTGACCTCCACGGTCGTGAACATCGCTGAGAACGCCAGTCTCACGCAAGCAATGCACGGCATCGACGTCGTCATGAACGCGATCCGACTGCGTGAGGACATCGCCCCGACCGAACTCGTGGCCGTACATGATCGACTCATCGAGGCAAGCACCAAGGCCAACGGCGCTCCGGCCCGGATCGTCACGGTCGGCGGAGCAGGAGCACTCCGACTCCCTGGAGACAGACGGTTCTGGCAAGACCCCCGGTTCCCAGAACCCACACTGCCGCGCGGGAGAGCACACGCCATGCTGCGCGACCACCTCGAAGCGGGCAACGCAGGATCAGAATGGGCGTATCTGATCCCGCCGCCCGTCTACGAACCGGAGGGGCCGACGACAGCACGCTGGGAACGAGTCTCCCCTTCCACAGACGAGACTGCGTTCACCCGACAAGCGATCAGTTATGCCGACTTCGGAGCGGCAGTCGCGGAGACTTCCACCAAGGACGACACTCGCACGCAACTCATCGCATGGCCCAGTGAACTGACAGAAAAGCACCCGATGAGTGGATAGGCGCATCTCCCCGCCGTTGTCGGCTCGGACACGGACGACGCATCGACCTGTGGGCCTGGCGGCGTACAACGTTGTCCGGCTCGTTGTGATCCGTGACGGCACGGCCATCGTGTTCAGCGAGTTCGGACAGCAACCCGTCAGCTTTGGCGACGCGGTGCTGCTGGGGCCGAGCGTGCTGTTCGGCGTCGAACCCGAGGGGCGGGTCACCTATACGACGGTCTACATCGACACCGACATGGCGCTGGATCAGTTCTTCTGGCAACACTCCGCGATCTTGCACGACCGCCTCGACGCCCACGACTTCGCGGGAAAGGTGTACACCGAACCTGCCCAGGTACTGCACCTGGGCCGGGATCGAGCCGGGCGGTTGTTGCCGTGGCTGGACGAGCTGGTCGCCCTCACCGTCGAGGGCAAGTACCTGGAACGGTTCCATCGGATGCAGGCGCTCTGGTTCCTCATCACCGATGTGATCGCGCCGTGCATCCGCGTCTCGACGGTGCGGCTGACCCGGCTGCAACGTGCCCGCGCTCGCCCGTTCTCCGCTCGAAGTCGGGTGCCTGAACCGTTGCGTCGTGAGGCGATGCTGGTGCGCGACGCGCTGCACAGCCGGATCACGCACCCGTGGACGCTCGCGGAACTGGCAGCCCTGGTGCGGCTCTCTCCGAAGCACCTGGTGCGCGTGTTCACGGACACGTTCGGGAAGACCCCGACCGCCTACCTGGTGATGCTCCGCGTGCAAGAGATGGCGCGGCTCCTACGCGAGACGAACATCACCGTCACCGCCACCGGGCAGCGGGTGGGGTGGCGGAGCCGGTCGCGCGCGGTAGAAGCATCCACAGCGCACACCGGAGTGACACCGAGCCGCTACCGAGACATGCGCCCGCTCATGACCGACCTCCCATGACCGAGCCGGTCGCGCTGCCCGGCAAAGTGCCGGAGTGACCGGGAAACGCCCGGCCTGCTCGTCTCCTGCTTCGCCGCGACCGCCGGTGCTTGGTAGGCCGGTTCTTCCCCCTGGTTGCTCGGGGGTGGTCAGAGAAGGGAGGTCGTCATGTCGCTGCTACTCGAACGCCCGGCGACCACGCCGACCGGTCATGAGCCTACAAGGACGCCGCAGTCGCCGCACCCCGCGATAGTGCAGCCGGTCGAGCCGTGGAGTTGCGTCTATGTCACCAGCATCCGTCACCGTCGCATATTGGCGGCGACCGCCTATGACTGTGTGCGCTTCGTGGTCGTGCGCGACGGCTCGATCATCCTCACCGATGCCGATGCCGATGCCGATGCGGGCGGGTCGGCGTCGGTGGGTGATGTGGTGCTGGTCGCCCCGAACGTCGAGTTCGGGTACGAACCCGAGGGCACCGTCACGGTGAGGACAGTGGCAGTGGATACCGATTACTGGTCGAGCAGTTGTTCTGGCAGCACCTCGACGTGCTCGCGGACGGCGAAGCCGCACGCGACCTCGCAACTCACCTGTATCCCGATCCGGTGCAGGTGCTGCGCGTCGGAGAATCGCAGGCCGAACGGCTCGGGCCGATCCTCGATGAACTCGCCACACTCACCGGCGAAGACCAATCGCCGCGCGGCTACTTCCGTGCGTATGCGCTGCTGTTCACGGTGCTCGCCGCCATCGCGCCGCTGGTTCGTCACGCGCCGGTGGAGGTGCCGCCGCTGACCTCTCGGCAGCGGGCCGTGCGGGTCGCGCCTCCCCGGTGGCGGGAGTTCAAGCCGGTGCGCCGCGAGATTATGCGCACGGCGGCGCTCATGCAGAGCAACATCGCCAGGCAGTGGCCGCTCACCGAACTGGACGCGCACGCCTGCCTGTCGCCGAGTCAGCTCAATCGGGTGTTCAAGGACTCGTTCGGGGTGACGCCGCCGGTGTACCTGTCGATCCTGCGCGTACAGGAGATGGCGCGCCTGATCCGCGAAACCGATCTGCTCATCGGCACGATCACCGAACGGGTCGGCTGGTGCCACCACTGCGGGCAAGCCTCGCGCATCTTCCGCCGCTACATGGGCGTGACCCCCATCGAGTACCGGCGCTACGGCCCACCGTCCGCGAGCCGGGCGGGGCCGGGCGTCGGCATCGCCACCGCACGCGCCGACGACTCCCGTGGGAACGGGTGCGCACCTACCTACTGACACCTGCCCACACGACCGGAGGAACCCGACGATGAGCACCGCCACCACGCGACCGCGATACGCTCCGGCGCGCCTGCATGTCGGGGTGGGGGTGACGGTTCCGGCAAATTGCCGGAACCGTGCGACCAGGGCTTTTACTCCCGGCCGGGGTGGTTCCGTCGAATCGGCGGCACCACACTCGCGGGGCGACGGTCGGGGAAAATTTCCCACACCGTCCAGCCTGCGACCTCGGCCCGCTGTGCTGCTCGTTGTGGTTCTCGTGACGGTGGTGGCAAATTGGCACCACCGTCCGACCAGGAGTTTCGCCGTTGCCCCCGCGAACCAAGCCGCATCCGCTGCGACCTCACCGCGACCGTTCACGGTGGTGTCGAATCGCCACCACCGTCGGACCTGCGCTTTCGCTCCGCTCGGCTGGCCGTCACGGGCGCGAACGGTGCCGCAAAATTTGCGGCACCGTTGAGCCGGTTCACGAGGGTACCGAATCGGCACCCCCGTGACATACCCCGTTTGGGGTCGGTCGCAGGTAGCTCCCTGTGGATAAGTCTGCATATAGTACCTCAACTCGATGCCAGGTACTAGATGTACCCGGCCATGAGGTTGGTGGCGTTTCCGGTCTTGTGAAAGGGGAGAACCTCCGGGCTTAGTGGAGATGTCTGACGTCTTCACGAACTCGGA
>NZ_JBFBMM010000009.1:0-151668 GCF_040687055.1 Microbacterium sp. NPDC077184
GGGAGAGTAGGACACCGCCGGACTTCTTTTAAACGAAAGGGCCACCCAACGCTGGGTGGCCCTTTCGCGTTAACAACACCCACACGCAACCGAACCGATGACGTCACGACGGTGACGTCATCGGCCGATTGCGTACCCCTGCATGCCCCTCGGGTTGGCGGCGCCCCACAGGCGGACGCCGTCGGGAAGAACGCCGACGGCGGAGAGGCGACCGAGACGCCACGGGCCGGCTCGACGCACGTCATGCCCGCGCGCGACCAGCTCGTCGATCACGTCGTCTCCGAGGCGGTCTTCGACGACCACTCCTGCGGGATCCCATTCCCGCGGCCAGAACGAGTCGATCAGAGCCGTGGTGTGGAGGGTCGGGGCGTCGATCGCCTGTTGCGGCTCATAGCCTCCGACGAGGACGCGCAGGAGGAAGGGTAGCTGCCACTGATCCTGCTGGTCACCGCCGGGCGTCCCCAGCGCCATCCTCCCGCCGTCAGCGGTGAACGCAAGCGTCGGAGACAGAGTTGTCCGCGGCCGTCGTCCCGGCTTCAGCGCCGCGGCGGCGTCCGGATCGAGCCAGGTCATCTGCAGGCGCGTACCGAGGCAGAAGCCGAGCTCGGGAATGGTGGGAGACGACTGCAGCCAGCCGCCGGAGGGCGTGACGGATACGAGGTTGCCCCACCGATCGACCACATCGATATGGCAGGTGTCGCCGCGGGTCTCGCCCGTCGGTTGGACGGTGGGTTCGCCGGTTCCGGCGGCATCGGCGGCGGTGCCGGCCCGCCGCAAGGGCGGCGCGGCAGGAGAGTGACGCGTCGGACGGCCCGGCCGCCATTCCCGCGCCGCCCGCTCGCCGATCTCGGCTCGTCGGGAGGCGATGTACTCGTCCGAGAGCAGCGGTACCGCATCCGTTCCATCGCCGAAGTGCGCGTCGCGGTCGGCCAGGGCCAACGTCAGGGCCTCGAGGATGGTGTGCGCTCCCGCGCCGGTGCTCGGGTCGAGGAGCTCGTCATCGAGCGGCTCGAGGATCTTCAGCGCTGCGAGAAGGGCGGGACCCTGTGTCCAGGTCCCCGCCTTCGCGATGGTATGACCGCGGAACTGCGCGACGACGCTGTCCTCGTAGGTCGCGCGGAAGTCCGCGAAGTCGCTGGCGCGGATGACCGCGGCGTGATCGGTCCCGGAGGAGTGCCGGTGGGGCGTTGTGAGGAACTCGGCCGCGGCGTGTGCCACCCGGCCGGTCGCCCATGCGGTCCGAGCGGCGTCGATCCGCCCCTCGCGGGATGCGTGGCCGTCAGCGTGCGCGAGGAGGTCTTCGAGCACGTCGGCGTATCGCGGATTGCGGTGCAGGTCTCCCGCGCTCGGGACTGCGCCGTCGGGGAGCCAGAGTTCGGCGGAGGTGGGCCAGTGTTCTCGGAAGAGATCCGCGACGCGGGCGATGGTGGCCACGGTGGTGGGAAGAAGCGGGGCGCCGTCGCGGGCGATCTGGATCGCGGGGGCCAGGACGTCGGAGAGTTCCATGGAGCCGTGGTCGCGCAGAAGGAGCAGCCAGGCGTCGACGGCGCCGGGTACGGCGGCGGCCAGGCCCCCCGCGCCGGGTACGAGATCGAGTCCCTCGGCACGGAAATGCGCGATGTCGGCTCCTGCGGGGGCCGGCCCCTGTCCGACGAGCACCCTGGCATCTCGCGGGGCGTCGGAGGTGGCGAAAAGCCCGACGAGGTCACCGCCCGGACCGTTCAGGTGAGGCTCGACCACGTGAAGCACGAATCCGCCGGCGACGGCGGCGTCGAAGGCGTTGCCCCCGCGCTCGAGGATGCCGTGGGCGGCGGCGGAGGCCATCCAGTGTGTCGAGGCCACCATCCCGAAGGTCCCGCTGAGTGTCGGACGGGTGGTGAAGGCGGGTGGCGGAGTGAAGGTCCTGCCTCGGCGGGACGGATCCGCCGATCGCGTCACGCGGATTCCCGCAGCCGCGCGATCCACGCCTCGACTTCGTCCGCCGTGCGGGGAATCCCGGCGGAGAGGTTCACCGGCCCGTCCGCGCCCATCAGGATGTCGTCCTCGATGCGCACGCCGATGCCGCGGTACTCGATCGGGACGGTCAGATCGTCGATCTGGAAGTACAGCCCGGGTTCGATCGTGAACACCATCCCCGGCTCGAGGACGCCGTCGTAGTACATCTCGCGACGCGCCTGCGCGCAATCGTGGACGTCGAGACCCAGATGGTGACTCGTGCCGTGCACCATGTACCGGCGGTGGTGACCGCCGCGGTCGGCGTCGAGTGCTTCCTGTGCCGTGACGGGCAGAAGCCCCCAGTCCGCGACGCGCTCGGCGATGACGGACATCGCGGCCTCGTGGACCTCTCGGAATCGAGCGCCCGGCCGTGCCGCCGCGAAGGCGGCGTCCGCCGCTTCCCGCACCGCCTCGTAGACACGTCGCTGGACGTCGCTGAACCTGCCGTTGATCGGAAGGGTGCGGGTGATGTCTGCGGTGTAGAGGCTGTCGACCTCTACTCCCGCGTCGATCAGGATCAGGTCGCCGGGGACGACCCGGCCGTCGTTCCGAGTCCAGTGCAGGTAGCACGCGTGAGGGCCGGACGCGGCGATCGTGTCGTATCCGACGCTGTTCCCGTCCGTCCGTGCCCGCTGATGGAAGAGGCCCTCGACGACACGCTCCCCGCGAGGATGCGCGGCGATGCGGGGAAGATCGCGGACGATGTCGTCGAACCCGCGAGCCGTGGCCTCGACCGCGAGGTTCAGCTGAGCGATCTCGTACTCGTCCTTGACGAGTCGCATCTCCGAGACGAATCGGGTGAGATCGGGGTGCTCGCCCACGACGAGATCGTCGGTGCCGCGAGCGAAGGCGTCCACGGGCGCAGTATCGATGCCGAGCTCGGCGGCGACGGCGGATGCGGAGGGGCGGGGGCCGATCCAGAATTCGCCCACCGTCGCGTCCGCGTAGAACTCGTGGGTCGTCCGATCCGCTCGCTCACGGAAATACAGGGTCGCCTGGTACGCCCCGCCCGGTCGCGGATCGAGCACGAGGACCGAGTCGGGTTCGGCATCGGCCCCCCACCCCGTGAGGTGGGCGAAGGCGGAGTGAGGTCGGAAGGGGTAGTCGGTGTCGTTACTGCGCTCCTTGAGCGATCCGGCAGGGATCACGACGCGGGCGCCGGGAAATGCGGCGGCGACGCTCGCCCGACGTGCCGCGGCGTGCACGGCCGACGGGCGGGTGGGAGGCGTGATGTCGGGGCGTTCCGCCCATCCCTGAGAGATCCCGTCGAGAAAACCCTGACCGAAACGCTGGCGGCGGTTCGTGGCCGCCCTCTCCTCGTCGGTCGCCGTGATCGTGTCCGGCTCGCCTGCTGTGCTCATCACCCCAGTCTCGCACGCACCGATGCCGCGGGATCAGTCGCCGGCACGCTCGAGCTGGACGACGACGGGGCGGTGGTCGGACGTCGATGAGTCGTTCCGGTCGAGCACCAGGGATCCGGTCGCGACCCACTCGGACGTGGCCATCACATGGTCGATGGGTGCCCCGAGGACGCGCGGCGCGTCCGCCGGCCAGGTTCCGACCCCTCCGTTCCCCGTCGCTGCAGCCGTGTCCCGGCAGAGCCCCAGTGTTCCTCCGGCCACTCCGAGGCCATTCATGTGGTCCACGGTGGCGTTGAAATCGCCGGCCAGGATCACGTTGTCGCTCGCACACTGGTCGGCAAGCCAGCGCAGGTCCTCCCGCCATTCGCTCATGTAGCTCGGGCGTGGGGCGACGGCGTGGGCGGCGACGACGATGGGTCCGTCTCCGGCGACGGGCATCGCCACGGCGCTCGGAACGGTGGAGGTGTTGCTGGTGCCGTCCACCGACGATTCGATCACGGCGTAGTCCCCGAGGTCGGGGCTGATGAGGAGCGTGGTCGATCCCGCGTCCCACTCGGTGGAAGGGTCCTCGGCATGATGCGCCCACATGGGGTGGCCGAGCTCGCGCATCGCGATCGCCACCGCCTCTCCCGTCTCGATCGTGGTCTCCGGGAGGGAGACGATGTCCGCCTCCATCGCGACGGCCAGACGTGCCACGGCGTCGGGCGCGGTCGCGGGGCCCGCGGTGTTCCAGGTCATGACCCGGACGGCGGCATCGGACTTCGCCGGGAGGGAGTCGGCACCGAGCCCGCGCGCGACGAGGGTCGCACCGCTCACCCCTGTGGCCACCGCGGCGATCAGCGCGATCGTCAGCGCGAAGGGGCGAGGCCCGCGCGCCAGCGCGAGAAGCAGAGCGAGGACGACGACCGCGGCCAGGGCGACCGTCACCGCACCTCGGAAGGAGATGATCTGCGCCACGGGGTAGTAGCGCTCGACCCGGAAGAAGTCCGGCCAGGTCAACACCGCCGCACCGACGGCGAACAGCACCGCGACGAGGATCCCGAGGAGGCGTGGCACCCCAAGACTCTAGACTTGTCCGCTGGGAGATCGACCAGTGGCGCACGTTCCGACGACGGGTTCCGATCGTCGCGATACGCTCGATGAATGTCGGCTTCGCAGCGTTTTCAGGGGCCGAGCGACCTGCATCTGCACTCCGTCCATTCGGACGGGACCGAATCGGCCGCGGGCGTCCTCGACGCCGCGCATCGTCATGGGGTGCACACCGTGGCGCTCACCGACCACGACACCACAGCCGGGTGGGCGGAGGCCGCCGATGCCGCAGGTTCGCTGGGGGTGACCTTCATCCCGGGGATGGAGCTCTCCGCGAAACACGAGTGGCGCAGCGTCCACGTCCTGGCCTATCTCTTCGATCCGGATGAGACACACCTGCGCGCCCTCACGGACCGTATCCGCGCCTCGCGCATGGACCGGGCGCGTCTGATGGCCGATCGCATCGCGCGCGACTTCGACGTCACCTGGGACGACATCCTCGCCCAGACATCGGAAGGGGCGACCGTGGGGCGTCCCCACATCGCCGACGCCCTGGTCGCGCGGGGCTTCGTCGCGGACCGGACGCAGGCGTTCGCCGACATCCTGAGTCCGGCGGGCGACTACTACGTGGCGCTGTACGCGCCCGATCCCGTCACCGCCGTGCAGCGGGTGACCGAGGCCGGGGGAGTGGCCATCATCGCGCATCCGGCCGGCCGGGCGGGACTTCTCCCCGAGCCCGTCATCGAGCGGATGCTCGAGGCCGGCCTCGCCGGATTCGAGTTGGGGCACAGGGAGAACCTGCCGGCGGCGACGGAGGTGCTGGCGCGCCTGTGCCGCTCCCGGGATCTGATCGTCACCGGTTCGAGCGATTACCACGGACTCGGCAAGCCCAACCAGCCCGGGGAGTACACCACATCCGACGAGATGGTGGCACGTATCGTCGACCGGGGATCGGGCAGCGCACCCGTCTACCCGTGATCGGGGTGGAAGCCGTGCGGCTTCCACCCCCCGCCGATCACACTCCCGGTGAGGCCGTCTGTCCGCCGCGCGATCCCCGGCGCCGACGGCGGCGCGGTGCCGGACGGCCGTCGTGGTGCTCGGCACCGCCGCCGTCATGGGTTCCCGCTCCTTCGGCGTTGCGCTCGGGAGCCGGCTCGTCCGTGGCTGCCGGAGTCGTCCCGCCGTCCGCCGCGAACGAGGTTCCCACCCGCTCGTCGCCGGAGGCGCGCGAGCGACGTCGCCGCCGGCGAGTGGTCCCCGCCGGCGGATCGTCGCCGGCCGCATCCGCGGCGCGAGCCGGCTGGGTCCGCGCGGGCTGTGTCTTCGGAGCCGTGACGATGCGGCCCTTCGTTCCTGCGGGAATGTCGAGATCACTGTAGAGGTGCGGGCTCGAGGAGTAGGTCTCCGTGGGCTCGGGCTGCCCGAACTCGAGCGCACGGTTGATCAGCGCCCACTTGTGGAGGTCGTCCCAATCGACGAACGTCACGGCGATGCCGGTCTTGCCCGCGCGGCCGGTCCGGCCGGCGCGGTGCAGGTAGGTCTTCTCGTCATCGGGGATGGTGTGGTTGATGACGTGTGTGACGTCGTTCACGTCGATACCGCGGGCGGCGACATCCGTGGCGATGAGCACGTCCCGCTTCCCGGCCTTGAAAGCGGCCATGGAGCGTTCGCGAGCCTCCTGGCTCATGTCGCCGTGCACGGCGGCGGCGTTGAACCCCCGATCGCCGAGCTCGTCCACCAGCTTCTGCGCCGCACGCTTGGTGCGGGTGAAGATCACGGTCTTGCCGCGCCCCTCCGCCTGCAGGATCCGCGCGATCACCTCATCCTTGTCGAGCGAATGCGCGCGGTAGACGAGGTGCTTGATGTTGGCCTGGGTGAGGCCTTCGTCGGGATCATTCGCCCGCATGTGGATCGGGTTCGACATGAAGCGACGGGCCAGCGCCACGATCGGGCCCGGCATCGTCGCCGAGAACAGCTGCGTGTGGCGGACGGCGGGTACCTTCTGGAAGATCTTCTCGATGTCGGCGAGGAAGCCGAGGTCGAGCATCTTGTCGGCCTCGTCGAGGACGACTTCGACCGCGCCGGAGAGATCCAGGAGCCGCTGGTTGCTGAGATCGATGAGGCGACCGGGGGTGCCGACGACGATCTGCGCTCCCGCCTTGAGCTGATCGATCTGCCCCTCGTAGGCCTTCCCTCCGTAGATGGCCACGACGCTCGTGGAACGGTTCGAGGTGAGCATGTCCATGTCCTCGTAGACCTGGACGGCGAGCTCGCGGGTCGGGACGACGATGAGGGCCTTCACTCCGGGCGCCGGGTCGAGGCCGAGGCGCTGGACCACGGGGATGCCGAAGCCGAAGGTCTTGCCCGTGCCGGTCTTGGCCTGGCCGATGATGTCCTGCCCCGGGAGGCCGAGGGGGATGGTCTGCTCCTGGATCGGGAAGGCATCGACGATGCCCTTGTGTGCGAGCGCGTCGACGATGTCCCGGTCGACACCGAGGTCGGCGAAAGTGGTCACGATGTGTGCCTGTCCGGCAGTGAGAGGCTGCCTGGTCCATGCCCGGGCGTGCTGTCCAGCGGCGCCGTCGGGGCGGAGTGCGATCCACGCCCTCTTCTCTTCCACAGGCGCGGCATCCCCGATCCGTCGTCGGGGCCGGAGTCCATGCTAGCGCGCCGGGCGCAGAGCCCCCGGTACGACGCGGAAGGCGGGCGGCGTAGGCTGTGGGAGTGGTGAAGTGGTTCTGGCAGAGACGCGAGCCCGGCCGACGTCTTCAGTTGCGCTCCCGTGACGAGCTCGGCGAGGCGCTGCGCGTGGACTTCGCGCAGCTCGCTCCCGACGTGGACACCTTCCTCGGCCAGGCGGCGTACCTGCAGCTCGGCTACTTCGAGACGCTGAGCGAACTCATCGCGCTCACCCCGGCGCTGGCGCAGAAGGAATCCCTGTCGCGAGCCGCCGGCGCGGCGCTGACCAAGCACGAAGCCCTCGTGGCGATCATCCGCGAACGCGGCGGGGATCCGACGGCCGTCATGCTCCCGTTCCGCGAGCCCCTGGACGCCTTCCGACGGAGCACGCACGGCGTCCGCCCGCAGGAGACGATGCTGTCGGTGCACATCACCGCCGGCATGCTCGACGATTTCTATCTCGCGCTCTCGTCCAGCTACGGCGAGACCGGGCGACGCGTGGCGCGCGCCCTCCTCGCCGACGACGATCGCGAGGCCATCGTCGACATCATCTCGACCACGATCGCGGACGACCCGCAGTGGGCCTGGCTGCTCGCCCTGTGGGGCAGGCGCCTCGTCGGTGACACGCTGCTGATCGCTCGTGCGGCGCTTCGACCCCTGACCCTCGAATCGGCCGACGAAGCGACGGTCGAGCCGGTCTTCACTCAACTGCTGGCCGCGCACTCCCGGAGGATGGACGCGATGGGGCTCGCGGCCTGACGGCCGTCCGACCGCGCGCTCGGATCAGCCGATGCGCAGGGCGTGCCGCATCTGCGCATCGTGCTCGCGTCGACGTCGGGTGATCACCACGGCGAGGGCGAGGACCACGGCCCCGGGGACGAGGATCGCCCCCAGCCAGGGCCAGGCGCTGTCGATCCCCGCGCCCGCCCACGTGGCCGCCGTCCAGGCGATTCCGGCCGAGGCGGCGCCCACCATCGGCAGGAGAGCGGCCCCGCGGACGTCCCTGTGGCCCAGGGTGACGTGGACGACGAGTCCGATGACCGCTCCGGCGACCAGCCCGAGAAGGATCTGCACGGGTCAGGCGACGAAGCCGACGCGACGCGACTGGTCGCTGCCGAGTTCGATGTAGGCGAGACCGGCGGTCGGGACGAGGTAGGAGCTGCCGCGCGCATCGGTGAACTCGATGTGGGTCGCGCCCGTGGAGAGGGCGTCGGACACGGTCTTCTTGACCTCCGTCGCCGAATCGTTGGTCTCGAAGGTGAGTTCGCGGCCGGTGTTGGCGATGCCGATGCGGATGTCCACGGTCGTGCCCCTTTTCGCTCTGCGGGCCCGCGGTTTCGCGGGCTCTCGGACACTTTACGACACGGGCATCCGGGGCGGACGCCGGTCGCGAACGCTCTGGGCGAACGACGTCGGCGGCTGCGGCTAACGTCGGAGCATGCCCGTGTCACCCTCGTCGACGCCCACGCCGGTGACTCCGGTGAAGGAGGCCCACCCGCGGGAAGACCCTGCGCAGAGAGCGGTCGTCGAGTTGCCTCCGGACGCCTCCGGTGTCGTCGTGGGAGCAGCGGGGTCGGGAAAGACCGAGACGCTGGTGGCGCGCGCCCGCCGGCTGGTCGCCGACGGGCTCCCGGCCGACGCGGTCCTGACACTGACGTCTTCCCGGCAGACGGCGACCGCGCTCCGGGACCGGATCGCCCTGACCCTCGCGGTGGCGACCTCGGGGCCGCCCGCGCGTTCGGTGGCCTCGTTCGCCTACCACCTGGTCCGGGCGGCGAACGTGGCCGCGGGCCGTGAGGCACCTCAGCTGTTGACCGGTGCCGACGAGGATCAGCTGCTCGAGGACCTTCTCGACGGCGATGCCGAGGACGAAGGCCGCCACGGCTCCCGATGGCCGTCGAGCCTGCCCGTCGCCGTGCGCTCCTCGCCGGGGTTCCGTGCGGAGCTCCGCGCGTTCTTCGCCGAGTGCACGACCCTCGGCCTCGAGCCTGATCGGCTGGAGGAGCTCGGACGCGACCTCGGTCTCGTCGAATGGACGGCCGCCGCGTCGTTCTTCCGCGAGTACCTCGACGTCCGGGCCGGAATGCGGGGCGCGCACCGTGACGCGGCGGGCCTCGTGCGGGAGGCGCTCGGTGTGGTGCGCACGGCCGCGGCCGGATGGGCACCGCTCGATGACATCCGGGTCCTCCTCGTCGACGATGTGCAGGAGCTGACGCTCGGCGCGATCGAGCTGCTGGAGGCATGCCGGCGGCGGGGGATCGCGGTCGTGGCCTTCGGCGACCCCGACCTCGGCTCCGGGGCGTTTCGAGGAGCGAGACCCGAGAACTTCGCGCGAGCAGTGTCGCTGTGGGGCCTGCGCGGGGTCCTCGACGGCACCCATCGCGGGTCCGCGTGGCAGGGCGCCGTCGCCCGTCGGGTGACGCAGCGCATCGGGGCCGCCGGCGTCGTGGCCCATCGAAGGGCGCCCTCGGATGCCTCCGACGACGGGTCCGTCCGCTGCCTCGTGGCCCGCTCGCCCGCGGAGGAACACGACGCCATCGCCCGCATCCTCCGGGAGCGTCACGTGCGCGATGGCGTGGCGTGGTCGTCATGCGCGGTGATCGCGCACGACGCCCGCCAGGTGGTCGCCTTGGAGCGGGAACTGACGGCGCGAGAGGTGCCGGCGCGGTCCGACGGTGCAGCCCGACCGCTTGGAACCGTCCCCGCCGCGCGCGACCTTCTCCGGCTGGTGGAAGCGGCGATGGGGGACTTCGACGAGGTCGACGACGTCATCGCCGTCCTGACGGGGTTGTACGGGCGTCTGGACGCGATCGAGCTGCGGCGTTTGAGAACGACCCTGCGCACGGCCGAACTCGCCTCCGGCGGAGCGCGTCTCGGGAACGAGCTCCTGATCTCCGGTATGCGCCATCCGGTGGAGTTCGTCCTCGTGGACACCAGGGAGGCGCGGCGCGCGGCTTCCGTGGCGACAACCGTGCAGGCGGTGCGCGCGGGCTTGGAGGCCGGCGACGACGTACATCAGCTTCTGTGGACCGCGTGGGAGCGCAGCGGGTCCGAACGGGTCTGGCTCGACATCGCGGCGGGGCAGGGCCCGGTGGCGGAGCAGGCTCATCGCGACCTCGATGCGGTGGTGGCGCTCTTCCAGGCCGCCAAGCGTGCGGTCGACCGGGAGCGAGCCGTCGACCCGCGTGTGTTCGTCCGTACGCTCCTGGACAGTGCTGTGGCCGACGACCGTCTCGAGGCGGCACCTGCGGCGGGCCGCGTCGCCGTCCTCACTCCCGCGGGCTCGCTCGGACGGGAGTTCGACACCGTCGTCGTGGCCGGAGTCCAGGAGGGCATCTGGCCGAACACGCGCACGCGCGGCGGTCTCCTGCACACCTGGCGCCTCGCGGATGCGGCCGAGGGGGTCCGCGAAGCGCCCGCGCCGGTGGACCGGCGTCGCGCAGCGCTGCACGACGAGCTTCGACTGCTGGTGCGGTCCCTCACCCGTGCACGCCGTCTGACGGTCATCACCGCGGTCGACGATGACGACACGGGGCCCAGCGCCTTCTTCGAGCTGCTGCCTCCGCTGCAGCCGTATCGCGGTGAGCATCCGCTGTCGTTGCGCGGGCAGGTGGCCCGTCATCGGCGGCTCCTCACCGGCGGCCCTGCCGACGCCGAGGCGGGTGCGGCGGCGCAACTGGCGGTGCTCGCCCGGGCGGGCGTTCCCGGGGCCGCGCCGAGCGAATGGTACGGGGTCCTCCCGGTGTCCAGAGCGGGATCCCTCTTCGAAGAGGATCCCCGCCCGGTCCGCGTGTCCCCGTCCCGGCTTCACGCGCTGGAGGAATGCGAGCTCAACTGGTTGATCGCGGAGCTCGGCGGCGACACCGGCGGGGCGACCGCGGGACTCGGGACGATCCTCCACTCCGCCCTGGAGCACGCCGTCGGCAGCGACGAGGACGCCCTCTGGGCGCACGTCGAAGCGAGATGGCAGGAGCTGCAGTTCGAATCGGCCTGGCGGGAGCGCGCCGAAAGGACCCGCGCGCGGGATCTCGTCCATCGCCTTCATCTGTACCTCCGGCGATTCGATGACGCCGGAGGACGTCTCCTCGGCGCAGAACCGCACTTCGAGGTGCCCGTGGCGACAGCGGGCGGGGAGGCGGACGCGGTGGTTTCGGGCTACATCGATCGGGTCGAGCTCACATCCGACGACCGCGTCGTCATCGTCGACCTGAAGACCGGCAAGAGCGAGCCGCAGACCGACGCCAAAGTTCAGGACAACCCGCAGCTCGCGGCGTATCAGCTGGCGTTCCACACCGGGGCGATACCCGAGGCGAAGGGGTTCGCCCCGGGCGGCGCGAAACTGCTAGTCCTCCGCCCCACCGCGAAATCGAAGCCCTATGCGGAGCCGCGACAGCCCCCGCTCTCGGACGATGCCCGTGAAGAGTTCCTCTCGCGCGTCCGCTCCGCTGTCGCCGCCATGCGAGGGGAGACGTTCTCGGCCCCGTACGAACAGCACTGCCGGGACGAGTTCTCGCACGGCGTGTGCCGCATCCACACGGTCGGCGCGGTGAGTCGCGCGTGAGCTCTCCACGACTTTCCGCGCAGACGATCGCGGCCGCCCTCGGCCAGTTCCCGCCCACGGCGGAGCAGACCGCCGTCATCGAGTCAGGACTCGCCCCGGCCCTCGTGGTGGCCGGCGCGGGCAGCGGGAAGACCGAGACCATGGCCTCTCGGGTCGTGTGGCTCGTGGCCAACGGCATCGTCTCGCGCGACGAGATCCTCGGGCTCACCTTCACGCGGAAGGCTGCCGGCGAACTCGCCGAGCGCATCCAACGGCGTCTGGCCCGCCTGGCCGAGTTCGAGCGGCTCGGCCTTCTCCCGCATCTGGCGGCGCTCCACCGGGACGGACACCTCGACGTCTTCGGGACCATCGAGAGGTCCTCGGGCGACCGACAGGCATCGCGAGACGCTCACCTCGCAACACTGGTCGGCGCCACCGGGGCGGTGCCGCGTGAGCTCGAGGACGACGCTCTCCTGCACCGGCCCAGCGTGGCGACCTACAACAGCTTCGCGGATCAGATCGTGCGTGAGCACGCCGTGAGACTGGGGCGAGACCCTGAGGCCGCGGTGCTGTCGGAGTCCGCCGCCTGGCTCCTCATGCGGCGCGTCGTGCTCGCCTCGGACGACCCGAGGCTCGAGACGAGAGGGGAGGCGCTGCGCACCATCGTGGACGCCGCGCTGCGGATCGCGCGGGACCGGGTGGACAACCTCGTCTCCTTAGAGGACCTGGCCCGATTCCCGGAGCGATTCCGTGACGTGCTCGAGCGGCCTTCCGTCTCGCGTGGAGTGACGGTCTACGCCGACGTCGCATCGTCGGTCGAGAGGGTCGAGGCCCTGGCCCTCCTCGCCGGACTCGCGCGCGACTACGACGACGCCAAGCGACGCCGCGGTCTGATCGATTTCTCCGACCAGGTGGCCGGCGCCTTCGAGGCCGTCTCGCGGCATCCGGAGGTGGGCGAGCAGATGCGCAGCCGCTACCGTGTCGTTCTGCTGGACGAGTACCAGGACACCTCGGTCGTCCAGACGGATCTTCTGGCGGCTCTGTTCGCCGATACCGCGGTGATGGCGGTCGGCGATCCGCATCAGGCGATCTACGGGTGGCGCGGTGCGAGCGCAGGCAATCTGGGCGGCTTCGCCGACGCGTTCGCGCGGCGTACCGCGTGCCAGAGCTTCGCACTCATGACCAGCTGGCGCAATGCCGGGAGAGTCCTCGATGCCGCGAACGCCGTTCTGGCTCCGCTGACCGACTCCGCACCGGTCGACGTGCCACCTCTGCGGTCCCGGCCGGACGCGCCGGAGGGGGACGTGGACGTGGTGTTCGAGCCCGACATCGATACCGAATCCGATCGGGTCGCCGAGTGGTTCGACCGCGTACGCAGCCGGCGTGCGGCGGAGGGCCGGGCGACGACGGGGGCCGTCCTCTTCCGCAACAAGAAGCACATGGTGCGTTTCGCGGATGCGCTCGGCCGGCACGGGATCCCGCACCGCATCCTCGGTCTCGGCGGGTTGCTCTCCACACCGGAGGTGGTGGACGTCGTCGCGGTCCTCCGGGTCCTGAGCGACCCCGACGCCGGCTCTGCGTTGCTGCGTCTGCTGAGTGGGCCGCGCTGGTCGATCGGGCTCCCCGACCTCCGTGCGCTTCGAGATCTCGCGTCCCGTCTGGCCCGGCACGACACTGCGCTCGCGCCGCTTCCCCCGGCGATCGTCGCAACGCTCCGTTCCAGCGCATCGGACGACGGCGTGTCACTGATCGATGCTCTCGACTTCCTCGCGCGCCAGCCCGGGACCCACGGGTGGTTGCCCGACTTCTCGGAGCAGGGTCGCGCGCGCTTGAAGGACGCGGGTCTGACGTTCGGCGGGCTCCGGCGAGCGGTAGGGGCTCCGATCGGCGAACTCGTCCGCCTGATCGAGGCGGAGCTGCGGCTCGACATCGAACTGGCGGCGAATGAGACGCGCGGCCCGGCGCGCATCGCGTCCGCCCAGTTGCGTGCGTTCGTGGACGAGGTGCACGCGTTCCTCGACGCCGACGACACCGGCACCGTGTCCAGCCTCCTCGCGTGGCTCGACCACGCGGAGCGTCAGGACGACCTCGCACCGCGGACAGAGCCTCCCGAGGAGGATGTGGTCCAGCTGCTGACGATCCACGGATCGAAGGGGCTCGAGTGGGATGCCGTGGCCGTGGTCCGGCTGGTGACGGACGAACTGCCCGGAGCTGCGCGCGACACCCGAGGCTGGCTCGGTTTCGGCGTGCTCCCGTACGAGTTCCGCGGCGACCGGCGCTGGCTCCCCGACCTGGCCTGGGAGGCGGAGCGTGCGGCGACCCAGCAGGATCTCCGAGACAATTTCGCGGATTTCGTCCTCGCACATCGAACGCGTCAGCTCGAAGAGGATCGGCGTCTCGCGTACGTCGCGGTGACCCGCGCGCGGGATCACCTGCTTCTGAGCGGCGCGACGTGGTCGGGCACCCGCAAGCCTCGCGCGCGCAGCGTGTTCCTCGATGAGATGTGCACCGCGTTGGGACTCGGCGTGCCCGCTGTGGAGGACACGGACGATCCGTACGACGGCGAGCGGCGTACCCTCCGGTGGCCGCTCGATCCTCTGGGCGCACGGCGCGCGGCGGTGACCCGGGCGGCGGACGCCGTCGCGGCGGTGCGCGCGGAGGATGTCACGCCGGAGGACGACATCCTGCTGTTGCTGCAGGAGCGCGACGCGCGTGCATCAGCGCGGGAGGTCCGCGCACCGACGAGGATCGCCGCCTCCCGGTACAAGGAGTTCCTCGCGGACTACGAGGGTGCCGTCGGGCGGATCGCGCGGCCGCTGCCGGAACGCCCCTACCGGCAGACCCGGCTGGGAACCCTCTTCCATTCGTGGGTCGAAGAACGGTCGGGTCTGATCGGTGGACGCAGTGTCTGGGACGAGGCCCTGTGGGAGGACGACGAGGAGACTCTCCCCGATGTCGAACAGTCGGCGGCGTCGACGGACGAGGCGGCAGGTCTCGCGCAGCTCCAGGCTGCGTTCCTGGCGTCCGAGTGGGCGCACCTGCGCCCCATCGAGGTCGAGTGCGAGATCGACTTCACCGACACCGAGCTCGACGGCACACCCCGCGTGATCGTCTGTCGCATCGACGCCGTCTATCGTCGGGATGACCGAGGCGGCCGGATCGAGATCGTGGACTGGAAGACCGGGCGGGCGCCTCGGACCGAGTCCGAGCGTCAGGACCGTCTGGTCCAGCTCGAGCTCTACCGCCGGGCGTACCACATCGCGCGGGGCATACCGCTGGCCGAGATCGACGTCGTCCTCTTCTACGTGGCGGACGGGCTCGTTCTGCGCGCCTGAGGCGTCACCGCGATGTGCTCACCGCGGTGTGCTCACCGCGCGCGCCACCGACGCAGTGCCTCGCGGGATGCCCGATCGGTCTCCTCATCCGTATCGGCGGAGCCGGTGAGCGGGCCGGGCCAGGGTGCGAGGGGGCCGGAATCCGTGTGCGCGGGCGTATCGTCCACCACACCGGTCTCGGCGTCGCTCTCCGCCTGCTCCTCCGTGCTGTCCCGGAGGGTCCCGGTGTCGGTGTCCTCCGTCCAGAACGACAGCTCCGCCGGATCGTAGGCGTCGGTCTGCATGGAGGTGTCGATGCCGGATGCCGCGCCCTCCGGCATCCGATCGACGAAGGTCAGCGCATCGTCGACGTCTGCACCACCGTGCCCGAGCACGTCGTCGTCGGCCACTCCCGTGGACAGCGACGAGAGGAGCTCGGTGGCGTCGTCGACCACGTCGGGGAGTCCCACAGCGAGTCCGTGCAGGAGCCACTTCGCGAACTCGAGCTCCGCGTAGAAGCGCGAGCGGTCACGCATGTGCGGATCGGGAGCGCGATCGCTGTGCGCGAGGTAGGAGCCGAACACGTCGTCGGCGGCGTTCGGCGCACCGGCGAGCCAGTGCAGATCGAGAGCCGGATCCCCGACCTGGAGCCCGTGCCACTCCAGGAGTCCTGTCACGCGCGGTACGTCGGCGACGTCGTCGAAGACGAAGGACGCCGGATTCACTCCGCCCAGCATCACCCGCGGTTCGAATCCCCACAGCTGCTCCGCGGCGATCGCGCGCCGCCAGCGCCGGAGAAGGGGGAACGGCACGCGGTCGCTCTCCTCGGCCCGATCGACGAGTGTCGCCACATCCGCCCGCACCTGCTCCGGTGCACGCGAGGACAGGCCCTCCGAGCGCACGATCGACGTCGGGAGGGCGTGCACGGCTGCCAGGGCCGCACCGAGGGACGTCGCGGCCCCTCGTCCGGGGGGCAGGTGCACGGCGTCGACGCGGTAGCCGGGAAGGAAATCCACGACGATGCCGGTCGCGCCCTCGAGTCGCATCTCTCCGAGGAGGGTGGGGGCGCGGAAGGGGAGGAGCGCCCGGACCCCGGCGGTGAGTGCCCGCAGTGCGCGCGTTTCGGTCAGGAGCTCGGATGCGGCGTCGGCGTCGGCGGGAACCCGCGCGACCACCCGCCGGCCGTCGGCGAGATCGACGAGCGCGGAATCGTATCGACCGGCTGTGCCCTCGGTCAATGCCCCGGCCGAGACCACGCCTGCCTGAGGCAGGGCCGACGTCACGGAGGCGGCTAGAGTGAACGGAGAGCGTGCCATGTGCCCAGGTTAGGGAGTGATCCTCGATGACGGCGCCCGACACCCCGCGCCTTGCGCCCCTCGGTCACCTCGGCGGTGATCGCGCGGCGTCGGAGCGGACCGTTCCGGATCTGCTCGCCGAGACGCGTGCCCAGGAGAGTGCGAAGGTCCTCGTCCTCGTCGGCGATCGTGCGCCCCTCGCCACCGACGATCGCCTGGCCTGGGTCTCCTCGGACCACGCGCCCGAGGGGGGCGAGTGGGCCTTCCTCGGCAGGGATGACGCCGGCGCCCCCCTGCTCCTGTGCGCATTCCCGAGTGAGGCCGCGGAGGTGTTCGCCGCGGCGGCGGGTTGGGCTTCTCTCCGCGCCTCGGGTGGTGTGCTCACCCCGCACGACGCCGCGCGATTCGTCGAGGCACTGAGCCTCGGGAGGTGGCTGCTCGACGCCCCGTTCTGCTCCTTCTGCGGCACGCGCACGCACATCCTCGACGCGGGCTGGTCGCGACGGTGTCCCGGATGCGGTCGGACGCATTTTCCGCGGACCGATCCCGCGGTCATCGTCGCCGTCACCCACGCGGACGATCCCGATCTGCTCCTCCTCGGATCGAACGCGGCGTGGGCCCGCGAACGCTACTCGTGCTTCGCGGGCTTCGTCGAGGCGGGAGAATCCCTCGAGTCCGCGGTTGTCCGGGAGGTGGAGGAGGAGGCAGGCGTCCGGCCGCGATCGGTCCGGTATCACGGCTCCCAGGCGTGGCCGTACCCCCGCTCCCTGATGCTGGGCTTCTTCGCCGAGGCGGACGACGCCGTCAAGGCCCGAGCGGATGGAGAGGAGATCGTCGATGTCCGATGGTTCTCCCGTGCGGAGATCGGAGCGGCCCTCGACGGCGTCGGGGAGATCATCCTGCCCGGGCCTGCATCGATCGCGCACATGCTGATCACCGACTGGTTCGAGGAGCGCGCATGACCGGTGGACCTCTGGACGATCTCGACGAGCAGCAACGGGAGGCGGCGACGGCTCTGCGCGGTCCCGTCGCGGTGCTCGCCGGAGCGGGGACCGGAAAGACCCGGGTGATCACACGCCGCATCGCCCACGGCGTGAACACCGGCACCTACTCGCCCGGTCGGGTGATGGCGGTGACCTTCACCGCCAAGGCCGCGGGGGAGATGCGTGGCCGACTGCGCGCGCTCGGGATCGAGGGTGTGTCTGCCCGCACCTTCCATGCGGCGGCTCTGGCGCAGCTGAACTACTTCTGGCCGGCGATCGCGGGATCTCCGGCACCCACGGTGGTCGACAACAAGGTACGTCTGCTCGCCCACGCGGCGGACGGCATCGGCATGTCTCCGGATGTCGCGACGCTCCGGGACGTCGCGGCACAGATCGAATGGCGGAAGGTCACCATGCGATCGATAGAGCAGTATGCGCAGGCGCGGCCGGAGGGTGCGGGCCGTCTCGGCCTCGAACGGGTGCTCGACCTGCAGCGCGCATACGAGCGTCTCAAGGACGAACGACGACAGATGGACTTCGAGGACGTCCTCCTCGCGTGCGCCGGGATGCTGGAAGCCGAGCCGAGGGTGGCGCGCGCGGTGCACGAGCAGTACCGCCACTTCACGGTCGACGAGTTCCAGGATGTCTCGCCCCTGCAGCACCGGCTGCTCGAGCTGTGGCTCGGGGGACGCCGCGACGTGTGCGTCGTCGGCGATGCCAGTCAGACGATCTACTCCTTCGCGGGGGCCGACGCGCGCTTCCTCCTCGAGTTCGACAGTCGCTACGACGACGCGCGCGTGGTGCAGCTGTTGCGGAACTACCGTTCGGAGCAGCCGATCCTGGACGCGGCGAACGAGCTCATGCGCGACCGTCCGGGTGCACTGCGCCTGGTGGCGGCGACCGAAGCACGCCCACCGGAGGCGGACCCGGGGGCTCCGGCGACGACGGTGACCGCCTTCGAAGACGACGCCGATGAGGCTCGAGCGGTCGCTTCGCGCATCCTGGCGCAGCAGAGACAGGGAATCGCCGTGCGCGACATCGCTGTGCTGTACCGATCCCACTCGCAGTCCGCGGAACTCCTGCGTGCATTGACGGATGCCGGGATCGCGACCACCGTGCTCGGCGGTCGTCGATACTTCGACCTGCCGGAGGTCCGTCAAGCGGTCATGGCGCTGCGCGGTGCGTCGGTCGCCCCGGTCCGGGGTGGACTGGTCGATGCGGTCCGAGACGTCCTCCGCTCGCTCGGGTTGACCGACGAGCCCCCCGCGGCGGGGGGAGCCGTGCGCGATGCCTGGGAGGCACGCGCCGCGCTCCTCCAACTGGCAGAGGAGGCTCCCGAGGGGACCACCCTCCGTGCCTTCACCGATGATCTCGCCGCGCGGGCGCGCGCGCACGACGAACCGGCATTGTCGACGGTGACACTGTCGACGCTGCACGCTGCCAAGGGACTGGAATGGCCGCACGTGCACATGGTGGGTCTCGCGGAGGGGCTCCTCCCGATCTCGTACGCGCAGACGTTCGACGCCGTCGACGAGGAGCGGCGCCTGGCCTACGTGGGGATCACGCGGGCTGCGCGAACCCTCTCTCTGACCTGGGCCCGCGGATCTCGAGAACGCCATCCCTCCCGGTTCCTCCGAGAGATCGGCACCCGCATCCTGCAGACGGAGCGTGGGTCCGCACCGTCCGCTGGAGGGAACCGGACCGGACGGTCACGGAATGCGACGTCGCCCCGTGCGCGTCCGCAGCCCGCGCGATGAGTTCCATCGCGACGAGCCCGGCTTCCCACATCAGTCCCGGACGTACGGTGCCCGAGTCGCGCGTGACGAGCTGAGCGGCCAGCACGGGCCACGCCGGATCCTCACGGGTGTACTCGTCCGCGACGCACGCGGCGCAGGCCGTCCGGCCGGGAGCGATCACGGGACCCACGTCGATCCGCTCGCCCTGCAGGGCGAGCGGGACGTGCGGAACATCGCGCGAGAGCAGGGTCCGGGCGATCGCGGGGTGCAGGAGGTGGTGCGCGACGACGATCACGACATCGTCCGGCGTGCCGATCGCGTTCCATCCGAGGTCGGATCCGGGCCCGTCGACGCGACCTCCGCCGGCGGACACTCCGTCGGCGATCGTCCGCGTCGCCGACGGGGGGACGGCGGCCGCGCCGGCGACGATGATCCGTCCCCCCGTCACCGGGGGAGAGGAAGGGGACAGCGCGGGAGCGAGACGGGTCAACAGGAGCGCGCAATCACCGGGTGATGCGCCCCACGATCGGGCGAGCACTTCGGCGGCATCCGCGCTCACACCCGTCTCGAGCTCACGCACGAGACGCTCCTGCCACGGCAGCGGATCGCGCAGCACGGCGACCGCGGGTACGCCGAACTGCACCTCCGTGCCCGATCGCCACAGCGGTGGGTGGGCCGGATTCAATCGGAGCATGGCCCGATTCTGGTGGCGCCGGTGATGCCGGACACGGCTTTCCACAGGCCGGCCCGCGGACGAGGTGCCCCATCCCTGATGGGGAGGAGGGTCAGCCGCGGTCTTCGTCCCCGTCGCCCGTCTGATCGGACTCGGCGAGCAGCTGCGCCAGTGCGTCGTCCATGGCGTCCGGTGCGGGCTCTTCTCCGCGCGCCCGGGCCTGCAGGCGGGTCACGAGCGCGGTCGGGTCGTCGATGTCGTCCGCGCCCGGCATCAGGTCCGGGTAATCCCACAGCGCGTCCCGCGCCTCCGGCCCCACGGCGTCTGTGATCGCGCGCCACATCGCCGCCGCCTCCCGCATCCGTCGAGGCCGCAGCTCGAGTCCGACGAGGGAACCGAGGGCGCGCTCCGCCGGCCCGCCGACCGCACGGCGGCGGCGCACGGACTCGGCCACGCGATCGGCCTGCGGCAGCCGCGTCGTCGCGTCGGCGGTGACGACGTCCACCCATCCCTCGATCGTCGCGAGGAGATTCTCGAGTCGGCGGAGCGCATCCTCCTGGGCTTCCGACCGCGCCGGGAGGAGGGCACCGCTCTCCAGGGCGCGCCGCAGCTCCTCCGGTTCCGAGGGGTCGAAGCGAGACGCGAGATCTTCCAGGGCATCGGTGTCGACCCGCACGCCGCGTGCGAAGTCCGTCACCTGGGAGATCACGTGCAGCCGGAGCCACTTGGCGTGGCGGAACAGGCGCGCGTGAGCGAGTTCCCGAGTGGCCACGGCAAGGGCCAGCTGATCCTCCGGGATCTCCAGGTCGTGACCGAAGTCACTGAAGTTCTGGGGGAGGATCGCGGCGCGGCCGTCCGGCATGAGCGGGATACCCACGTCGCCGCCGCTGACGACCTCCTTGGACAGGTTGCCGATGACCTGGCCGAGCTGAGACGCGAACAGGGATCCGCCGACGGACCGCATGAGGCGTCCGGCGCCCTGGACGAGGTCCTGCATGTCCTCGGGCGCCTGGGACCGCAACGATTCGGTGAGCGCATCCGCGATGCTCGTGGCGACCGGCTCCGCCAGCTCCTGCCACACCGGCAGGGTTGCCGTGACCCACTCGGCGCGTGTGATGGACCTCGCCGGGCTCGGCAGCTCCGAGATCGTGGTGACCTCGCTGAGCCACAGGCCCGCCAGAACGAAGGCCTGATCCAGTTCGCTCCGCTGCCCGTCTCCGATCGCCAGCCCGTGCTGGCCCGCGATGTGGAGAGCCTGCCTCTCGGCCATGTCCCAGGAGATCGCACCGTCCCCGCCGCCCGCGAAGGCCTGCTGCATCTGACTCATGATCGTCTGCATCATCGCGGGATCGATGTTCATGCCCGAGAGTTGCGAGAGCTGGGACAGCTGTTCGGGGTCGATCGAGCCTCCGCCGCCGAGCAGCTGACGGAGGAGGTCCTGGAATTCTTCTTCGGGAGAGCGATCGTCGTCTTCCACTTCAGCCGCCTTTCAGCCGGTCGCGGATCTACGGATCTACGCTAGTCGCAGCATTCCCTTCCCCGTCTCGGCCGAGACCCGAACCCTTAAGCCGGCCGCGAACGACCCGGCTGAGAAAGGTCTCCTGTGACGCTCTTCGACGATTCCGCACCCGTCAGCCCCGGACCCCGACGCCCATCGCGTGCCGTCGTGGCGGGCATCTGGTCCCTCTCGGCCGCCCTCGTCGTCCTGCTCATCCTGACCTTCCTCCCCACCGGTTACGTCATCCAGCGACCGGGGCCCGTGTACAACACCCTCGGCTCGGCGCCCGGCCCGGATGGCGAGGAGGTTCCGCTCATCACGGTGCAGGGCGCCGAGACCTACCCCACCGAGGGCGCTCTCGATCTCCTCACCGTTCAGGTGGTGGGAAGTCGAGAGCGCACGCCCTCGTGGTTCGAGCTGGCGACGGCGTGGTTCGATCGCACCCGTGCTGTGCTGCCGATCGAGGCGGTCTTCCCGTCCGACCAGACCGTGGAGCAGCGTCAGAGCGAGAACGCCGCGCTCATGGTCGACTCGCAGCAGGAGGCCACGGCGGCCGCGCTCGGCGAGCTCGGTTACGACGTGTCCCCTCAGCTTCGCGTCTACTCCGTCGTGGAGGAATCCGCCGCCGACGGGGTCCTGCGCGAGGACGACGTCATCCTCGCCGCGGACGGTGAGCAGGCGACGGATGTCGCCGCTCTGCGGGAGATCGTGGACGCGTCCGGGGGAGCGCCTGTCGACCTCACCATCCTCCGCGACGGCGCCACGCGTTCCCTCTCGCTGGTGCCGCAGCAGGAAGGTGAGGATCCCGACGCGCCCTGGCTGATCGGCGTCACGCTGATGAGCGACTACGACTTCCCCGTCGATGTCGAGATCCAGCTGGACAACGTCGGCGGTCCGAGCGCGGGCATGATGTTCGCCCTCGGGATCATCGATGTCCTCACGCCGGGTGAGCTCAACGGCGGTGAACGTGTCGCGGGCTCCGGGACGATCACTGCCCAGGGGGTCGTGGGTCCGATCGGCGGGGTGCGTCAGAAGCTCTGGGGCGCGGTGGGGGACGGCGCTTCGTACTTCCTCGCGGCGGAAGCGAACTGCGGCGAGATCGTCGGCCATGTCCCGGACGGACTCCGTGTCTTCGCCGTCGAGGACCTCGACGACGCGATGCGGGCGCTGGACGCGGTGGCGACGGGCGGCGACCTCGACGCGCTCCCCACATGCGGCACGTGACCCGACCGGCTTTCCCTCAGCACACCCTCGGCGACCCTCCAGAACGGCGCGCCTAGGATGGAGGGGTGACCACGACCTCTGCGCCGGCCCCGGCCACGCCCTCCCGACCTCGACGAATACTCGGCATCACCGTGGCGATCGTCGCCGCCCTCGTTGTGGCGTTCTTCGTCTTCGCCAGCCTCTACGCCGATTGGCTCTGGTATCGGCAACTCGAGTTCGAGGGGGTGCTACTGACCCAGTGGGTGGCGCGGATCGCGATGTTCGCGATCGGGTTCCTCGGAATGGCCGTGCCCGTCTGGTTGGCGATCCAGCTCGCCTACCGCCTCCGGCCGGTCTACGCGCGGCTCAGCTCCCAGCTCGATCGCTACCAGGAGGTGGTCGAGCCGCTTCGTCGGCTGGCGATGTGGGGTATCCCGGTGTTCTTCGGCTTCTTCGCGGGGTTCGCCGCGTCCGCCCAGTGGCAGACGACCTGGTTGTGGTTCAACGGAGTGCCCACCGGCGATGTCGACCCCGAGTTCGGTCTCGACACCGGGTTCTACCTCTTCGCACTGCCGTTCTACGGCGCGGTCGTGGGATTCGTCTCGGCGGTCCTGCTCATCTGCCTCCTGGTGACCGCCGTCGTGTCCTACCTCTACGGCTCCGTCCGGGTCGGACAGCGTGAGCTGCGCATCTCGAAGGCGGCGCGGATCCAACTGGCGATCCTCGCCGGTCTCTACCTGGCCGTGCAGGCGGTCAGCCTGTTCCTCGACCGGTACCGCCTGCTCGTCGAGCAGGGGGACCGCATCACCGGTCCCGGCTACACCGGCGTCAACGCGGTGATCCCGGGGCTGACGATCCTCTCGATCGTGGCTGCGCTCGTCGCCGTGCTCTTCTTCGTCACGGCTGTCATCGGACGCTGGCGCTACCCGCTCATCGCGACGGCGCTGCTGATCGTCTCCTCGCTCGTGGTCGGAGTCGGCTACCCGTGGGTCGTCAACACCTTCCAGGTCCTGCCCAATCAGGCGGCCTTCGAGCGTCCGTTCTATGAGCGCAACCTCGAGATGACCAAGAAGGCCTACGGCATCGACGGTCTGGAGAAGATCGAGTTCACGGCTGAGACCTCGGCGGAGGAGGGGCAGCTTCGCGCGGACGCGCAGACGACGACGCAGATCCGCATCATGGACCCCGCGATCATCGGACCCACCGTGCGGCAGCTCGAACAGTACCGGGCGTACTACCAGTTCCAGGAGCCCCTGGACGTGGACCGATATGAGATCGACGGCGAGATGCAGGACACGATCGTGTCCGTCCGCGAACTCAATGTCGACCAGCTCGGCGCCGGCTCCTCGTGGGTCAACGAGACCCTCGTCTACACCCACGGATACGGTCTCGTCGCCGCCGCCGGAAACGAGCGGACGAGCGACGGCAACCCCGTCTTCCTCGAGCGCGGGATCCCCGCCCAGGGCTTCCTCTCGGACAACCCCGACTTCGAACCGCGCGTGTACTTCGGCGAATACTCGCCGACGTACTCCATCGTCGGTGCACCCGAGGGCGCGACGCCGATCGAGCTCGACTACCCGTCGGGCGCCGATGGCGGCGCAGGTCCGCGTGTGACCTTCGAGGGTGACGGCGGTCCTTCCGTGGGCAACATGTTCCACCGCCTGATCTACGCGCTCCGCTTCCAGTCCGAGCAGATCCTCTTCTCCGAGGACGTCAACGAAGAATCGCAGATCCTCTACGACCGCGACCCGCTGACTCGCGTCGAGAAGGTGGCCCCGTACCTCGAGCTGGACAGCGACCCGTACCCGACGGTCGTCGACGGGCGCATCGTCTGGGTCGTGGACGGATACACGCTCAGCTCGAACTATCCGTACTCCACGACGGTCCCGCTTTCGCAGGCCATCGCGGACTCCAACAACACCCAGCCGCGATTCGCGCTCGACGACATCAACTACATCCGCAACTCGGTGAAGGCGACCGTCGACGCGTACGACGGTTCGGTGACGCTGTACGCGTGGGATCCTGAGGACCCGTTGCTCCAGGCGTGGCAGAACGTCTACCCGACCGCGGTGCAGCCGATCAGTGAGATGTCCGCGGACCTGATGAGTCACGTCCGGTATCCGACGGACTTGTTCAAGGTCCAGCGTGCGATGCTGCAGATCTACCACGTCGACGACGCGCAGTCCTTCTACGAGCGGGACAACGCCTGGGCGACACCGGAGGATCCGCAGAACCCCAACCAGCTGCAGCCGCCGTATTACCTGACCATGCAGATGCCTGGTCAGGAGGCGCCCTCGTTCTCGATGTTCACGACCTTCATCCCGTCGTCGACCGGGGCGGCGAGTCGGAACGTCCTCATGGGCTACCTCGCCGTCGATTCCAATGCCGGTCAGGAAGCGGGTGTGAAGGGCGAGGACTACGGAAAGCTCCGTCTTCTCGAGATCGCCGCGTCCACGACGGTGCCCGGGCCCGGGCAGGTGCAGAACACGTTCGACTCCGACACCGCCGTGTCCTCGCAGATCAACATCCTGCAGCAGGGCCAGTCCGAGGTGCTGAACGGGAACCTCCTCACCCTTCCGGTGGGTGGTGGTCTGCTCTACGTCCAGCCGGTCTTCGTGCAGGCCTCCCAGGGCACCCAGCTCCCGACGCTCCGGAAGATCCTGGTCGCCTTCGGTGACGACATCGCGTTCGAGGACACGCTGGCGGAAGCGCTCGACGTGCTCTTCGGTGGGGACTCCGGCGCGACGGCGGGTGACGGCGAGGTCGTTCCGGTGGAGCCGGACGCGACCCCGACCCCCGAGCCGACCGCACCGGCCGAGCCGGGTGACGAGGAGCCGGCGCCGGCCCCGGAGGCCGGATCCTACGAGGCCGCCCTGCAGGATGCCCGCGAGGCCATGATGGCTCGTGAGGAGGCGCTTCGCGCCGGTGACCTCACGGCCTTCGCCGAGGCGGACGAGCGGCTGACCGCGGCCGTCGAGCAGCTGCTGGAACTCAGCGGCGACTGACGGGGAACATCGGACGAGGGGCGGAGCGGGTTCATTCCCGCCCCGCCCCTCTTCGTCCCGCCGTGGGGGAGGTCCGACGATGCGGACGAGTCAGCCGTTGAGGATGGCGTACCAGATGAGCAGGAGCGTCACGCCGAACCCGGTGAGCTGGTTGAGCCACAGGAAGCGGTCCCATCCGCGGGTCGCCCCGGCCGCACCGGCATCGGTGATGGACCGATAGGGCCACACCGTCAGGAGGTAGGGCACGGCGAGGATCGCGGCGAGCGGCCCGGGCCACGCGGTGGCGAGCATCGCAAGCCCGGAGAGGGTATAGCACGCCAGTGCGAAGCGGACGGTGAAGCGTGCTCCGCGCACCGTGGCGATGGACGCGATCCCCGCCTCGCGGTCCGCGACGACATCCTGGACTGCGCCGAAGGCGTGCGATGCGATTCCCCAGAGCGCGAAGGACGCCACCACGAGTCCGAGCTGCCACGTCCACGTCGCACCGGCCAGCACGAGCCCATACACGGCGGGGGAGAAGAAGTGGATGCTGCTGGTCACCGAATCCGCGAACGGCCGCTCCTTCAATCGCAGGGGCGGCGCGCTGTAGAAGACGACGAAGAAGAGGCTCGCGCCAAGGATCAACCATGAGGTGGGCGACCCGACGATCACCAGATAGACGACGAAGGGCAGACAGGACAGACCCGCCGCCCAGAGGGTGACGGGGTGCAGTCGACGGTCGAGGATCGCGCCGTGGGCGCCCCCCTTGCGTGGGTTTCGGAGGTCAGACTCGTAGTCGAAGACGTCGTTGATCCCGTACATCGCGAGGTTGTAGGGCACAAGGAAGAACAGGACGCCGAGGACCAGGGTCAGATCGATCTGTCGGGTCGTCAGCAGATACGCGGCCGCGAACGGGAACGCGGTGTTGACCCAACTGACGGGGCGGGACGAGACGAACAGCTGCCGGGAGACCGCGGCCGGTCGCAGCGGGAGGGCGGTCATGACGCTTCCTGGGGGAGACGGGGGGAGAGGAGCTCGAAGACGGCGGGGATCAGGAAGGCCGCGCATAAGGGGTAGGAGAAGTCCTCGATGGGAGCGAGGCCGATCCGCAACCCACTGAGGTGCTCCGGAGGGTAGGTGAACAGGTCGGCGGCGATCATGAGGTTGTCGAAGATCGCCGTCAGGATCAGAAGTCCGCCCGCTGCCCAACCGGAGGCGACCATGCGCTCTCGGAAACGAGGGCGTCGCCGCGTGGCGAGCGTGACGAGGATCGTGATCACCACGAAGGGGACGACGATCAGCGGATAGGTCATACCGCCGATTCTCCCCCCTGGCCGCGCACGGGCCGGCGCCCCGCGCGGTGGGCGCGCAGACGCACCGCCGCTCCGTAGAGGACGAGGGCGAGGTAGGACAGGAAGATGAGGAAGACCGGTTCCTCCAGCGGGAGATGGGGAGCGAGGTCGATCCCCAGCAGGAGCGGACTGTCTCCCTTGACGAAGACGCCCGTTGCGATTCCGACCGCATCCCAGATCAGGAAGAACACGGTGCCGAGGATGACGGCCACGATCGTCCGGCGCGGATCCCGCCACGCGGCGAGCTTGAGGCGCGCGTCGGTGAGCGCCACGCCGGCCAGGGAGAGGACGAGAGCGGCGAGGTAGAGCCCCGGCATGTCAGACTCTCGCGGGCTCCGCAAGGGGACCGGGGGTGCGGTCACCGCGGAGCCGTTTCACGACGAGCTCGGCGGAGATGAGGCACATCGGCAGTCCGATGCCCGGAAGAGCCGAGGTTCCCGCGTAGGCGAGCGCCTCCACCCTGCGTGACGCGTTGCGCGGACGGAACATCGCACTCTGACCGAGGGTGTGCGCGAGGCCGAGGGAGTTGCCGCGCCAGGAGTGCAGGTCGGTCGCGAAGTCCGCGGGAGAGATCGTCCGCCGCACGATGATGCGGTCCTTCAGATCGGGGATGCCGCACCACTGCGAGATCTGCTCGATGATGCGGTCAGCGGCCGCCTCGGTGCGGGGGTCCCCGTCCCCGTCGATCCCCCCGTGTCCGGATCCGGGGTCGGCGGGCACCGGCACCAGGACGAACAGGTTCTCCGAACCGGTCGGTGCGACGTCGGCATCGGTCGCGCTCGGCCGGCAGATGTAGAGAGAGGCGGGGTCGGGGATGCGGGGGCGGTCGCCGAAGATGTCGTCGAAGTTGGTCCGCCAATCATCGGCGAACAGAAGCGTGTGGTGGGCGAGTTCCGGGAGCTCGCCCTCGACGCCGAGCAGAAGGAGGAGAGCCCCTGGACTGGGGGTCTTGGTGTCCCACCACGACTGCGGATAGGTCTGCAGCTCCGGCGGGAGGAGCGAGGTCTCGGTGTGGTGCAGGTCTGCCGTGGACACCACGAGGTCGGCCTCGACAAGTGTGCCGTCCAGCGTGCGGACGCCGGTCGCGCGCGCCCGGGCGCGTGATCCGCGATCGGGCGCTCCGGTGACGATCTCGACGACCTCTGCGCCGGTCACGATCTCGACCCCCCTCGCCTCGGCGAGGCGCTGGATCGCCTTGATCACCTCGACGAATCCACCACGGGGGTACAGCACCCCGTCATCGAGATCGAGGTGGCTCATGAGGTGGTAGAGACTCGGGACGCCGTAAGGGGAACCGCCGAGGAACACCGCCGGATATTCGAGGATCTGGCGCAGCCGGGGATCGGTGAACTTCCGATCCACGTGAGAGGCCAACGAACGCGTGAGGAGAGGTGCGAGGGTCGGGATGCGGCGGAGGATCGCGGGGTCCCGCAGCCCCGCGGTCGTCTCGTAGGTGTCGTAGAGGAAGCGGGACACCGCGAGATCGTAGGCATCCTCGGCCGAGTCGAGGTAGTCCGCAAGGCGCGCGCCCGCCCCCGGCTCGACGCTCTCGAACAGCTCGGTGGCGAGCTCGCGGCCCGTGCGGACGTCCAGCGGCTGCCGCCCGGTCGCCGGGTCGGAGTAGACCCGGTAGGCGGGGTCGAGGCGGACGAGATCCAGCTCGGCGTCGGCGCTGGTTCCGAGCAGGCGGAAGAAGTGGTCGAAGACCTCCGGCATGAGATACCAGCTCGGACCGGTGTCGAAACGGAACCCATCCTGATCCCACGATCCGGCGCGGCCCCCCAGATCGTCGCGCGCTTCGAGGAGCCGGACGGACCATCCCTCCTCCGCGAGGAGTGCGGAGGTGGCGAGACCCGCGATACCCCCGCCGATGACGATGGCCGTGCGCGAAGAGGAAGCAGAGTCGCTCATGAGAGAACCTTCCGTGGCGAGAACCCCAGCCAGGCGCGGGCCGCCAAGCGGGCTTTGACCGGGTCCGGCACCCGCACGCGGCCTGCGCCCGGCTCGGCTGCGCGCAGTCGGCGGGACAGTTCCGAGAACAGATCGTGTGCCGCGGTGACGGCGCGACGACAGTCCTTGGGAAGGTGGGGGACGGTGGCCGCGGCCGCGGCGAGGTCCGCATCGATACGGTCCAGAACGGCGTCGCGGCTCACAGATCCCGAGCCTATCCCGAGGTAATCACGACCGAGCGCGAATGCGTCATGATCGAGGTCCCGGAGGAAGTTGACGTCCTGGAACGCGGCCCCGAGGCGTCGGGCGCCGTCGACAAGTCGGGCGTCGGCAGGGCGGGGGCGAGGCTCCCCGGCGTTGACGAAGACCTGCAGGCACATCAGGCCCACGACCTCCGCAGACCCGTACACGTAGTGATCGTGCGAGGCGTCGTCATGCGTCGATGTGGACAGGTCCGTCCGCATGGAGGCGAAGAACGGGGCCACGAGGTCTTCCCCGATGCCGCACTCGCGGGCGGTGAGGGCGAAGGCGTGCACGACGAGATTCGCGCTGAAGCCCTGTGCGATCGCCCGGTAGGTCTCGGCCTCGAGTTCGTCCAGCATCGCTTCGGCTTCCGGCACCGAGAGGCCTGCGGCGACGGCCGGACCGTCGACGATCTCGTCGGCCACGCGCACCAGCGCATAGATGGTCCGGACGTGCGTGCGGGGGCGGGGCCCGAGAAGGCGGCACGCGAGGGCGAAGGACGTCGAGTACCGCGCGATCACGATGTCCGCGGCGTCGCGCGCGGTTTTGTCGTAGAGGGCCAGTCCCGTGATGCCCTCGGTCTCTTCGGTCATGGGATGCGACTTTCGACCCCGTCGGCGAGCGCGCGCAAGAGGGACCCCGCGGACGCCGGCAGTGCGGGATCAGCGGAGACCGCTCGCACTTCGGCGAGCGCGCCGTCGACGAGCGCGCGCATCTGCGCCCGGGCTCCGCTGGCCTCGAGGATCCGCTGCGCCTCCTGCACGGCGATGGGGCCGGTGTGTGCGACGGCGATGGCGTCGTTGACCTGAGCCCAGGTCGCACTCTCACGGGCGAGCGAGACCAGCGGTGTCCGCTTTCCTTCGCGCAGATCGCCCCCGCTCTCGCGTCCTGCCTGATCGTCGGTGCCGAACGCGCCGATGAGGTCGTCCACGAACTGGAATGCGAGACCGAGCTGACCACCTGCCCGCTCGAGGAGCCCGGTGACCTCCGGGGTCGCCCCGGCCAGCGCCGCACCCGCGCACAGCGGAGCGCTGAACGAGTAGACGGCGGTCTTGTTGTACGCGGCGTCGAGGACGGCGTGATGCGGCGCGTCGTCGACGACACTGTTCTCCACGTCGGCCAGCTCGCCGGCCGCGGAGACGTACATGGCCTCGTCGAGGAGCTCCATCAGCCGCACGCGGGCGGTCAGATCCACCGGTGCGAGGGCGATGAGCCGGAACGCCTCGTGCAGCAGGAGGTCGCCGGCGAGGATGGCCGCCGCGTCTCCGAGGAGGGCGGCGCCGGCGGCGTCCGCTCCCTGCTCCTCGGCCCGGCGGCGGAACTCCCCGGCGACGTTGGGGATGCCGCGACGGACGGTGTCGTGATCGATCACGTCGTCGTGGACGACGAATGCCGTGTGGAGCAACTCGAAGGCCGCGGCGACCGGGAACACGCCCGGAGCCGCACCGAGGTCGCCGCCGAGGCTCTCGAAGGCGGCGACGACGAGCGCGGGACGGAAACGCTTGCCGCCGCGGGCTGCACGGTCGGAGGCGTCGATCAATGCGTCGAACGCCTCGCCGAGCGCACCACGTCGACATCGCATCCGCGCCAGCGCCTCATGGATCGTGTCGTCGATCTGCGGATGCGGGGAGAGTGCGATCATGGCCGTCGTGACCTGGACGCGTCGGTGAGCAGCGGAAGCTGTGCGGCCTGCAGGACCAGCCACGGGCTGAACGCCCACGGCGTCGCACGCACGGCGTCGGCGAGGCGCTCGGGCTCGACCCAGCGGATCTCCATGACCTCATCCGGGTGGGGGACCGGTTCGGATGCCGCGCGGGCGGTGTACACGGGGCAGATCTCGTTCTCGACGATCCCGCTGGCGTCCACCGCGCGGTACCGGAAGTCGGGCAACGTCACGCGGACCTCCTCCACCCGCATCCCGAGTTCATCGGCAGCTCGGCGGTGCACGGCGTCGGGGATATCCTCACCCGGGCGCGGATGACCGCAGAACGAGTTGGTCCACACGCCCGGCCACGCGACCTTGCTCAGCGCGCGGCGGGTGACGAGGACATCGCCTCGCTCGTTCACGACATGGCAAGAGAAGGCGAGGTGCAACGCGGTGTCGAGGTCGTGCACGCTGCTCTTCGGCGCGGTGCCGATCATCGTCCCCTCATCGTCGAGGAGCACCACATCGTCGCCAGCTGTCATCACACACTCCAGGTATTTCGCTAGTTTATCTAGCGATCTGCTGTGCCCGATGATACAAGCGGTGCACGGGAGTGTCCATCCTGCCGCACCGCGGGGTGACAGGGGGCGAAGCAGAAACGAAGAGGGCGCCTCTTCCGAGACGCCCTCTTCTTCTTGTTGCGGGGACAGGATTTGAACCTGCGACCTCTGGGTTATGAGCCCAGCGAGCTACCGAACTGCTCCACCCCGCGGCACAAGAGAAGACACTATCACGGCTTCCGGGCCGGCGCGAATCGTGGCCCTCCTTCGGTCGCGCGACCGGTCATGGCAAGGTGGAGGAGCGAGCGAAGGCGGGAGACGACCATGGGTACCGAGGACCACGACGACGTACGGATCGCGGTCGCACAGTTCGCTCCGGCCTCTGACGAAGAGGTCAACCTCGCCGAGATCGCGGTGCTCGCCGCCCGCGCGAGCGGGCTCGGTGCCGACGTCGTGGTCTTCCCGGAGTACTCCAGCTACTTCATCGATCCGTTCGACGCCACCCTCGCGGCGCACGCGCAGTCCCTGGACGGACCGTTCGTCCGCGCTCTGCGTCGCCATGCGGCCGCGCTCGGGATCACGATCGTCGCGGGATTGCTCGAGGAGGCCTCGGACCCCGGCCTGGTGCGCAACACGGTGGTGGCCGTCGACGGGGCGGGGGTGGAGGCGGTCTACCGGAAGGTCCACCTCTACGACGCCTTCGGCCAACGGGAATCGGACTGGGTGGAACCCGGTGAGACGAGCGGGGTGCAGACCTTCGAGGTCCGCGGACTTCGATTCGGCCTGATGACCTGTTACGACCTGCGGTTCCCCGAGGTCGGTCGGGTGCTGGCGGACGCCGGCGTCGACGTCTTCGCGATCCCGGCCGAGTGGGTGCGCGGACCGCTGAAGGAGCTGCATTGGCAGACCCTTCTCCAGGCGAGGGCGATCGAGAACACGGTCTTCGTGGCGGCGGCCGACCACCCGCCGCCGCTCGGAGTGGGAAACTCCGCGATCATCGATCCGCAGGGCGTCGTCCGCGCGTCCATCGGGACGGGTACCGGAATCGCGGTGTCGGACCTCGAACGCGCACAGCTGGAGCGCGTGCGTCGGATCAATCCGGTGCTCTCGTTGCGGCGCTACACCGTCAGCTCGCGCAACTGACGCGTCCGAGTGCGGCGAGCCGCTCGGCTGCGTCGCGGAGGACGTCGACCCGTTTGCATGCAGCGAAGCGCAGCATCGTGTCGTACCGGTCGTGGTGCGCGCGGGTGACGAAGGCGGTGAGCGGGACGGCCACCACCCCGACGCGTTCGGGCAGGGTCCGGCAGAACGCAGCGGCATCGCGCACGCCCAGGCCTGCGGCGTCCGCCACGGTGAAGTAGGAACCCGCGGGGGGTGTCACGGTGAAGCCCGCCGCACGCAGCCCCTCGCCGAGCAGCCGTGCCTTCGCATGCATCGTCTCTGCGAGACCGTCGAAGAAGGCCTGCGGGAGTCGGAGGCCGGCGGCGATCGCGGGCTGGAACGGGCTGCCGTTGACGTAGGTGAGGAACTGCTTGACGGTGAGGATCGCGTCGATGAGCTCGGGGGACGCGGCGACCCATCCGATCTTCCAACCGGTGACGGAGAAGGTCTTGCCGGCGGAGGAGATCGACACCGTCCTCTCGCGCGCGCCGGGCATCGTGGCAATCGGCACGTGCGGTCCCTCGAACACGAGGTGCTCGTAGACCTCGTCGGTCACGACCACCGCGTCGTGCCGTTCGGCGAGGCGGAGCACCTCCGCCCGCACTTCCGCGGTGAACACCGTTCCGGTGGGGTTGTGGGGGTCGTTGACCAGGATGATCCGGGTGCGGTCCGTCACGGCGTCCCGGAGCACCTGGAGGTCGGGCTGGAAGGACGGCGCCACCAGCGACACCGGGACGAGGCGTGCCCCCGCCATCGCCGCGGCGGCGGCGTACGAGTCGTAGAACGGCTCGAAGACGACCACCTCGTCGTCGGGGCCGTCGATGAGCGCGAGCAGCGTGGCCGTGAGTGCCTCGGTGGCTCCGGCGGTGACGAGCACTTCGCGCTCCGGGTCCACCTCCAACCCGTAGAAGCGCCGTTGATGCTCCGCGATCGACATCCGGAGGTCGAGGATGCCGCGTCCCGGCGGATACTGATTCTCGCCATCGGAGATGGCTCGACGCGCCGCCTCGAGGATGTCCGCCGGCCCGTCCTCGTCGGGAAACCCCTGCCCCAGGTTGATGGCCCCCGTAAGGCCCGCGAGTGCGCTCATCTCGGCGAAGATGGTGGGATGCACCGTCCCGTCGGTCCCCAGCAGTCCCGCTCCCGCGGCGATGCGTCGCCAGCTCCCGGTCACTTCGTGCACAGCCGCATCCTTTCGACGTGCTCACGATGTTCGCATAGTCCGGTCCCACTCCCGGCATAAGCAATCCACAGGAACGCCGACGACAGTGGATCACGCCAGGAAGAAGGAGCACCCATGAACGATCCGCAGGACGCAGAGCCCATCGACCGCCCCACGGACCCGACGTCCGCGACCGAGGCCAGCGCTCACCCCGCGGCGCCGCCGCGTCCTCCGCTGCCGCCCCAGACCGCCTACGCGCCGCCGCAGGGGTACGTCCTGCCCGGCGCCGTCCCGCCGTATGCCTCGAACGCGGCGACCCCGACCGGACCCGCGGCGACGATCCCGATGGACTTCGCCGCGACCCCGGCTCCGGTGCCGGCACCCGCTCCGCGTCGGACCTCCGCGGGCGCCGTGGTCGGGCTCCTGGTGGCGGCGGCGGTCGTCGGCGGTGCCGCGGGGCTCGGAGGCGCCTACGCGGGCGTGAACCTCTTCTCCACGTCGGCGTCTGCTCCGGCATCCGGTCCGGTGTCGGTGACGGTGAACGACACCGACAGCGTCACCGAGGCGACGGGGATCGCCGCCCGCACGCTGCCGAGTGTCGTGACGATCTCGGCGAGCGGGACCAGCGGCAGCGGCTCCGGTTCCGGTGTCATCCTCAGCGCCGACGGATACGTGGTCACCAACACGCACGTCGTGACGCTCGACGGCGCGAGCGCCGATGCCTCCATCCGTGCCACGACCTCCGACGGTCAGGTCTTCGACGCCGAGATCGTCGGCACCGACCCCACCTACGATCTCGCCGTGATCAAGCTCGAGGGAGCAGCGGATCTGACGCCGATCGAGTTCGCCTCGTCCGCCGATCTCAACGTCGGCGACACCACGGCCGCGGTGGGCGCGCCGCTCGGGCTCTCCAACACCGTCACAACCGGGATCGTCAGCGCGCTGAACCGCTCCATCGCGATCGCATCGGCCGCGGCACCCGAGACGCCCGACGCGGAGGACGGCGAGGGGGACGCGCCCTTCTACTTCGACTTCGGCCAGGGACGCGCGACACCCGGCTCCGGCGAGACGATCTCGATCGCGGTGATCCAGACCGACGCCGCGATCAACCCCGGGAACTCCGGCGGTGCACTCGTGGACAGCGATGGTCGCCTGATCGGCATCAACGTCGCCATCGCCTCGGCCGGAGGATCGTCCGGGCAGGCGGGGTCGATCGGGGTCGGCTTCGCCATCCCGTCGGACATCGTCCAACGCATCGCCGAGGAGATCATCGACACCGGTGCGGCGACGCACGGTCTGCTCGGTGCGAACGTCCGGTCCGCGGCATCCGTCGAGGGGTCTCAGATCACCGGTGCGTACATCCAAGAGGCCGTTGCGGGTGGGGCCGCCGAGGCGGCGGGCCTTCGCCAGGGTGACATCGTGACGGCGTTCAACGGCGTACCGATCTCCAACGCCACCGATCTCACCGCGCAGGTGCGCGCCGCCGCGGCCGGCAGCACGGCGACCGTGACCTTCGTCCGAGGCGACGCGACCGAGCAGGTCGACGTGACCCTGGGTACGCTCGGAGGCTGACCCGCACGGCGCCGCCACCCCGCGATAGGCTCGCGGGGTGGCGGCGTTCTCCTTCGGTTCGGGCAACGCGCGCAAGATCGTCGCGCTTCCTCTCTACGCCGCCGGGCGTGTCCTGACCGCCCTTGTTCCCCGGCGTCGCGACCTGTGGGTGTTCGGGTGCGCGACCGGAGTCGCAGAGGGCGCGCTGGCGCTGTGGCAGCAGGTGGCGCCGCGGCATCCGGCGCTGTGGCTGGTCGACGACGACACGCAGGCACGCGACGCCGCGAGGCTCGGGGTGAGGGCGGCGAAGAAGTCCTCCGTCGCCGGGCTCTGGGCGACCGCCCGCGCGGGTGTCATCGTGATCACGCACGGGTTCGGCGACGTCCACCGCTACGCCGTGTCGGGTGCGTTCGTCGTCCAGCTGTGGCACGGCATCCCTCTGAAACGGATCGGTCTGGATTCGCCCGAGACCCTCCGCCCCCCGCGGTGGCTGGACCACGGACCGTCGCGTCCGCTCCTGCGGCGACTCCTCGCGGTGATGTACCGCGCGGCCGCCTCTCGGATCGACGTGATGCCGGCCGCCTCCGGCCTCGTCCGCGGGCGATTGGTCTCCGCGTTCGGAGTGCGGGATCACGTCGTCGTGGAGACCGGCGAGCCGCGCGTGGACGTCCTGAGCACCGGCGACGCGCAGACGCGCCGCGCCACGGCGCGCGAAGCGGTGCTCCGGGCGACCGGTGCGGAGGGATCCCCGTCCGCTGTCGTGCTGTACGCGCCCACGTGGCGGGACGGCGGGCCGGACCCCGCGGTTCCCGGCCCGGCCGATTGGCACGCGATCCTCGACGTGCTTGAACGGCGGGATGCCGTCCTGCTCGTCAGATCTCATCCCTTGGGCTCGGGGGAGTACGCTCCGCCGGAACCGACGACCCGCGTCCGTGCCGTTCCGTCGACGGTGGTCCCGGACATCACGCCGTTGCTTCCGGGGATCGACGCTCTCATCACCGACTACTCATCGCTCGTGTACGACGCCGCGCTCGTGCCGCTTCCCGTCGTCTTCCTCGCCCCCGACGTGGGGGAGTACGCCGAACGCCGGGGCTTCTACGGCCGGTACGAGGATGTGGCGGGAACGGACATCGCGCGTTCCTGGTATCAGGTCCTGCCCGTCCTCGACGCTGTGCTCGATCCCGCGACGGGGGAGTCGGAGCGTCGTGTCGCGCGCAGCCGGCGTCTGAGCGACCGCGTCCACCGGCATCGCGACGGGCGCAATGCCGAGAGGGTGTACCGTGCCGTGATGGCGCGCCGCGGGCGCGCGACAGAGGGAGATCGATGACGCAGGCCCGCTTCGACACCGAGGGCGAACTGACGCTCGTCCTCTCCGGAACCGGCGCGAGGCCCGCGCGCGCGGAACTCGTCGGGCCACGCGCTCGCGTGTCGGCGACGCTCACGGGACGAGGGAAGACCTGGAGGGCGGTGTTCCCGCTTCGTGCGTCGAAGTGGGGTGGGCCCGAGCTCCCGCTGCCCACCGGCGAGTACGCGGTGGTCGTCGTTGCGTCGTCCGAGGCCGAGCCCTCCTCGCCCGTCGACGACGCTCCCTTGGCCACCGGCGCCCTCCTGCGCGCCGAGCTCCGCGACGGTGTCGTGCACGTGGGGCCGCCCCTCGACCCCGCCTACGATTCGGGTGAGGGCCAGGCCGCATTGGAGCGGCGCTATGCGACGCGCACGACGCCCCTCGAGAACGCGGTCTTCTTCGAGAGCTTCTACGGACGCAACGCCGGGTGCAATCCGCTCGCCATCGATCGTGAGCTGGCGCGGGTGGCCCCGCACGTCGTCCGCTACTGGAGCGTCGTGGACCACTCCGTCGTGGTTCCCGACGGCGCGGTCGCGGTCGTGGAGGGGAGCCCTGAGTGGTGGCGAGCCCGAGGCGCCGCGCGACTGCTCGTCGTCAACGATTGGCTGCGACGCCGATTCGTCCGACGCCCGGGGCAACGCGTGCTGCAGACCTGGCACGGAACCCCGCTGAAGCGCCTCGCCCTGCACCGGCCCGGCTTCGATCCGCGGCGGATGCTCGCCGTGGCTCGTGAATCGTTGCGCTGGAACGTCCTCCTCGCGCAGAACGCCTATGCGGAGCGGATCCTCCGCAAGGCCTACGCCTTCCTCCGCCGCCCGATCTGGGTCGAGGGCTACCCGCGAAACGACGTGCTCGTCACGGGCGACGGCTCCGGCATCCGTCACATGCTGGGGATCGGCGATGAAGAGCGCGTCCTGCTCTACGCCCCCACGTGGAGGGACGACCGCTCCGAGATGGTCGACTTCCTCGACCCGGCCGTGTTCGCGCGCGAGACGGACGCCGTCGTGCTGGTGCGCGGGCACTCCCGGACGCTGCGGCCCGGGAGGGACGTCGAGGGGCCCCGGGTGATCGATGTCACAGGCTTTCCGGACACCGCCCAGCTGCTTCTGGCCGCGGACGCCCTCATCACCGACTACTCGTCCGTGATGTTCGATTTCTCCGTCACCGGGCGCCCCATGTACTTCCTGGTACCCGACATCGAGCACTACCGCGGCGAGCTCCGCGGCTTCTACTTCGATCTGGCTCGGCACGCGCCCGGTCCTCTGCTCGGATCCGCGTCCGAACTCGTCGAGGCCATCCGCCACGGCGATCCGGGGGAGTTCGCCGAGCGCTACGAGCGATGGCGCGCGCGTTTCAATTCCCGCGACGACGGCATGGCGGCGGAGCGCGTGGTCGCACGCATCCTCGACCAGGGATTCGTCGGGCGCTGACTCAGGGCAGCGGTGTGTTGCGCTGTCCGAGGCGTGACGTGTCGACGGTGTCGTCAGCGCCGCGGAGGAGCCCGACGAGGAAACCGGCGCCCCAGGCGAGGTGCATCGTCGGAAGGACCGCTGCGGTCCACAGCCGGTCCCGCCAGCCCGTCCCGCCGCCGCGGCCGAGCGCGACCGCGACGATCAGCACGACGTAGGCCGCGATCGGAAGGTAGACGAGGGAGGCGATCAGGCCGAGAATCCCGGTGACCAGCCCCGCGGCCTGGCCGACGCCGACGAGGAGCGCCAGGACCAGATTCAGCACCAGGAGCGGGGGAGCGAAGAATCGCACCGAGTTCCCCCGCCCGAACCGCCGCACCAGCTCGCCCCGCCAGCGCCCGGTGGCCACGAACTGGCGTCCGAGGCGGGACCAGCTCTCGCGCGGCCAGTACGTCACCGAGAGATCCGGGTCGAACCACACCCGGTATCCCGCTCGACGGATCCGGAGGTTCAGCTCCCAGTCCTCGCCGCGACGGATCGACTCATCGAAGCCGCCGACCTCCTCCAGAACAGATCGTCGGAGAACTCCGAGATACGCGGACTCGGCCTCGCCCTCGACGGTTCCCCCGTGATACGCACCGCCTCCCAGCCCGAACGGGGAATTGTAGGCGCGTGCCACGGCCCGCTGGAACGGGGTCCGCCCTTCGGCCCGCATGACGCCGCCGACGTTGGCGGCGCGGACCCGTGCCAACGTCTCCAGCGCGCGCTGCGCATAGCCTTCCGCCAGTTCCGAGTGCGCGTCGACGCGGATGATCGTCGGGTAGCGGCCCGTGCGGACGGCGAGGTTCAGGCCCACCGGGATGTCGGCGGCCGGGTTGGCCACGAGTACGATCCGCGGGTCTGCCGCTGCGAGTTCCCGAGCCAGTTCCGTCGTCCCGTCGGTGGACGGACCGAGAGCCACGATCAGTTCGATCGGCCCGCCGGTCTCCTGCGCGAGAACGGACTCCACCGCACGACGCAGGTAACCGCGCTCGTTCAGCACGGGCATGACGTACGAGACCCCCGCGTCCGCGCGGACCACCGGAGCATCGCGTCGGCCGTCGGATTCGCGCTGCACGCGTCCGATCATGTCACGCGCTCGCCGGGGATCGCGGTTCGGCACGGTCGGTAGGCTCGAAGCGTGGGTGTGCTCTCAGACGTCAAGAAGACCGTCGCGTTCGTGCGAAAGGCGCTGGACAACCGCTCGGCGGCCGTCCACGTCCGACGTGAAGCGGCCCGTCTCGGCGGGCATCCACGATCCCATTTCCGGGTCGCGGTGTACTTCGCCGACGGCGATGTGAACATGTACCAGATGCGGCAGTGGTACAAACCGCTCGCGGAGCTCGCCCGCACCTGGCCGGTCGTGGTGCTGAGCCGGTCGGCGACGGGTGCGCGGGCGCTGATGGCGGAGGACGCGCCGCCGGTGGCCTTCGTCCCGACCGTGCGCGACCTCGAGCGCTTCGTCGCGACTCAGGAGATCCGCGTCGTCCTCTACGTGAACCAGAACACGCGGAACTTCCAGATGTTCCGCTACGGCCGCCGCTGGCACGTCTTCATCAACCACGGCGAGTCCGACAAGATGTACATGACGACGAACCAGTACAAGGCCTACGACTACGCCCTGGTAGCCGGCCAAGCCGCGCGCGATCGGCTGTCCCGCGTCCTCTGGGATTACGACGTCACCACGCGGACGATCGAGATCGGTCGTCCCCAGGCGGATCATTACTCCGGGGCGTTGCCCTACACGCCCGACGATCGCATCGTGGTCCTCTACGCGCCCACGTGGGAGGGGGATCGTCCCTCCGCGCACTACGGCTCGATCCTCAGCCACGGCGAATCGCTCGTGTCCGCGCTTCTGGCCACCGGACGCCATCGCGTCGTGTATCGCCCGCATCCGCGGTCCGGCGTGGTGTCGGCCGTCTACGGCCGTGCGCACCAGCGGATCGTCGCGGCGATCGCCGCCGCCAATGCCGCGGACGCGCGCGCTCAGCACGTGTACGACGACGGGCCCGAGCTGGGCTGGCAGCTCTCCTCGGCGGATGTCGCGGTCGTCGATGTGTCGGCGATGGTCTACGACCGCCTGGCGGCGGACAGGCCGCTGCTCATCACGCGCCCGGTCGACCCCGAAGCGGTCGTCGACACGCACGGGTATCTTGCGGACTGCGAATGGCTCGATGCGTCGCGGTCCGCCGAGTTCGTCGCCGACATCGACCGCGTGCGGACCGACCCGGCAGCCGTGGCGAAGCTCGCGCACTGGGTGCACCACTACTTCGGCGACACCGCGCCCGGCTCGTCCACGCGCCGTTTCCACGCCGCGATCGGCTTCCTCATGACCGAATGGGAGCGCTGGTACACCGCGTCCACCGACCCGTCGAGTGCGACGGACGGCGATGAGGACGAGGCTGAGCTCGAAGACGGCGCCGAGACCTGAACCCGCACCTCACCCGCGATCGGACGGGGAGGAGACTTCGGTGATGAGCCGCTTCACCGCCCCGAGCGGTATTTCCATCCACGACGGCCTGTTGCGCACCTCGTAGATCGCCTCGTAGACGGCCTTGTCCATCTCCAGCGCCGTCAGCAGTCCCGCCACCGTCGTCAGGTCCACGGAGGACGCGGCGGCGTATCCCCGCAGGAAAGCCTCCCGCGCCGTCCGGGCCCAGTCCCGGACGTCGGACGCTTGGTCGGGACGCTCGAGTTCGAGGGAACCCGCGACGTAGTCGAACGATCGCAGCATGCCGGCGACGTCCCGGAGGGCGAGATCCGGAAGGGTGCGTTCGTCCATCGGCCGCAACGGCTCTCCTTCGAAATCGAGGAGCACCCAGCCGCGTCCCGGTACCCGGAGGACCTGGCCCAGATGGTAGTCGCCGTGGATCCTCTGCAACGCGGGCCACGGCATCGTCAGCGCCGTCGCGTACACGGCCTCGATGTCCGTGCGCCACGGCGAGAGCGCCGGCACCTCCTCGAGCGCGATGGACAGGCGACGATTCCAGACGGCCGCGACGGCGTCACGCTGGGCGGGGGTGCATTCCTCACGGGGGAACAGACGCGCGAGGGCGACGTGCACATCGGCCGTCGCGACACCGAGCTCTTCGGCCGCGGCGCGGAAGTCCTCGCTGTCGGCGGCCGCGTTCAGCGCGACCCGCCAGGCGTCCTGGACGCCGGGGAGGAACTCCTGTGCGGAGGCGAGCGATCCGCGGACGACGCTCGCGGCGTCGCCCGAGGGGTTCGGCCAGCTGCCCTCGACCCAGCCCACGACCGTGGGAACGTGAGATGAGCCGCCGGCCGCGAGAGCGCCGGGCAGCTCGATGTCGGGATTGTGGCCCGGATGCAGCTGCCGGTAGATCTTGCAGATGACGGGCATGGCCGCGGGCCCCTCGAACACGAGGGAGGTGTTCGACTGTTCGCCGGTCATCACCCGGCTCACGCGCGGACGTCCGTCGTGCGCGGCGGCAGGGTGCCCTGTGGCCTGAGACCCCGGCCCGTTGACGGTTCCCCCGTGGGTCACGAGGGAGAGGAGCGCCTGCGCATAAGCATCGTCATGGGGTCCGTCCCGCAGGATCACGTCTGCTGCAGGCCTGCCGATCTCATGTGAATCGTCCGCCGAGACCTGCGGGGTCGCGCGCGCGACGACCGGCACCTGATAGAGCACGGCGGGGTCGGAAGCATCGTCTGCGACGAGGTAGGTCCGGACGAAGAGGACCTCGCCCGCGCCGGCAGCAGATGTCGCCGACGCACCCGGCTCGAGGTCCCACCACGACACCATGCGCAGGCGCGGCGAGCGTCCCTTGGTCGCGTACCAGCGTTGGCGCGGCATCCAGGCCGTCAGACATGCGAGCGTGCTGTCCATACCCGCGAGCGTAGGCGGGGCTCGGCCTACGTGTCGAGCCGCGGGCAGGGCCTGGCGCGGTGGCGACGCACGGGCTAAGGTGCCTCGAGCAATCCGCCGACCGTCGCGGAGCGGTCAGACGAAGAGATTCGCCCGCTCGAGGTCTTCGGCGAAGTCGACCTCCACGGCGTACAGGTCCGAGATGTCCATCGGCGCGAGCCGCACGCCGTCATGACGGATCGCCAGCTCCAGGCCGCGCTCGAAGTAGTCCTGGTCGCCGACGCGGCCGAGCTGGCGCATGAAGGCCTTCTTGTCGCGGGCGGAGATGTAGTTGATGCCGACCGCTTCGCCGATCCCGTTCGACACGGTCTTGGACAGCTCGTCGATGTGGCCGGCCGCATCGACGGTGTACTTGACCTCCTCGTCGGACACCTTCGCGGTGTTCACCGTGACGAACGACTGGTCACGCTCGATGTAGGCGATCGCACGGCCGAGGATGCGCGGGTCGAACACGACGTCACCGTTCATCCAGAGCACTCCGGCTTTGCCGGTGGCTGCCAGCGCACGGAGGAGACTCTTGGACGTGTTCGTCTGGTCGTATCGCTCGTTGTAGACGTAGTCCGCGGAGGGGAAGGCCTCGACGATCGTTTCGGCCCGGTATCCCACGACCGTCGTGATCCGTGCGTCGTCACCGAAAGCGGCGACGATGTTGTCGTGCTGCTGCCGCATGATCGTGCGGCCGTCGCTGAGCTCGGTCAGCGGCTTGGGAAGGCTCCGCCCGAGGCGCGAGCCCATGCCGGCTGCGAGGATGACGGTCTGAAGAGTCACGGTCTTCTCCTAAAGAGAGTGGGATTCACCGGAGATTCATCGGTGAGACACCTCCTCGTGCCGGGGCAATGGTAGCGATGGCACCTGGGAACGTGCAGAATGTCCGCTCTCCGTTGTGGATTCGTGACAATCCGAGGGTTTGCCGACACTCTTCGACGCCGTCTTCGGGGTGTCGGCCCGCCTTGCTACTTTGGAGGGGTGACTCCCTCTCTCCCGGTGCCCCGTGACGCCGATCCGGATCAGCCGGACGGAGGCCGAGTCGCGCCCGTCGTGCACCTGCCCCGCGCGGTGAAGATTCCGCCGCGTCCGCCGCTTCCTCCGCTTCCGAGCGTCGCGGCGGCCGACCTCGTCATCCCCCCGCGCCCGCCTCTGCCGACGCCGCATCGCCAGGATGAGGTTGCCGTCGATGCGGCGACCGATGAGACGGACGATCCGATCGAGCCGGAGCTCGTCCACGACACGCCCGAGGGCGTCGACGAGGTGGGCCCGGAGCACGACGTCGACGACGTGGATGCTGATGTCGAGGTCGACACCGAAGCGATTGACGACGACGTCACGTCCGACGAGTCCGGCGGCGAGGATCTCGACGCCGACGCCCCCGACGTCGACGACTCCGAGGAGCGCCCGGACTCGAGCGAGGTCGTGGAGACGTCGTCGGACGTCACGGACGCGCCGGCGGAGCTCGACCACGACGGCACCGTCGCCGGTGACGAATCCGATCCCGAACCGGTCACGTCCGGTCCGGTGGACCCGGGGGCTCTCGCCTTCGTCGACATCGCCACCCCGCTGACGGCCGCCGAAGGCGACGACGACGTCCTCGTCCTGCGCAGCGTCGTCAAGGCCTTCGGCAGCACGCGAGCCGTCGACGGAATCGACCTCACCGTGCAGGCGGGAAGCTTCTACGGAATCGTCGGTCCCAACGGGGCCGGCAAGACGACGACTCTGTCGATGATCGCCGGCCTGCTCTCTCCGGACAGGGGGTCGATCCGCGTGGGTGGGGTCGACTTCGCGGCGGATCCGTACGCCGCGAAGCAGATGATGGGGGTGCTCCCCGATCGGCTGCGCACATTCGACCGACTCACCGGCCGACAGCTCCTCTACTACTACGGCGTGCTGCGGGGTCTGCGCCCGGCGGTGGTCGAGAGCCGGACGGCGGATCTCGCGCGCGCGTTCGACCTCACCGAGGCCCTCGGCCGCGTCGTCTCCGACTACTCGGCCGGCATGGCGAAGAAGGTGATGCTCGCGGGTGCGATGATCCACTCCCCGCGGCTCCTCGTGCTCGATGAGCCCTTCGAAGCCGTGGACCCCGTCTCCAGCGCCGTCATCCTCGACATCCTCTCCACCTATGTGGCGCACGGCGGCACCGTCATCCTCTCCAGTCACGGCATGGATCTCGTGGAGCGGGTCTGCTCCCGCGTCGCCGTGATCGTCGCGGGCCAGGTGCTCGCCGAGGGGTCGATCGAAGAGGTGCGAGGGGAGCTCACCCTCGAGCAGCGTTTCGTCGAGCTGGCCGGAGGCCTGAGCGACGTGGAAGGGCTCGAGTGGCTGCATACATTCTCCGGCTGAGGGCCGCTCTGCTCCTCGGGAGCCTGCGCGGCGATGCCTCTCACGTCACGAGGGTGATACTTGCACTCCTGACCCTCGCCGCCGGCGTCGCGGCGGTCTGCTGGGCGATCGTGTCGCTGCAGCAGGCGGGGCCCGAGGTCGTCCTCACCGTGACCGTCCTCGCGGGCGCGGCGGTCACGACGGGATTCGCGGCGGCACCCGCGATCGCCTCCACATCCGACCCCCTGGACCCTCGCCGCTTCGCCGTCCTCGGCCTCCGGATGCGTACTCTCGCCGTCGTCCTGATCGTGGCCGGTCTCATCAGCCTTCCGGTGCTCGTGCTCGCGGTCATCGCGAGTGCGGCGGGGTCGGTCTGGGTCGCGCAGGGAGCGCCCGTGCTCGGCGCGGTGCTCGGTGCCGTCTTCGGCATCCTGACCTGCATGCTCTTCGCGCGTATCGCCATGGCGGGTGCATCGGTCCTCCTCCGCGAGAGGCGGTCGCGCGAGCTGACCGGCCTGTTCCTCCTCGTGGTCCTGGTCGTGGTCATCCCCGGCGTGGTCTTCTTCGCCTCACTCGAGTGGGACGGCCGTGTGCCGAGCCAGCTCGCCGAAGCCGTGGCGGTCCTCTCGGTCACGCCCCTGGGCGCGGCCTGGGCGTTTCCCCTCCTCTTCGCCGCGTCGGACGGTGCTGCCTGGGTGTCGCTGACGGTCGCGGTCGGGACGCTTCTGGCACTCGTCGTGATCTGGATCCTCGTCGTGGAGCGGGTGCTGACCACGACCGAGCGCCCGTCCGCCGTGCGCGAGCGCGGGGGATTGGGGTGGTTCGCCGTCGCGCCGGGGACTCCCGGGGGCGTGATCGCCGCGCGAAGCCTGATCTACTGGTTCGGAGACCGCCGGTATCTCGTCAACATCGTCGTGGTGCCGGTCGCGGCGGCCGTCACGGTTCTGCCCCTGCTCGTGGCCGGTGTGCCCCTCAGCCTGGCCATCCTGATCCCGGTGCCCTTCATCGCGCTGTTCCTCGGCTGGCTTCCCCACAACGACATCGCCTACGACTCCACCGCCGTCTGGATGCACATCGCGAGCGGTGTCCGGGGTGCCGCCGACCGCTGGGGTCGTCTCGTTCCGGTCATGCTCATCGGACTACCCCTTCTGGCGGTCCTGATTCCCGTGGCCGTCGCGGTGCACGGCCGTTGGGCACTGCTGCCGGCCATGATCGGTATCTGCGTGGCGCTCTTCTTCTCCGCGCTCGGGCTCTCCAGCATCGCATCCGCGGTGGCGCCGTACGCGGTGTCGCCCCCGGGGGAGAGTCCGTTCCAGCAGCCGCAGCGCACGAGTTCCCGCGGCGTGATCGCACAGGGGCTCGTGTTCTCGGGCGCGATCGCGCTCGCTGCTCCCGCGCTGTGGTTCGGCTGGGAGGCCCTCACCCGGGACATCGAGGCGGCGGTGTCGGCGCTGTGGCTCGGCGTCGGGGTGGGCGTGGCGGTCCTGCTGGGGGGCACCGCGATCGGGGCTTTCGCGTTCGCACGCCGCGGGGGACGGATCATGGAGTTCGCCGAAGCCAGCTGAGCACCGTTCGTCGGAGGCGGACGATAGACTCGGTGACCATGAGCACGCCCATCGGAAGCCCCGACGAGGGGGGTATCGCCACCCTCGATCGCGAGTTGGAAGAACTCATCCGCGAAGAGTCGGTGGAACCCGGCGACCACGAGCGGTTCTCCCACTACGTCAAGAAGGACAAGATCCTCGAGTCGGCCTTGACGGGCAAGCCTGTGCGCGCTCTCTGCGGAAAGAAATGGACGCCGGGGCGGGATCCGGAGAAGTTCCCCGTGTGCCCGACCTGCAAAGAGATCTACGCCTCGCTCGGGGGCGGGCCCTCCTGATACACGGTGGGGATCGCGGGATCCGAACGGCTGAGGCCGAATCCACTCAGCGGCAGTTCCGCGCGTACCTGCGCGTGATGGCGACGCGCACCTTCAACGCCGCGTGGACCCTCGAACGCGCCATCCGACTCCCCGCCGTCGACGAGCAGGACCTGCAGTGCGCGCGCTGTTCGCGGAACCGTGTCGGACGCGTCGCCGGCGTCGACGATGCGGAGGAGCTCCATGGTGGCCGTCCCCTCCTCGATGACCCGTCCTGCTTGCTTGCGACCGCCACGGGAGGACTTCTCGGTGGACGCCTTGGCCACCGGGATCCAGTCGCCTGACGCGCTCTCGCGGGCGACGAGCTTGTAGACCATGCCGGCCGTGGGATGACCCGACCCGGTGACGACCGACGTCCCCACGCCGTACGCATCGACGGGGGAGGCCGCGAGCGCCGCGATCGCGTACTCGTCGAGATCACTGGTGACCGTGATCTTCGTCCCGGTCGCGCCGAGGGTGTCCAGCTGGGCGCGAACCGCGGCGGCCACGGTGGGGAGATCGCCGGAGTCGATCCGCACGCCCCCGAGCGCCGGCCCGGCGACGCGCACCGCCGTATGCACGCCTTCGGCGATGTCGTACGTGTCCACGAGGAGGGTCGTCTCCGGGCCCATCGCGTCGACCTGCGAGCGGAACGCCGACTCCTCGTCGTCGTGGAGCAGAGTCCAGGCGTGCGCGGCCGTACCCATCGTCGGGATGTTCCAGCGGCGACCGGCTTCGAGGTTCGAGGTCGCGGAGAATCCCGCGATGTACGCGGCCCGGGCCGCGGCGACGGCGGACTCCTCGCCGGCGCGACGGGAGCCCATCTCCGCCAGAGGGCGTCCGTCGGCGGCGATGCTCATGCGCGCGGCGGCGGTGGCGATCGCGGAGTCGTGGTTCATGACGCTGAGGATCAAGGTCTCCAGGATGACGGCGTCGGCGAACGTGCCCTCGACGGTGAGGATCGGCGACCCGGGGAAGTAGAGCTCGCCCTCACGGTAGCCGGTCACGATCCCGGAGAAGCGATACGTCTCGAGCCACGCGACGGTGGCGGCATCCACGATGCGGGCGTCGCGCAGGAATCGCAGCTCCTCGGTCCCGAACCGGAAGTCGCGGATCAGGGAGAGCAGTCGGCCCGTACCCGCCACGACGCCGAAGCGGCGTCCCCCGGGAAGACGTCGGGCGAACACCTCGAAGACGCATCGGCGGGAGGCCGTGCCGTCGCGGAGCGCCGCGTCGAGCATCGTCAGTTCGTAACGGTCGGTGTGCAAAGCCGTGCTGCGCCCGGAGCTCATGGCGCAAGCCTAGTGAGGCGCTGGCGTAGGCTGGTCCACCGTGGACGACGCACCGATCGGCATCTTCGACTCGGGGGTCGGAGGCCTCACCGTCGCACGGGCGATCTCGGCTCAGCTCCCGCGCGAATCGCTGGTCTACATCGGTGACACCGCACGATCGCCCTACGGCCCCAAGCCCATCGCCGACGTACGTCGCTATGCGCTGGAGATCCTCGACGACCTCGTCGGACAGGGTGTGAAGATGCTCGTGATCGCCTGCAACACCGCGTCCGCGGCCGTGCTGCGGGATGCGCGGGAACGCTACGACGTCCCCGTGGTCGAAGTGATCGCGCCCGCCGTGCGGACAGCCATGTCCACGACCCGGAACGGTCGCATCGGGGTGATCGGCACGACCGGGACCATCGGCTCGGGGGTGTACCAGGACATGCTCGAGGTCAACGCGCATCTGACGGTCTTCCCGCGCGCCTGTCCCCGATTCGTCGAGTTCGTGGAGGCCGGCGTCACGGACTCCGCCGAGGTCCTCGCGGTCGCCGAGGAGTACCTCGCCCCCCTGCGTCACGCCGGCGTCGACACCCTCGTCCTGGGGTGCACGCATTATCCGTTCCTGGAGGGGGCCATCAGCTACGTGATGGGCTCGGAGGTCAGTCTGGTCTCCAGCGACACCGAGACGGCCAAAGACGTCTACCGGCAGTTGGTCTCGCGCGACCTGCTGGCCGGCCCCGGCGCGCGGGCACAGCATCTCTACGAGGCGACCGGTGACTCCGCCGACGACTTCCTGCGACTCGCTCATCGTCTGATGGGACGCGAGGTGCAGGCGGTCCGGCTGGTGCAGACCGGCGCGATCGACCTTCCCGGACGGCGCGCCGCCGCACCGGGCCACCCCTGAACCGTTCGCCGTCCCCGCGGAGGAGAATCATGACCGACCCGACCACCGAGATCCCTGCCATTCGTCGCACCGACGGTCGTGCTGCCGACCAGATCCGAGACGTCCGCATCGAGCGCGGCTGGTCGCGTCAGGCGGAAGGCTCGGCGCTCATCTCCTTCGGTGACACGCGCGTGCTGTGCACGGCGTCCTTCACGCCCGGCGTGCCCCGCTGGCTGACCGGCAAGGGCAAGGGGTGGGTCACCGCGGAGTACGCGATGCTCCCGCGCGCCACCAACAGTCGCAACGACCGCGAGAGCGTCAAGGGGCGCATCGGCGGGCGCACCCACGAGATCTCCCGTCTGATCGGACGATCGCTTCGGGCGGTCGTGGACACGAAGGCGCTGGGCGAGAACACGATCGTCATCGACTGCGACGTGCTGCAGGCCGACGGCGGGACGCGTACGGCGGCGATCACCGGGGCCTATGTCGCGCTCGCCGATGCCATCGAATGGGGACGCGCGAAGAAGTTCATTGGTCAGAAGTCGCGGGTCCTGTTCGACTCCGTCTCCGCGGTGTCGGTCGGCATCGTCAACGGAACGCCGCTCGCCGATCTCGCCTACGTCGAGGACGTCCGCGCCGAGACCGACATGAACATCGTGATGACCGGTCGCGGCCTGTTCGTCGAGGTGCAGGGAACCGCGGAAGGGGCGCCCTTCGACAAGACCGAGCTCGATGCCCTCCTCGCGCTGGGCGAATCCGGCTGCGCGCAGCTACGCGAGCGGCAGATGGCGGCGCTCTCGTGACCGGCTCCTCCGCGCGGGCGACGGCCGCCATCGTGCTCGCGACGCACAACGCGCACAAGGTGGCCGAGTTCCAGCAGATCGTCGCCGGCGCGCGCCCGGACCTCGAGGTCATCGGATACGACGGCCCTGAGCCGATCGAGGACGGCGTCACCTTCGCCGAGAACGCGCTGATCAAGGCGCGTGCGGCTGCGGCGCACACGGGACTCCCGGCGCTCGCCGACGATTCCGGGATCTGCGTCGACGTCCTCGGCGGCGCGCCGGGAATCTTCTCCGCCTACTGGGCAGGTCACGCCAAGGACTCCGCCGCGAACCTCGCGCTCCTCCTGGACCAGCTCTCTGACATCGCCGACCCCCACCGCTCCGCGCACTTCGCGTGCACGATCGCGCTGGTGGTTCCGTCGGCGGAGGGCGCGGATGCCGCTGAGCACGTCGTGGAGGGCCTGTGGTCCGGTCGCCTCGCCCGCGCCGCGGACGGCGGAGGCGGGTTCGGCTACGACCCTGCGTTCATCCCCGACGGACAGGAACCCGGCACCGAGCGGACGGTCGGCCGATGGTCGGCGGAGGAGAAGAACGCGCACTCGCACCGTGCGCGTGCGTTCGCGGCTCTGCGCCCGCTCTTGGCGTCCCTCTGACACTCGTCCCGTCACCCCGACGGGTCTCCCTCCAGCCGGACGTCGAGCGGATCCCTGTCCGGCCGCACCCCGCGCCATCGGGCATGACGGAGAACGCCGTCGGGCGTGAACCGGGCGAACTCCACCTCGCCGACGACGACGGGGCGCACCCAGAGGGCGTCCGCCGCGTCGGCGGACGGGACGTCGTGGAACGGTACCGCCGACGTCCGCAGCGGCGTCAACAGGCGTGCGAGTCCTCGCAGCGACGCATCGTCGAAGCCGCTCCCCACGCGTCCCACGTAGCGGAGACCGCGCTGGTCGGGAATGCCGACCAGCAGCGACCCGATGCCTCCCGGCCGGTGGGCGCGACCGGGACGGATGCCGCCGATGATGACGTCCTGCCGGCGGGTGAACACCACCTTCAGCCACGCGTCGTCCCGCGCCCCGGCGCGGTAGGGGGAGCCGGGGTCCTTGACCACGATCCCCTCGAGCTCCGTCGCGCGCGACGCCGCGAGGGCCGCATCGACGTCGTCGAACACAGGCGTGAGGACGAACGTCGGCCCCGCCTCCGCCAGGACGCGTTCGAGGATTCCGCGGCGTTCCCGCAACGGCGCGGACGTGAGATCGAGGCCGTCGGCTGCGAGGAGGTCGAAGGCGAAGAAGTGGACGCCGATGCGCGCCCTGGCCGCCGCGATCTCGGCGGCGGAAGTGAGGTTCATCCGCTGCTGGAGGCGGGAGAAGCTCGGGCGGTGCCGATTGTCCAGGGCGACGATCTCACCGTCCAGGATGACGGGAGCACCGCCGGGTCCCGACCCCAGCTCCGGATAGATTGCGGTCATGTCGCGTCCGCTGCGTCCGCGGATCGTCACGTCCTCGCCGTCCCATCGGATGAGTGCTCGGATGCCGTCCCACTTGGCCTCCGCCCACGCGCCGCGTCGGGACGCCCGCGCACGCGCGTGGGCGGCTGACGCCGCCACGGCCAGCATGGGCCGGAGCGCCCCCCACGTCGGCAGGGGATGATCGGGCGGATCGGCGTCGTCCCGAGCCTCGACGCGCGCGTCGGATTGGGGTCGACCGGCGGCATCCGTCTTCATGCGGTGCAGGAGCCAGGTGGACTTCTCGCCGACCCCGGCTGTCCGGATGAGAGCGAATCGCACACGCCCGAGCGGACCGCCGGGGCGCCCCTGCGCGGTGAAGATGACCTCATCGTCCCGCCACTTCTCGAGCTCGTAACGACCGGTGTCCCAGACAGACATGGTTCCCGCGCCGTATTCGCCGCGCGGGATCTCGCCCGCGAAGTCGAGGTAGTCGACGGGGTGGTCCTCTGTCATCACCGCGAGGGCGTTCTTCGTCGACGTTGCGGGGATTCCGCGCGGCACCGCCCAGCTGACCAGGACGCCCCCGCGCTCGAGTCGGAGATCCCAGTGGAGCCGGGAGGCGTGGTGCTCCTGGATCACGAAGCGGTCGAGTTGCGGCGACGGGGTCACGGGTGCCGCGGAAGGGAGCGGCTCGGGCGTGCGTCCGGGGTTGCGTTTCGCGATGTATGCGGTGAGATCGCCGGTGACGGGCGCCGGTCGGGAGGGGAGGAGACCCAGGAGGAGATCGCCTCCCGCGTCGACGCGGCGCATGACCTCGGAGAGGTCCAGGTGCGCGAGTTCGGGATCCTCGAGCTCCTGCCAGGTGCGCGGGGCGGCGACGGCCGGACGTTCCCGCCCACGCAGCGAGTAGGGGGCGATCGTCGTCTTGGCGCCGTTGTTCTGCGACCAGTCGAGCAGGACGCGCCCCTCGCGCCGCGACTTCGCCATGTCGCTCACGACGAGATCGGGATGGTCCGCCTCGAGCGCGCGCGCGAGCTCATGGGCGAGCGCGCCGGCATCGACGGTCGTGACCCCGTCCGGAAGGGCGGCGTAGAGATGAATGCCCTTGCTTCCGCTCGTGACGGGAACCGGTGGCATCCCCATGTCGTCCAGGACCGCTTTGGCCCAGCGCGCGACCTCCGCACACTCCGCCAGTCCGACCCCCGGGCCGGGATCGAGGTCCAACACGAGCCTGTCCGCCTGTCGTGGGCGCTCATCCCCGTCAGCGTCCTCGTGCAGGAACCGCCATTGCGGGGTGTGCAGCTCGAGACTGGCGACCTGGGCGAGGTAGACGAGCCCGGCGACATCGTCCACCAGCGGGTACATCTTGGGCCCGCGCGAGTGGGCGATGCCGCGGCGTCGCAGCCAGCTCGGCGCGCCGGCCTCGAGCTCCTTCGCGAAGAACGCCGGCTCCGTCACTCCCTCCGGCCAGCGGATGCGGGTGACGGGGCGGTCGCGGAGGTGGGGGAGCATCACCGGAGCCACCCGGGTGTAGTACTCGATGACCTCGCCCTTGGTCGTCCGGGTCGCCGGATAGAGGATCTTGTCGAGGTTGGTCAGACGGATCGTGCGCGTACCCACCCGCACCGTCTGCGCCTGCCCGCTCATGCGCTCAGGGTAGCCCTCGGTGCTGTGGCAGGTGTCTACTGGTGTGATGAGAGCGATCTGGAAGGGTGCGCTGACCTTCGGGCTGGTGAACGTGCCGGTGAAGGTGTACTCGGCCACCGAAGACCACGACGTCCCGCTGCACCAGGTCCACGCCGCCGACGGTGGACGGATCCGGTACCAACGGGTCTGCGAGCTGGACGGCGAGGTCGTGCCCTACTCGGAGATCGACCGCGCCTTCGACGACGGCGAGCGCACGGTGGTCTTGACCAAGGACGACCTCGCTTCTCTGCCCTCCGAGCGGAGCCGGGAGATCGATGTCGTCGAGTTCGTGCCCACCGAGCAGATCGACCTGCTGACCCTGGACCGCGCCTACTACCTCGAACCGGACTCGTCTTCGCCGAAGGCGTATGTGCTGCTGCGTCGCACCCTTGAAGCGACGGACCGTACCGCGATCGTCCGCTTCTCCCTTCGCCAGAAGACCCGCCTGGCGGCTCTTCGTGTGCGGGGCGCCGTCCTCGTGCTGCAGACACTTCTCTGGGCGGACGAGGTGCGGGAGGCCGCGTTCCCCTCTCTGGACGAGGAGGTACGGATCTCGGCGAAGGAGCTCGAGCTCTCCGCGTCCCTGGTCGAGAGCTTCTCCGGCGACTTCGATCCCTCGGAGTTCGCCGACGAATACCAGCAGGAGCTGCGTGCCCTCATCGATGCGAAGCTCGCCGACGGCGATGCGGTCGACACCGCGGCGACGTTCGGCGAGCGCGACGACGAGGACGGGGGAGAGGTCATCGATCTCCTGGCCGCCCTCCGCGCGAGCGTGGAGCGCTCACGCGCCTCCCGATCGGCCGAGGAGACGCGCCCCGACGCGACGACGGAGAAGCGGAGGAAGAAGGCCTGATCGTCGCGGCGGATCAGTCGGGTCGGTCCTTCCGCATCTCCGGGTCGCCGTACTCGAGCACCTGCGGGTCGAGCGTCAGCGACCGGGCTTCTTCGGCGCCGATGGTGGCACGGCCCTCTGCGGCATCCGCGCGCGCTTTGCGCCGTTCGCCGAAGTAGTGCCACACCACGAAGATGACGGTGCCGGCCACGGCCGCGAGCAGGATGACGTCGATGTACTCGGCGACGAAGTCGCCGACGAGCGGGATGAAGCCGATCGCGTAGCCGATCATCGTGAGGCCGAAGCCCCAGATGACGGCGCCGATGAAGTTGTACAGCGTGTAGCGGCGCCAAGGCATGTGGCCGACGCCGGCGGCGACCGGTGCGAAGGTGCGCACGATGGGCACGAACCGGGCGAGGATGATCGTGAGCCCGCCGTAGCGCTCGAAGAACGCGTTCGTCCGCTCCACGTTGCGTCTGCTGAAGACGCCCGATTCCTTCCGCTCGAACACCGCAGGCCCGCCCTTGTGGCCGATGAGGTACCCGACTTCACCCCCGAGGAACGCCGATAGGCCGATGAGGAGCGCGACGATCCACGCACTGACGCCGAACACGCCGTTCGGGGCGACGTCGCTCGGATGGGAGAGCAGCCCCGCCATGATCAGGAGAGTGTCGCCGGGAAGGAGGAAGCCGACCAGCAGACCGGTCTCGGCGAAGACGATGAAGCACACAACCAGGAGCGCCCACGGACCCGCCGCCGCGATGATCGCGGCCGGATCCAACCAGGGGATGAGAGCGATCTGGTGCACGGCGGTCCTGTCGGTCGTAGCCTTCGACGGAGTCGTGGAGACACGCCACGACGTGCGGAAGGTGGGACTTGAACCCACACGCCCGAAGGCACAGGAACCTAAATCCTGCGTGTCTGCCGATTTCACCACTCCCGCGAGGTGCGCTCATTCTACTGAGCGCTCGGGTCGCGCGTGATCAGCGACGGATGCCGAACAGGAAGTACGCAGCCGGGCCGATCCAGTTGACGAGGATGACCGGGACCCAGACGGGCTTGGGTCCGCGGACCTCGTCTTCGTCCCGGTGGCTGAGATCCCAGAAGGCCAGGAACGCGAACGCGACCTGGACGAGCCCGGTCGCGCCGAACGCGACGCGGGCTATCGGGGAGAGGTCTGTCTTCGTGGCGGTCATGGTCGTCCCTTCGTCCGTCGCCATCCTCTCCCGAGGGGATGTCCCACCGGAAGGGCTTGCGTTCACCTCGACTGTGGATAACTTTCGGCGCCTCGCGCGCGCTCTTGCGAGGATGACGGCGTGTTCCGAGTCGCCCCTGCAGCCGTCGTCCCCGCTGCCGCGCCCTCGGCGACGATCGTGCCGACCGGTGTCCTGGAGCGCACGCAGCACCGCCTTCGGACAGAGGCGTCCGACCGCCTGCCGGCGGAGGAGGCGGCACGGGTCGCGCGCGACGAGATCCGCCGGCACAACGACATCGCCGCCGCCCGCGGCCTCACCGTCGTCGAGGACGAGCAAGGATGCGAGCGGGAGATCCTCGCGCGCGTGCTGGGGTACGGACCTCTGCAGCCCTATCTCGACGATCCGACGGTCGAGGAGCTGTGGATCAACGCGCCGGACCGTGTGTTCGTCGCGAGGAACGGCACGTCCGAGCGTCTGCCGCTGGCGCTCACGGACGGAATGGTGCGCGATCTCGTCGAGCGGATGCTGCATTCCTCCGGTCGCCGGGTGGACCTCAGCCAGCCGTTCGTCGACGCGTCGCTTCCGGACGGCAGCCGGCTGCATGTCGTCATCCCCGACATCACCCGCCGTCACTGGTCGGTCAACATCCGCAAGTTCCTGCCCCGATACGGCAACCTCGCCGCTCTCGTGGAATCGGGATCCCTGACCCGTGGGGCCGCGCGATACCTCCGTGACGCGGTCCGGGCGGGCCGGAGCATCCTCGTGTCGGGCGCGACGCACGCGGGGAAGACGACCATGCTCGGCGCCCTCATCGACGCGTCCGCACCCGGAGCCCGGGTGGTCACCGTGGAGGAGACGTTCGAGCTCGCGGTGATGGTCGACGACGTGGTCGCGCTGCAGGGGCGACAGCCCAGTCTCGAAGGGACCGGCGAGGTCACGCTCCGGCGTCTCATCAAGGAAGCACTGCGGATGCGTCCCGATCGCCTCGTCGTCGGGGAGGTCCGCGATGCCGAAGCGCTCGATCTGGTCCTGGCGCTGAACACCGGCGTCCCCGGGGCGGCGACGATCCACGCGAATTCGGCCCACGAGGCCTTGGACAAGCTCTGCGCCCTGCCGCTCCTGGCGGGTCGCAACATCGACGCCGAGTTCCTGGTGCCGGCGGTCGCACGCGGCGTGCACTTGGTGGTCCACTGCCGCCGAGACGAGTCGGGACAACGGTTCGTGCAGGAGATCCTCGAGGTCACCGGGGCCGTCGTCGACGGATCGGTCGCGGCCCGTTCCGTCTACCGTGCGGGTGCCGCATGACGATCGTATGGGGTGCGCTTCTGGCGGCGGGAGTCCTCCTCATCGCGGCACCGTGGCTCTGGCCGCGTCGGGGCGGCTCGCCGGCGCTGACCTCCCGCGAGCGGAGGTCGGCGATCGATCGGCTCATCGCCGAATCCGGTGCCTCGTCGCTGACCCCTGCGCGCCTCGCCGCTCTCTGCGGACTGGCGGGATGCGTTGCGGGCGGCGTCTTCTGGCTCGTCACCGCGGTCGCCGTGGTCGCGCTCGTGGGTGCGGCGGCCGCGGCGCTGGCCCCGATCGCGTGGCTGCCCGCACGCCGGCTGCGGCGGCGGAAGGAGCGCCGGGGACTGTGGCCCGACGTCTGCGACCTCCTCATCGCATCGGTACGTGCCGGCATGTCGCTGCCGGACGCGGTCGCCAGCCTCTCGACCTCCGTGCCGGCACCGCTGCGCCCCGCGTTCGAGGTCTTCGCGCGGGATCTGGCCGCGAGCGGCCACTTCTCGTCGGCACTGACGCGCCTGAAGGGAACACTCGCGGATCCGGTCGCGGACCGCATCATCGAGACGCTGCGGATGGCGCGCGACGTCGGGGGAACCGATCTGACCGCGGTGCTCCGTGCCCTCGCGGCATCCGTCCGCGCCGACGCCGCGCTGCGCGCCGAGGTCGAAGCGCGCCAGTCATGGATCCGCGGGGCTGCCGTACTCGGCGTCAGCGCGCCCTGGGTGATCCTCATCCTGCTCTCCTTGCGTCCGGAGGGCGCGGAGGCATACGGGTCGGCGGCCGGTGCCGCGCTGGTCCTCGTCGGAGCGATCGTGTCGGCGGCCGCGTTCTGGATCATGGTGCGCATCGGGCGGCTTCCGGAGCCGAGGAGATGGTTCGCGTGACGACGGCGTTGGACGCGGGTGCCGTTTCGATCGCGTGGGGCGTCGCGCTCGGGGTGGGTGTGCTGCTCATCGTCTCCCGCACCCCTCGCTGGGGCGCGGCGAGCCTTCACCGCCGGATCGCACCGTATCTTCGCGACCTCGCCGACCCCCTCGGGATCGAGCCGGTCGCCGTGCCCGGTCGGGCGGATGTCGGGGGGAGTCGCGCCCGACTCGGGGCGCGCCTCGCGCGATCCATCGGCGGCGAGGCGGAGATCACCGGCCGCCTGCGTCGAGCGGCCTGGGCGATCGATGCGGGCGGATTCCGTCAGCGCCAGATCCTCTGGGCGCTGACAGGTCTGTTCGTCGGCGGACTCGTCGCCGTCCTCCTGACCATGACGCAGCGCGGCGGAACCCTCGTCGGTGCCGTGCCGCTGCTCGCGGCGTTCGCCGCCGCCGTGGCCTGCGATTCCACCCTCACCCGTGCGGCATCCGCGCGGCGTGCGCGGGTGCAGGAAGAACTCCCCACCGTCTTGGAGTTCCTCGCGTTGTGCCTGTCCGCCGGGGAAGGGATGCTCGACGCCGTGCGGCGGGTGAGCGCCGTGGGATCCGGCGAGTTGGCGACGGAGCTGCGTCGAGTGGTCCTCGCCGTCGACACGGGCGAGCCTCTGCCGGATGCACTCGCCGCCCTCGCGACGCGGTTCGACCTCCCCGCACTGACACGTGCGGTGGACCAGCTGGTCGCCGCGCTCGGTCGCGGCGCCCCGCTCGCCCAGGTCCTCCACGCTCACGCGTCGGATGCCAGGGAGGAGGCGAAGCGGGCCCTCATCGAAGGTGCGGGCCGCAAGGAGATCACCATGCTGATCCCCCTGGTGTTCGCGATCCTGCCGTTGAGCGTCCTCTTCGCCGTCTTCCCCGGCATCCTCATGCTTCGAATCGGACTCGGCTGACGCCGATGAAAGGAGAAACGATGGACACGCCATCGCAGAACACCCCGCTCGCGGGCTTATCGGCCGAACAGGGCCTCCCGCCGCTACTGGAGGATGAGACCGGGGACGTACCCGGCTGGGTGCTCATCACGCTGATGACCGCGGGGCTCGTCGTGCTGATCTGGGCGCTGGCGGGGCCGGCCCTCGCCGGGCTCTTCGAGTCGGCGATCGCCCGCGTCTCCGGGTTGTGACGTGGCCCGAGGTGAGCGATCTCGGGCCGCGGAGGAGTCCGACCGCTCGGGCGGCGACGACGCCGGCTCTGCTCCGGTGGAGTTCATCCTCGTCGGAATGATCCTCACCGCGCTCACCCTGGGTGTGCTGCAGCTCGGCCTTGCGGTGTACGTGCGCAACGTCGTCCACGACGCAGCGGTCGAGGGCGCGTTCCATGCGGCGCTCGCCGACACCGAGGACCGCGAGGGAATCGAGCGTACGCGCCAGGTCATCACACGGGCGATCGGGACCGCGTACGCGGAGGACATCGCCGTCACGGAGAGCGTCGTGTCCGGCGCCCCGACGGTCACGGTACGTGTGAGGGCACCGCTGCCGGTCCTCGGCCTGTGGGGTGTTCCCGGAGCATGGGAGGTGAGCGCGAATGCCCCGGCCGAGTCTTTCGACTGAACGTCCCCGTGACCCGAGGGCCGAGACGCGGGCGGTGGCGGAGGCGGAGCGCGGATCCGCCTCGCTGGAGTTCATCGTCGTCGGACTCGTACTGCTCGTCCCCATCGTCTACCTCGTCGTCGCTCTCGGGGCACTGCAGTCCGCTGCCCTCGGGGCCGAGGCGGGGGCGCGCCACATCGCGCGGGCGATCGCGACGGCCTCCGGTCCGGGTGAGGCGCAGCAACGCGCGGACGACATCCTCGCGACCGTGAATCGCGAGTATCGGCTGGACCCGGCGGGGACGGCGGTGGCGATCAGCTGCCGGCCCGCCGGCGCGACGTGCCCTGCGGCGGGCTCGACCGTGGTGGTCCGGATCGACACGCGGGTCGCGCTTCCCTTCATGCCTGCGGTCTGGGGACTGGACCGGGCGACCGCGATACCCGTCGAGGCGATGTCGGCGCAGAAGGTCTCGCGCTTCTGGGGGGAATCGTGAGACAGCCTGCGGGAGCGGTCCTGGGCGACGATGAACGGGGCAGTGTGCTTCTGCTGACGCTCGGCTACGCCCTCCTGGCGATCGCGCTGGTGCTGGTGTGCGTGGAGGCGACGGGGCTCTCCCTCGCCCAGAAGCGGGTGGATGCCGCGGCCGATGCCGCCGCGCTGGCGGCGGCCGACGCCTTCGTCCTCGACGTGAGGGACGGCCGGCCGGTCGCCCTCCTGACCGCGGCGGCGGTGCAGCGGGAGGCGGTGCTGTTCGTGGAGACGCTCGGCACGGACGCCGCCGTGGTGGACGCGGGCACCCCGGACGGCGTGTCGGCCAGAGTCACGGTCCGGGCGTCGTGGCGGCCCCTCGTCGGCGCGCTGTTCGTGCCGGACGGGTTCGTGCTGGAGTCCACCGCGACCAGCCGCACGGCTCTGCGATGATCCGATGGCGGTCGAGGCAGTATCCGGTCACCACCCGTGGGCGTTGAACCACTCCGCGACACGCGCGCGCTCGCGCGCATCGTCGCCGCCCGTCGCGTGGTCGATCACCGCGCCGTCGGCGAGCGGGAGGAAACGGAGGCACCGGGGGCAGAGCGCCCGTCCGTGAGGCCAGCCGTCGAGGAGCGGTACCGCGGCTTCAGCCGGTGCGCCGGCACCCGGACAGCGCGCCGGATCGGCGTGGACGCCGCTCCAGAGGATCGCGCGGTGCCGGTGCAGACCGAGGTGGCCCTCGGGGCGGGTGCACCGGCGTCCGTGCAATCGACTGCGGCAGAACACGGTGGGCGTCATCGCCGCGTCCGCGGTACCCATCGGAGGAAGGCGGCGGCGCCGAGGAGACCGACGAGGCCCATCGCCCCGGTCGCGATCGCCAGGCTGCTCACGGATGCGATCGCGGACACGGCCAGCGGCGCGGCGGCACCGCCCGCGTCGGTGAGCGTCCGCCACGATCCGAGGAACGGGGCCGGATCGTCCTTCGGGGCGGCATCCGCTCCGAGGGTGAGAAGGATGCCGCTGGACAACCCGTTGCCGACACCGAGCACGGCGGCGAACATCGCGAACCACATCGACTGCTGATCGCTGCCGCTCGTCAATGCCAGGGCCAGGAACCCGGCGCTCATGAGCACCATCGCGGGGAGCGCCGCCCACAGCCGACCGAATCGGTCCATCACCTGGCCGCTCGCATAGAAGAGGGCGAAGTCGATGGCGCCGGAGATTCCGACGATCAGGGCGATCGTCTGAGCGTCGAGTCCGATCCAGACGCCCCACAGCGGGAGCACGACCTGGCGGGCGGATCGCACGGCCGACAGGGATGCGGCGGCCAGGCCCAGGCGTCCGAGGACGCCGCGGTGGCGCCACATGGTCCGGAAGACCCCGGCCCTGTCCACGACGGGGATCGACCCCGAGACGGGCTCTCCGCTGTCGTCCGCGACATCGGGCTGCCAGGAGGAGGGACCCGGAGGCGCGGTTCGAGGCGCGAACCGCGCCTCCGGGTCGGGACCGAAGATCACGAGGATGACGGTGGCGACCAGACAGACGGCGAAGAACCAGATCGCCGACGCATCGGTGCCGAACAGCGCCAGCAGCGCAGCGGCGACGAAGGGGCCCACGAACATCCCGAAGCGGAAGCTGCCACCGAGGAGCGACAATGCGCGGGCGCGGAACGCCGGAGGAACACGCGTGGTCATGAACGAATGCCGGGCGAGACCGAATGCCGCGGCGCACATCCCGACCACGAGCACGGCGAGGGCGACGAGTCCCAGAGACGGGGCGAGAGCGAGAACGGCCACGCCGCCCAGGGCGATGACGCCCCCAACGGCCATGGTGACCCGCTCGCCGAAGCGCGCGACAGCCCAACCTGCGGGCAGGTTGCCGCACAGCTGTCCGACGACCAGGGCCGAGGCCACGAGCGCGGCGGTCGGGACATCCGCGCCCAGACGCGACGCGATCACCGGAATCAGGGGCAGGACGGCGCCCTCCCCGAGCGCGAACAGGACCGTCGGGGCATAGACCATCGGTCCGAAACCCCAGAGGACCTCGCGAGCGCGTACGGAATCGGGGCCATCGGTCACGGGCATCCACGTTACGCTGGACTGTCATGCTCGAACTCGACCTCTCCGACGACATCCAGGCGCTGCGCTCCACCTTCGGCGACATCCGCGCCGTGGTCGACGTCGACGCACTCACCGCCGAGATCGCGCGCCTCAGCGACGCGGCCGGGGCACCCGACCTCTGGGACGACGTGGACGCCGCGCAGAAGGTCACCAGCGCGCTCAGCCACCGTCAGGCGGAACTCAAGCGCATCACCGAGATCGAGCGGCGTCTCGACGATCTCGACGTGCTGATCGAGCTCGCCAACGAGATGGAGGATGAGGACTCCGCCGAGGAGGCGCGCCGCGAGCTCGCCGAGCTCGAGGATCTCATCGGCCAGCTGGAGGTCCAGACCCTCCTCGACGGCGAGTACGACGCGCGCTCGGCGGTCGTGACGATCCGATCCGGGGCCGGCGGCGACGACGCCACCGACTTCGCCGAGATGCTCATGCGCATGTACCTTCGGTGGGCCGAGCGTCACAAGTACCCGGTCAAGGTCATGGACACGTCCTACGCCGAGGGTGCCGGGATCAAGTCGGCCACGTTCGAGATCGACGCGCCCTACGCCTACGGGACCCTCTCCGTCGAAGCCGGGACGCATCGCCTGGCCCGCATCAGCCCCTTCGGCGGCGCCGACAAGCGGCAGACGAGCTTTGCGGCCGTCGAGGTCATCCCCGTCATGGAGGAGGCGCAGGAGGTGGAGGTCCCCGAGGGCGACATCCGTGTCGACGTCTTCCGTTCCTCCGGCCCGGGTGGGCAGTCCGTCAACACGACGGACTCCGCTGTGCGCATCACCCACCTTCCGACCGGCATCGTGGTGTCCATGCAGAACGAGAAGTCGCAGATCCAGAACCGCGCGGCCGCCATGCGGGTGCTCCAGACGCGCCTCATGCTGCTCCAGCGCGAAGAAGAAGCGGCCAAGAAGAAGGAGCTCGCCGGAACGATGACGGCGAGCTGGGGCGACCAGATGCGGTCCTACTTCCTGTACGGCCAGCAGCTGGTGAAGGACCTCCGCACGGGGCACGAGGTGGGGAACCCCGCCGTGGTCCTCGACGGCGATCTGGATGGTTTCATCTCCGCCGGCATCCGTTGGCGCAAGCGCAAGACCGACGACTGACCCGGTCGACGAAACCCGGGCACGCCCGTGTCGTGACCGGGCGATCAGTTCGGCGCGCTTAGGCTCATCAGGTCATGATCCGGTTCGAGAACGTCACCAAGCGCTACCGCGGAACCGCGAGGCCCGCCCTGGAGAAAGTGGACTTCGAAGTCCTCCGTGGGGAGTTCGTCTTCCTCGTCGGTGCTTCCGGTTCGGGGAAGTCCTCGTGTCTGCGGCTGATCCTGCGCGAAGACATCCCGAGCGAGGGGCGCGTGGTCGTCCTCGGGCGTGATCTGCGCACCCTGCCACATCGGAAAGTCCCGTATTTCCGTCGCCACGTGGGGGCGGTGTTCCAGGATTTCCGGCTCCTGCCGACGAAGACCGTCTTCCAGAACGTCGCGTTCACGCTCCAGGTGATCGGGTCCTCGCGTGCGTTCATCCAGCAAGCCGTCCCGGAGGTCCTCGCCCTCGTCGGTCTCGCCGGCAAGGAGAAGCGATTCCCCCACGAACTCTCCGGCGGTGAGCAGCAGCGCGTGGCCATCGCGCGGGCGCTGGTGAACCGACCTCAGGTGCTCCTCGCCGACGAGCCGACAGGCAACCTGGACCCCGGAACCTCCGTGGACATCATGCAGCTCCTCGCCCGCATCAACGACGGCGGGACGACTGTGGTCATGGCCACGCACGAGGCGGGCTTCGTCGATCAGATGCAGCGACGGGTCATCGAGCTCCGCGACGGCGTGATGGTGCGCGACGAACGACACGGCGGGTACGGCGACACCTCGGGCCTCCCGAGCCTCGCCCCCCAGCCCGAGCGCGGGGCTGCGGCGGTCGCGGCGCTGACCGCGGTCCTCGAACTGCATCGTGAGATCGTCGAGACCGGAACGGTGGAACCCGAAGCGGTGGATGCCGCCGTGTCGGCGGCGAGTGCCGCAGCCGATCCGGCGCGCGAGGCGGAAGCCCACGATGCACTCGAGGCTGCACGAGAGGCCGCGGCGGAATCCCTCGCGGAGGCCGGAGTCGCCCCCGGCGCCGACTCCGCGGACGCATCGCCCGCGCCGCGCACGAATCCGATCCCGGTCGCCGACATCGCGGAGGTGGATGTCGCCGAGCTCGGCGTCGCCGATCGCCTGGGGCTCGGCGGCGATCGTGGTCACGAAGAAGTGGGACCGACCTCATGAGGGGGGGACTGGTCCTCGCCGAGGCTGTCAACGGACTCCGCCGGAATGCCTCGATGGTGATCTCCATCGTGCTGGTGACGTTCGTCTCGCTCACCTTCGTCGGAGCGGCCATCCTGATGCAGATGCAGATCGGTCAGATGCGTGCGTTCTGGGTGGATCGGGCGCAGGTCGCGGTATACATGTGCACCGCGGTGCAGACGCCGACCTGCACGGACGGCGTCGCCACCCAGGAGCAGCTGGACGCCGTCGAGGCGCAGCTGGAGGGACCGGCGCTGGCGCCCCTCATCCGCGAGGTGCGTTTCGAGACGCGGGAGGAGGCGTACGACAACGTCATCGCCCTCGTCGGGGAGGACTATGCGAGCGTCATCACCGCGGACCAGCTGAACGAGACCTTCTGGATCAACCTCGTCGACCAGGACGAGTCGGACGTCATCAGCGAGGCCTTCACCGGGATGGCGGGCGTCGAGGAGGTGCAGGATCAGCTCCAATACCTCGACCCGCTGTTCTCGGCCCTGACGGTCGCGACCTACATCGCCGTCGGAATCGCCGTCCTGATGCTGATCGCCGCGGTGTTGCTGATCTCCACCACGATCCGGCTCTCCGCGTACGCGCGGCGCCGCGAGCTGGGCATCATGCGGCTCGTGGGCGCCTCGAACCGCTTCATCCAGACACCCTTCATCCTCGAGGGGGTGTTCGCCGCCCTCATCGGATCTGTTCTGGCCAGCGCCGCGGTCCTCGCCGGCGTCCACTTCGGCGTCGAACAGTACCTCCGGGGTCGTGTCGAGTTCGTCACGACGTGGGTCGGTATGGGCGAGGCGTGGCTCGTCGTGCCGGTGCTGGTGGCCATCGGGGTCGTTCTCGCGGCCGTCTCCGCGGGCTTCGCCATCCGACGCTGGCTGCGTGCCTGAGATGTACCGGCGCCGTGCCGAACCCCTCCGGACTTTCGGGTAGGGTGAAAGGCTGCCGTTCGGCAGGAAAGCCGCCCGAACGTCGACGGAGCGGATCGATCGAGGAGAGTCACCATGCCCAGGGAACGCGGGGAGAAGGTCATCGCGACCAATCGTCGCGCGCGCCACGAGTACGCGATCGAGAAGACGTACGAGGCGGGCCTCGTGCTCACCGGGACCGAGGTGAAGTCGTTGCGCCAGGGGCGCGCCAACCTCTCGGACGGCTACGCGTACATCGACGGCGGGCAGGCGTATCTCGATGCCGTGCACATCCCCGAGTACTCGCAGGGGCACTGGACGAACCATTCGTCCAAACGCACCCGCAAGCTTCTCCTGCACAAGGAGGAGATCGTGAAGCTCTCGCACGCGATCAGTGCCGGCGGGTACACGCTCGTCCCCTTGAAGCTGTATTTCCTGGACGGTCGGGCCAAGGTCGAGATCGCCGTGGCGAAGGGGAAGAAGGACTGGGACAAGCGCCAGACCCTTCGCGAGCGTCAAGACAAGCGTGAGGCCGAGCGCGCCATGCGCACGAAGAACCGGCTGGGAGATTGACCCACCCGCCGCCGTGGTCAGTGTGCGCGGAAGCGCGCCTCGATCGCGGCGAAGATGACGAGTTCTTCCGGGCGTAGCTGCACCGAGGGCGTGTTTCCGTCGCGAAAGGCCGCCGCGGCCATCAGCGGAGCGGAACGGCGTTCCGTCCGATCGCCCGATTCGGCGAGCAGCCCGACGTCGGCGATGTGTTCGGCCTCGACGGCGGAGAGCCCGAGAGCCCCCGCGTAGGCGCGGGCGCGCGCGACGGCGACCCCGACGGCGGTCATCGCGGCTTCCTCTTCGAGACGCGCGCGGGTCTCTGCTCGGAGGAGCCACTGGATACCGACGAGCTGTACGCCATCGACATCCGCCACATCCGTGACCCACCGGGACAGCGCGTCGAAATCCGCGAAGGCCGCGGTGATGTCGACGGTCGCGTGATGGACCGGATCCAGACGTACTCCCTCCGGGTGCCACGGGCGCTCGGACCACACGGACGCTCGGTCGGATGCCCACCGGAGCACCGTCCCCGCGGACAGCCGTCGGTCGAGATCGGCGCGGAGCGGATCGGTCAGTGCCGCGTTCCGGGCGACGACCTCGGAACGCACGGCACCCTCCGTCCGCACGGAGATGTGCACAACCGCTTCTTCGGGCGCGACGCGCACGTCGTGTTCACCGCGGACGCTGATGATGACCTCGCTCATGCCCCGAGAGTACGCCGAACGATTCGTGGGAGAGGGGAGCGTCCTGGAAAAAGTCTCATTCACCTGCATCCGAATACGGGCCACGCGGAGAAACACTCATCAACGGGCGGTCAGGCGCCGCCCCCGATCAAGGAGGACCATCGTGCGAAAGACCATCGCTCTCGGTGTCGCAGCGGGAGCCGTCGCGGCCCTCGGGCTCGTCGCCCCCGCCTACGCGGACTCGGCCGAATCGGCTCAGCTCTCTGTGCTGCACGGCATTCCCGACACTCCCGTGGACGTGTACGTCAACGGAGATCTGACCCTCGACGACTTCCAGCCCGGTGACCTCGCCGGTCCGCTGGAGCTTCCGGCCGCCACGTACTCGGTCGCGATCACCGCGCCGGACGCGGCGGACGACAGCGAGCCGATCCTCGGACCGGTCGACCTGACCCTCGACGCGGGTGTCAACTACACCGCTGTCGCCCACCTGACCGCCGACGGTGAGCCGACGGTGACGCCCTACGTCAACGACACCTCCCAGACCGCCGCGGGTGAGGGTCGACTCACGGTTCGTCACGACGCCGCGGCCCCCGCCGTCGACATCCTCGCGGGCGGCTCGCCGGTCATCGAGAACCTCTCCAACCCCGACGAGGCGACTCTGAACCTCGCCGCGGGCACCGTCTCGGCATCCGTTGCCGCGACCGGCACCACCGACCCCGTGATCGGGCCGGCCGACGTCGAGATCCAGGAAGGCGTCCTGACCATCGTCTACGCCTGGGGCAGCCTCGAGGACGAGAACCTCGCGCTCGCCGTCCAGACGATCGACGGCCTGCACTCGGGCCCCGAGGGCGTGAACTCCGGTACCGCGGGTCTGCTCGCGCAGCAGGACCAGCAGCGTCAGACCATGTTCCTCATCGGTGGGCTGCTGATCGCTGCCGTCGCCGCCGGTTCCGTCGTCGTCGTCGCCCGCGCGCGCGCCGGCCGCTGAATCGGGTCATGAGCATGAGGGGGATCGTCGCGACGCTGGCCGCCGCGGCGGTCTCCCTCGCCCTGGCGGGGTGCGGTTCCGCCCCCACGGATGCCGCGACCGCCCCGCCCACGCCGGCACAGACCGCCTCGGCGCCCCCCACGCCCGTCGCGGATGTGCCGATCGCGGCGGCCACTCCGACAGCGGTACGTCAGCCCGTACCTCCGGTCCGAGTGGCCGTCGCGGCCATCGGCGTCGACATCCCGGTGGTCGCCGTCGGTGTGGAGGAGGGAGGTTTCATGGAGATCCCCGACGACCCCGCCATCGGCGGGTGGTACCGGTTCGGAGCCGACCCGTCGAGCCCCGACGGCAACACCGTCATCACCGCGCACGTCGATTTCCCGGGCTTTCCCATCGGCCCCTTCAGCCGCCTCCGCGACCTCCCCGCCGGGGAGCAGATCGAGGTGACCGACGAAGCGGGCACCGTCCATCGATACGTGGTGGAGAGCGTGACTTACTACCCCAAGGCGGACCTCCCCGTCAACAACTTGTTCGCTCGCTCGGGAAGCGATTCGCTTGTCCTCATCACCTGCGGTGGTCCGTTCGACCAGGAGACGGGCCGCTACGCGGATAATGTGGTCGCAGTCGCCACGCCCGTGGAATGACGCCGGTGCCATGAGCAGCACAGTGTTGAGGGAAGGCACCCCCGTGGACGAGATCGACGAGCAGGAGCTGCATGAGCGGTTCCGGCAGGGCGACGAGCGCGCGCTCGAAGCCATTTATCGCAGGTGGTCGTCGATCGTGTTCACTCTCGCCCTGCGATCACTCGGCGATCGAGGTGACGCGGAGGATGTCACGCAGAAGACGTTCGTCTCCGCCTGGACATCGCGGGCGTCCTATGACTCGACCAAAGCCAAGCTCTCCACGTGGCTGGTGGCCATCGCCAAGCGGCGCATCGCCGACACCCATGAGGCGAGGGCGAAGGTCCGCGCGCTGCAGGACCAGCTCCAGCGGACGGCCCACCCGGACGAACTGATCGGGCGGGAGATAGACCTCGGCGACTCGCTCCTGCTCGCCGACGAATTGGATCGGCTCGAACCCGACGCGCAACGTGTGGTGCGTCTCGCCTTCTACGATGATCTGACGCACGACCAGATCGCCTCTCGCCTCGACATGCCCTTGGGAACCGTGAAAAGCCACATCCGCAGGAGTCTCACGCGCCTGCGACGACGACTGGAGGTGGGTCATGTCGCATCTTGACCCCGATCGGGTCGCCGCGCTCGCATTCGGCGAGGATCCCCGAGCGGAGGAGCGAGCCCATCTCGTAGGGTGCGACGAGTGCGCCCTCGAGCTGGCGGAGCTCGAGCACACGATCGCCATCGGACGCTCGACCGTGAGTCTCGGTGAACTCGAGTCGCCCCCGGAACGCGTCTGGGGCAACATCCTCGATGAGGTGAGGAGGGTCGGCTCCGCCCCGGCGACGACGATTCCCGACTCATCCTCAATGGCCGCGCCCGCGGGCGCGGCTACGACGCCTCCTCGGCGTCGCGCCTTCCGCGTGCTGTTCGCCCTCGCCGCCAGCGCCGTCCTCGTCCTCGCCGTCGTCGGTGTGTGGTCGCTCGTCCGACCCGTCCAGGTGGTCGAGCTGGCATCGGCGACGCTGAATGCGTTCCCCGAGCACCAGGGAGCGGCGGGATCGGCGCAGGTGGTGGAGACCGCGGACGGAAAGACCCGGATCCGGGTGGAATTGGACGCCTCGGTGCCGGATGACGGCTACCGCGAGGTCTGGCTGATCACGGCGGATGCTTCCGCCATCGTCAGCCTCGGCGTCCTTGAAGGTCGTGACGGCGAGTTCGCCGTTCCCACCGGTATCGACATCGACGAGTACGTCCTCGTCGACATCTCCCAAGAGGAGGACGACGACGACCCCGCTCATTCGGGCGACTCCATCGTCCGGGGCGAGCTCGAGTTCGCGTGATCGCGGGTCGGTGCCCGCGTCCGAAGGTGTATCCTGTTGTGCTCGGGTGTTCGCACCCGAAGACAACTCAACAGGGTGACAGCGGTTCCTTGCCGAACGGCGCTCGGGGATGATCGGTTTCGACATCGCTCGTGACGCTGCGGGAAGCGGGCCGAGGATGCAGGGTTATCTCGTCAACGCTCCCTGCGAAAACAATAACTGCCGAAAAGAAGCAGTCCGACTTCGCCCTCGCTGCCTAAGCAGCGAGCCCGAGTCCGTCAGTCCGTGAGTGATCCCGTCACGGGTACTGGCGTCATCTAGGGATCTTGCTGCGTGATGGTGTCTGGACGTCACGCGGGACTCTTTCCAGGCTGGGCCCGTCGACTTGTGTGTCTGTGCTAAAGGTCGGGGCCGAGTAGAACGTCTTCACAGACTGCGCCCGGAGAAGACGCAGTTCAAAAGCGATGGACGGGGGTTCGATTCCCCCCATCTCCACGACCGCTGTCACAAACGAGGAAGCCCCTCGATCCCTACGAGAGTGCGGATCGAGGGGCTTTTCTCGTTGCGTGGAGGAGGTGATCAGCCTGTGGGCGCCTCGCCCACCCGACGCCAGTCGTGGACGTCGGTGCCGGCGTGGAATCCCGCTGCGCGGTACGTGGCCACCGCGGTGACGTTCGTGCTCTCCGCCGCGACCGTGGCGCTGCACGCGCCCTTGTCCCGCAGGTGTGCGGCTGCCGCCCGGGTCATGATCGCGCCGTGTCCCCGACCCCGGTGGTCCTGGGGCACTCCCAGGGGCTCGATGAGTCCCGGGCGGCCGTCGCCGGCGGACCATACGGCGGACACGGCGACGGGGCGGCCCTGCTCATCACACAGCAAGAGGATGCGGGCAGCGTCGAGGAACGGCCCCCGCGCGACCTCCGACCACCCGTCGGCCAGTGCGCGGAGTCGTCCGCCGGGTGCAGGGGTTCCGCGGAACGCGGACCAGTGGACGGACACCCACTCGCGCGTGCGGTGCGGCTCGACCAGCTCGATGCGTGGATCGGGGGATTCGACTGGTGCGCTGGGATCGCACCGCAGGGGTGTCCAGGTCTCGTCGGGCAGCCATCCGCTCCCGGCGAGCTCCGCGGTGAGCGCGCCGGCGCCGCGCGCTTCGATCGTCGCGCTCCCGGCACCCAAGACATTCGCCGACGGATCGGCGACGTCGGTCGTGATGCGGGCGGCCAGGGTCTGATCCTCGCATCGTTCCGGGTCGACGGCGAACCGCAGCAGATCAGGCCCGTCGAGGAGCGCGATCGCGACAATCGCCTCGTTCTCGGACCACACACGGATCGATGCGGCCGTCCCAACGGATCCTCGGAGCGAATACCAGCCGAGATCGCCGGGATGCAGATGCAGGGGGCCGCCCTCGTGCTGCCACGCTCCGAGGACGAGGCCGATCTGCGAGCTCGCCGGCGTTCGGTGTCCTGGCGGGTGAGTACATGAGCCGCTTTCCTGACCTTGGACCTTTTCCGCTCGGTGTGCGCGAGTCCACTCACGCGGTCCAGAGCACGCGCGATTCGCGCCGGGCGGCATCCCATCGTCGCACCCCCACGATCGTCGCATCGCGTGGCGGCGAGAGGAGGGCGATCGCCAGCGGCGTCTGGGAGAGGATGAGGCGGCGCGCGAGGGTGACGTGCGGCGTCCACGCGCCCGGCGCCGTGTGCGGCATGTCCTCGCCTGGTCCGCAGATCGCGTGGAGCCTCCGGTGCAGCGCATCGAGTTCTGGCGTCAGGCGGATGGGTCGAACGAGAATTCCGCGACGGGCCTCATCGGAGTGCGAGAACACGATGGGTGCGAGCATCCGTATCTCCAACGGCAGGATGCCGGCGAGCGGCGACAGCTCCGGGACCGGGAGATCCGTTCTGACGACGGCGGTGATGTGGGGGCGGTTCGCCACGGCGGTCGATGCCGCGAGGGACGAGTGGCCGCCCTCTCGCAGCCGTTCCCAGTCGTCGCGCACGGCGGCTTCGGACGCCGCGTCGAGGAGGAGCTCCAGACTCACGACGCGCGGGGGAGGGGGCAGATCGGAGGAGGTCTCCGGTGCTACGCCCACAGCGACTCGATCGGGACAGCGCGCCCGAGCACACGCTCCGCCGCCCGGTGCCCGGAGCACAGCGCGGCGGTGACCGTCGCGGGGTCCTCCGTCCAGGTCGCCTCGCCGGCCAGGTGAAGCACCCCGCCGACGGGCGTCGCGAGATCGTCGTGATCGGCGGTGGTCGACCCCACCCGCATGTAGGCGTAAGAGCCCCGCGCGAACCGGTCCTCCCACCATCGCGTGACCCGCGCATGGGTCGGATCGACATAGCCGTCCGGGTACAGGCGTCGGAGGGGTTCCGCCGCCGCGGCGCAGACTTCGCTGTCGGAGAGGTCGCGGATGCCGAACCCGGCCGGCCCTGCCGCGAAGGTGAGGAGCGTCGGCTCGCCGTGGAGGTCGGTGAGGTCGTACCAGGAGTGCCACCACTGCGCGCCCGGGCCCTGGGCGCGAAGAGCGTAGACGTTCGTATCCCAGAACCGGACGGGGAAGCGGAGGAAGACCTTCTCGAACGCGTTCATCCGCAGACGCGAAAGCGCTCCGGCGACGGGCTCGGGGAGCGGGGGTGAGATCGTCAGCTCACCCGCCGCGAGGACGCCGATCGGGACGGTCACGACGGCCGAACGAGCGTGCCATTCGCCGGCGTCCGTCGCGACGGTGACCCCGTCGCCGTTCCAGTTCACCTGGCGGACGACCTCCTCGAGTCGGATGTCGAGTGCGTCGGCGAGTCGCTGTGCGAGGACGTCGTACCCCTCGGGGAAGACCACCTCGTCGCCGTCGATGGCGTCGTCATCGAGCCCGTGCGCGGCGAGGTCCTCGCTCCGGGTGCCGTACTGCTCCTCGCTCCGGTGCTCGAAGTACTCACGGACCCGCTGAGTCCGTTCGGCGTCCCACCCCTGAGCGGCGAGGGCCCGTTCGGTGACGTCGCGATAGGACGCGCGCGGTCCGGATCGGGCGATGATGTCGACGAGATCCGCATCGACGCGGTGGATGTCGGCGATATGCCGCCGGGTGTCCTCGGCGCTCAGACGCGCACCGTCCGGGCCGCAGTAGGCGATCGGACGGCTGTCGGGCTGGTAGCCCCCGACCGTGAACTCCCGCATCGGCATGCCGAAGGCGGTCGCCGCCGCCGCGACAGGCGAGTCTGCGATTCCGTGGATCCACGACGCGCCGAGGTCGGTCACCCACCCATCGGTGCGATCGGTGTGGACCCGCCCGCCGATCCGGTCCCGCGCTTCGAGGACGACGGTGCGCCGGCCTGCGCCGCGGAGAAGCCGTGCGGCCGCCAGGCCGGAGACCCCTGCGCCGACGATGATCGTGTCGAACCGCTCCATGTCGTCTCCTGCCGCGTCGCCGTGGATCCGACCCTATCGTCGTCCTCCGCGCAGGGGCGGGAATACGGGGGACTCCGCACGCGCTGTGCCCGGCATGCGAGCACTCATGCACCACACCTTCGGAGATCCCGCCGACGTCCTGACCCTGGTGGAGCAGGAGGCCGACGAGCCGGGACCCGGAGAGGTCCGGATCCGCACCGCGCTGGCGGCGATCCACAACCATGATCTGTGGACCGTCCGCGGCACCTACGGGTACCGTCCGGAACTGCCGGCGCCATCGGGGACGGAGGCGGTCGGGGTGATCGACGCCGTCGGTCCCGACGTCCACGGGCTTCGCGTCGGCCAGCGGGTGTCCTCCGCGGGGGCGTTCGGCGTCTGGGCGGAGTCGTTCATCGCCCGTGCCGCAGCGCTCGTCCCCGTGCCGGACGACGTGTCCGACGAGACCGCCGCGCAGTGGATCTCGATGCCGTTCAGCGCGCTCAGTCTCATCGACTCCCTCGAGGCCGAGGAGGGCGAATGGATCGTCCAGAACGCCGCCAATGGTGCGGTCGGACGACAGGTCGTCCCCTTCGCGGCGGCCCGCGGCATCCGCGTCCTCGGCCTCGTCCGGCGCTCCGCCGCCGTGGAAGAGCTGGCCGCGGTCGGAATCACGGATGTCGTCGCCACGGATTCCGCCGATTGGCGGGAACGCGCGGCTGAGATCATCGGCGGTGCGACGGTGCGCGCCGCGGTGGATTCGGTCGGCGGTCAGGCGGCGGGGGACCTGGTCGCGCTTCTCAGCGACGCCGGGACCCTCGTGGTCTTCGGGTCCATGGGTGAGCCGAATCTGTCCCTCCCCACCGGTGACCTCATCTTCCGACAGCTCACGGTGCGCGGCTTCTGGGGCAGCCGGGTCAGCAAGGACATGGACACCGCCACGAGGACGCGGCTGATGGGCGAACTCGTGTCCCGGATCTCTTCGGGTGAGGTGTCGCTGCCCGTGGAGGAGATCTTCCCCGCCGCGGAGATCGCCGACGCTGTCCGCGCCAACGCGCGGGCGGGCCGCGCGGGGAAGGTCCTGCTGCGGTTCTGATCCGAGGATCAGGACACGCGCTGGGCGTGCAGCACGCTCTGGCCCTGCCATCCGTTCAGTTCGAGGTACAGGGTGTCTTCGACGCGGGAGACCGAGACGACGGTGCGTCGCTCGAGTGCCTCCGTCGCCCGGTCGATGAATCCGGGGTCGAAACTGTGGAGCGAGATCTCTTCGCTCCGATGGATGCGCTTGCCCGACCAGGGGGCGGCGACCTTGGCGGCATCCCGATGGGTGTAGACCGCGACCCGCGGTGATCGCAGGGATCCGTCGTGCAGACGGGCGGCGTCGGGGGCTCCGACCTCGACCCAGGTCACGAGGGCCCCGGTCGCGTCCTTGGCGTACACCGCCGGCTCACCCGTGGCGGAGATCCCGTCGCTGAAGGCGATGCCGTCGGTGTATTCGAGGCAGTAGGCCAGCAGGCGGGTGAGCATGAACGCGTCGGTCTCGGAGGGATGCCGCGCCACGCGCAGCGCCAGATCCTCGTAGACTCCGCGATCGACGTCGGCCAGGGTTACCTGGAAGGAGTACATCGTCGCGCCGGCGGCCATGGAGACCGAGCATAGGCGATGCGCGACGCCCGTCGCGGCAGCTCAGGATGCCGGAGGGGGCCATTCGATGAGGACGAGCCCCTGCTTCGTGTCCGCGACGGTGACCCAGCCGTCCCCGAACAGGTAGGTGATGCCGTAGCCGTTCTCGTCCGGGGCGATGATCGTCTCGGGGTTCTCGGTGACGTAGACGCCTTCGGCCGCCTCCTCCCGGATCCAGCCCTGTCCCACCAGCTCGGTCTGCGTGGATCTGGTGGCCTGCTCGTCGATGGGCGACCAGCCGAAGATCTGCAGGTTGTCGCTGGCGGGGGCGTCGAAGTCCGCCCACATGCAACGGAGTCCGTCTTCGAGCTCCGTCGAGCCCACGTAGAAGGGTTCCTCACGCGAGGTCCAGCCGATCCGCTCGAACTCGGTGACGATGGAGGCGGCGATGATCGTCTCGCAGGTGGGCTCGACCTCTGCGTCGGCTCCCGGTTCCACGGACTGCTCCGGTTCGGGCTCGGCGATGACCGGAGCCGTCGCGGACGGTGTCGGCTGTGCCGATGGCTCCGGCTCCTGGGGCGCGCACGACGTGGCGGCCAGGGCGAGGGGAAGAGCGAGGAGCGCGGCGGTCCAGCGGACGCGGGGCGGGATCATGGGGGAGTCTCCGGCGGGATGGTCGGAAGCGGTCAGGGTCTGTGGAGCAGGTCGAGGAATGATGCGTGGAGGATGCCGTTGGTGGCGAGGACGGAGCGGGCGACGAGATCGTCCTCGCCGTCGAACGAGGTCACCCGTCCACCTGCTTCCCGGATGATCGGGACGTGTGCGGCGATGTCGTACTCCTTGACCCCGAACTCGGCGACGAGTTCGAGGCGGCCCTCGGCCAGGAGCATGAACGGCCACGCGTCACCGTACCCGCGGTCACGCCACACCGCTCGCGTGAGGCGGTCGAGCTCCGCCTCCCGACCGGCATCGCGCCACTGCCCGATGCTCTGGAAGCTGACGCTCGAGGTCGCGATGTCGTCCACGGCCGACACGCGCAGGGCGCGCTCACGCCCGTCCGCCGAACGGGTCCAGGCGCCGAGGCCCGTGGCGCCCCACCAGCGTCGCCCGAGCGCGGGCTGACTCACCACACCGACCCGGGGGACGCCGTCCACGGCGAGGGCGATGAGCGTCGCCCACATCGGGATGCCCTTGAGGTAGTTCGCCGTACCGTCGATGGGATCGATGATCCATCGGCGCTCGCCCGAGCCCGTCGTGCCGTACTCCTCGCCGAAGATCCCGTCATCGGGCCTCTCGGCTTCGATCCGCTCCCGCAACGCGCGCTCGGTGGCGAGGTCGGCCTCCGTGACATGGCTGCTGTCGGCTTTCGTGCTCACCTCGAGGTCGGGAGCATCGAACCGCGTCATCGACACCGCGTCCGCGGCATCCGCCAGCGCGAGCGCGAACGCGAGATCGGCGGTCAGGTCCCCGGAGAACTCCGCGTCGAAGGAGGGGGGCGGGGGAGCAGACGTCACCGCTTCAGGATACCTGCGGAGTCGGTGGTCGATTTCCGCGTGACGGGATCGTGATGCTAGTGTTGACCCTCGGTTCGAGACGTCGGTTTTCCGCTCGGATCCACGCACCTCTAGCTCAATCGGCAGAGCAACTGACTCTTAATCAGTGGGTTCAGGGTTCAAGTCCCTGGGGGTGCACCACACACGGGAACGGCACGAGGGCTTCGCTGCGGCGAGGCCCTCGTGCCGTCTCCAGGCGGGTACGGTTGCTTCGGTGAGCATCCACGACACTCGGACCCACCGTCATCGCACGGTCGAGGTCGCCGTCCCCGGCGGCACGCTCACCGTCGCGGTGTGGGACCCGGTCGATGACCTCGTCGACGCACCCACGGCGCTCCTCGTCCACGGGATCACCGCGTCTCACCTCGCATGGTCGTTCGTCGTCTCCCAGCTCCCGGGTGTCCGGCTCGTCGCTCCGGACCTGCGCGGCCGCGGTCGCAGCGAGCACATCGACGGACGCGCGGGGATGGCGGTGCACGCGGACGACCTCGCGCTCGTCCTGGACGCGTTGGGCATCGACCGGGTACCGGTGATCGCCCACTCGATGGGCGCCTTCGTCGCCGTCGTGCTCGCCCACCGGCACGCGGGCCGGGTGTCGCGTCTCGTGCTCATCGACGGCGGTCTCCCGCTGGATCTGCCCCGGGACGCCGATCCGGATGCCCTCGTCTCCGGTCTCCTCGGGCCCACGGCGGCGCGTCTGTCGATGCGCTTCGCCGACGATGAGGAGTATCTGGAGTTCTGGCGCGGGCATCCCGCGTTCTGCGGCCACTGGTCGGAGGAGCTCGAGCGCTACCTCCGATACGACCTCGTCGATGACGGTCACGGGGCTCTCCGCCCGGTGACGAGCTATCGCGTGATGATCGAGGACACGTTGGACAGCAACATGGGGGAGGCTGTGCCCGCCGCTCTCGCCGCCCTCCGCCATCCGACCACCCTGTTGACGGCTCCGCGCGGGTATCGGGACGAGCCCCCGGGGCTCTACGCTCCCGGGTACCTCAGCCGTCTTCTGGCGCACTACCCGGGGATCGCGCACACCGCGGTCCTCGGCGTCAATCACTACACGATCATCATGGCGCCCGCCGGCGCACGCGTCGTGGGATCCGTCGCCGCCCAGGCGATCACGCGGGCCTCCGAACGGTAGACCGCGGCCCCGTCATGACCGCGCTGCGGCGATCCGGGTGGTCAGCTGATGAGCGTGCGCGAGGAGGGTCCGGCCGAGGTCGGGAAGACGGTCCGGACCGAAGCGGAACTGGACGCCGGTCAGACTCAGTGCCCACTGCGGCTGGCCGTCCCGGTTGAACACCGCCGCTCCGAGGCCGAAGCTTCCTTCCACGATGAGGCCCGGGTTCACGGCGTATCCGCGCAGCTGGGTCTCGCGAACGCGCCGGCGGACATCGCGCGGCGCATGGGCAGTGCCCCAGCGGTCAGGCAGCTCCGGATGCCGGTCGAGATAGTCGTCCATATCGTGAGCCGGCAGGAAGGAGAGGATGGCGAGCCCCGCGGAGGCGACGCCGAGGGGGAAGCGAATCCCTTCCGACAGCACGAAGGAGCGGATGGGGAAGCTGCCCTCCTCTCGGAGCAGGCACACCGTCTCGTCACCGCGTCGGACTGACAGGAACGCACTCTCCTCGGTGCGGACGGCGAGGGATCGCACGATGTCGCGGGCCACCGCGGTCACGTCGTACCGCGCGGCGGCCGCGGCGCCCATGAGGTAGAGCTCGGGGCCGGGGGTCCACGTGCCGCGGGCTTCGTCCTGATCGACGAGTCCCTCCTTCCGCAGCGCCGAGAGGAGTCGGTGCGTCGTCGGACGGGTGAGGGCCGACTGCCGCGCGAGTGCGGAGACCGTGAGCCCTTCCATCCCCGCCGCGGACACCAGACGAAGAAGGAGGGCCGCGCGCGCGATCGCCTGCGCACCGGGGATCGCGCGAGGAATGTCCACATCGTGGACGCTAGACGACCAGACGTCCACATCGCAAGCGTCCGGTCGCCGTGCGGCCCTTCGCGGACGACGATGGACGAGGAGGCGCCGGCGCGGCGTCCCTTTCTGATCGAAGGAGCTCCTCGCGTGATCGACAAGACGTGGGAATCGGCAGCGTCCGCTGTCGCCGACATCCCCGACGGCGCGTCCCTTGCGGTCGGCGGATTCGGCTTGTCCGGCAACCCGATGTCCCTCATCGAAGCGGTGCACGAGCGCGGAGTGCGCGAGCTCGCGATCGTCTCGAACAACTGCGGTGTCGACGATTGGGGTCTCGGCATCCTGCTGAAGGATCGCCGCATCCGGAAGATGACGTCGTCCTACGTCGGGGAGAACAAGGAGTTCGAGCGTCAGTTCCTGTCCGGGGAGCTCGAGCTGGAGCTGACGCCCCAGGGCACCCTCGCGGAGAAGCTCCGGGCCGGGGGATCGGGGATCGCCGCCTTCTACACCCAGACCGGGGTCGGCACCCAGGTCGCCGAGGGCGGACTGCCCCGCCGCTACGACGGCGCGGGCGGCGTGGCCGTCGCCTCTCCGGCGAAGGACGTCCGCTCCTTCGCCCCCGACGGGATCTCTCGTGAGTACGTGCTGGAGGAGGCGATCGTGACGGACTACGCGCTGGTCCACGCCCTGCGCGGAGACCGTCACGGCAACCTCGTCTTCCGGAAGGCCGCGCGGAACTTCAATCCGCTCGCCGCGATGGCCGGGCGCATGTGCATCGTGCAGGTCGAGGAACTGGTGGAGCCGGGGGAGATCGACCCCGACACCGTGCACCTCCCCGGCGTGTACGTCCACCGGATCGTCGAGGTGGGGCCGGCGATCGAGAAGCGCATCGAGAGGCGCACCGTCGCCGCCGACGGAGAGAGGAACTGAGCATGGCACTCACGCGTCAGGAGATGGCTGCCCGTGCCGCCCGGGAACTGGGCGACGGCTCGTACGTCAACCTCGGCATCGGGCTGCCCACCCTCGTGCCGAACTACGTCCCCGACGGGGTGACGGTGGTCCTGCAGTCCGAGAACGGCATCCTCGGCGTCGGTCCCTACCCGGGGGAGGACGCGGTGGACCCCGATTTGATCAACGCGGGCAAGGAGACGGTCACGGTCCTCCCCGGCTCGGCGTTCTTCGATTCGGCGATGAGCTTCGGAATGATCCGCGGCGGCAAGATCGATGCGGCGATCCTCGGCGCCATGCAGGTGTCGGCGTCCGGCGACCTCGCCAACTGGATGATCCCGGGGAAGATGGTCAAGGGGCCGGGCGGAGCGATGGATCTCGTGCACGGGGCCGCCAAGGTGATCGTCCTCATGGAACACGTCGCGAAGGACGGGACCCCGAAGATCGTCCGCGAATGCTCCCTGCCTCTCACCGGCCGCGGCGTCGTCGATCGGATCATCACCGACCTCGCCGTGATCGATGTGACCGAGACGGGTCTCGTGCTCGTCGAGCTTGCGGCCGGCGTGAGCGTCGAAGATGTGCGTGCCGCCACCGAACCCGAACTGACCGTCGCCGTCGTCGAAGGAGAACAGCAGTCATGAACAGTCGAGACGTCGTCATCGTCGCCGCCGCCCGGACCCCGCAGGGGCGTCTGAAGGGGGCGCTCTCCTCACTCAGCTCGACGGCGCTCGGCAGCGCCGCGATCCGCGGGGCGCTGGGGAAGGCGGGGTTGGGTCCCGAGATCGTCGATGCGGTCCTGGTCGGGCAGGTGCTGCCCGCCGGCGCGGGTCAGAACCCCGCGCGCCAGGCGGCGATCGCCGCGGGGATCGGGTGGGACGTGCCCGCCGCATCTGTCAACAAGGTCTGCCTCTCCGGTCTCACGGCCGTCATCGACGCCGCGCGCATGATCCGGCTCGGTGACGCGCGGGTCGTCGTCGCCGCCGGCATGGAGTCGATGTCCCAGGCTCCGCACCTGCTCACGGGCTCGCGCCAGGGCTGGTCGTACGGGTCCGTGGAGGTCTTGGACCACATGGCCTTCGACGGGCTCACCGACGCGTTCGACCGGGAGAGCATGGGCGCGTCGACCGAGCGGCACAACCTGCCGCTCGGGATCACGCGGGCTCGTCAGGACGAGATCGCGGCACGCTCGCATGAGCGCGCGGCCGCGGCGACGGCGGCGGGGCTCTTCGACGCCGAGATGATCGCCGTCGAGATCCCTCGGCGAAAAAGTGACCCGCTCGTGATCCGTGCCGACGAAGGCATCCGCGCCGACACGAGTGTGGACACGCTTGCTCGACTGCGCCCGGCTTTCGCGGCGGACGGCACCATCACCGCGGGGAACGCATCGCAGATCTCCGACGGCGCGTCGGCCGTGGTCCTCACCACCCGGGCGCACGCGGACGCAGAGGGCTGGCCGATCCTCGCGGCGGTCGGCGCGGCGGGGCAGGTCGCGGGTCCGGACAATTCCCTGCACGCCCAACCCGCCCGTGCAATCACTCAAGCTCTCGGTCGCCAGGGGATGACGGCGGCGGACCTGGACATCGTGGAGATCAATGAGGCGTTCGCCGCAGTCGTGGCGAAGTCGCAAGACGACCTCGGGATCGACGACGATCGCGTGAACCCGCAGGGGGGAGGGATCGCCCTGGGTCACCCCATCGGCGCGTCAGGCAACCGTCTGGTCGTCCACGCGGTGCACGAGCTCGTCCGCCGAGACGGCGGGACGGCCGCTGTCGCGCTGTGCGGAGGTGGCGGCCAGGGCGACGCCCTGATCCTGACCCGGTGAGCCTGTGAGACGTCAGCGGCGGCGCTTCTCGAACAGCTTCTGCGCCTTGCCGCTGACCGGGGAGTCGTCCGGCACGATCTTCCCGCGGGACGCTCGGCGGGTGTCGACGATGGTGCCGATGGCCAGGGCGAGGCTGATGCCCCAGCTGAGCCACGCCAGGGCGGTGCGCCAGGTGAACGGCTCGTCGCTGCGCAACGAGCGGAGCAGGGTCATCCCGCCGGTGATCGCGGTGATGATGCCGGTGCCGAAGAGGTACTTGCGCATGTCGACACGCTAGCGTGCGCAAGTATCGGCCCGACGCCCTTGACAGGGCTGGTGCGAGGCGTCAAGGGTCCGGGCTGTCGCGCGACGGGCGATAGCCTGACATCTCCGTCCGCTCGAGTGTCAGGAGCCCGTGTGACCCAGGCCGAGTTCGTCGTCGTCGCCAACCGTCTTCCCGTCGACCGCGTCGCCGGTGCCGAGGGGGATGGCGGGTGGCGCCGTTCACCCGGAGGGCTCGTCACCGCGCTCGAGCCGGTCATGCGCTCCACGGAGGGCGCCTGGGTCGGGTGGGCGGGAAAGCCCGACCTCGACCTGGAGCCGTTCGAATTCGACGGCACGCTCCTCGTTCCCGTCCGTCTGTCGGCGCAGGACGTCGAGCAGTACTACGAGGGGATGTCGAACGACACGTTCTGGCCGCTCTATCACGACGTCATCGCCGCGCCCCGTTACCGCCGCGTGTGGTGGGACGCCTACGTCCGCGTGAACCGGCGATTCGCGGAGGCGGCGGCGGACGCGGCCGCCGAGGGGGCGACGGTGTGGGTGCAGGACTATCAGCTGCAGCTCGTGCCGAAGATGCTGCGCGAGCTCCGACCCGATCTGGTCATCGGCTACTTCCATCACATCCCGTTCCCCGCCCACGGCCTGTACTCGCAGCTGCCCTGGCGTCGGCAGGTGCTCGAGGGCCTCCTGGGGGCGGACGTCATCGGGTTCCAGCGAGTCGCCGACGCGGGCAACTTCGCCCGCGCCGTCCGTCGCCAGCTGCGGTATCAGACCAAGGCATCGGGGATCTCCGTGCCGCTCGCGGACGGTTCGTACCGCAACGCCGTGGCCAAGGCGTTCCCCATCTCCATCGATGCGGGGTCGTACGTCGAACTGGCCCGCCGGCCCGAGGTGCAGCGGCGGGCCCGCGAGATCCGGGAGGGGCTCGGCAATCCGAAGCGGATCCTCCTCGGCGTGGACAGGCTCGACTACACCAAGGGCATCCGGCACCGCTTGAAGGCCTTCGGCGAGCTCCTGCAGGACGGCCGATTGACGGTCGAGGACGTCACCCTCGTCCAGGTCGCGAGCCCCAGCAGGGAGCGGGTCGAGTCCTACATGCAGCTGCGGGACGAGATCGAACTCACCGTCGGCCGCATCAACGGCGATTTCGACACGACCGACCACACCGCCATCCGCTATCTCCATCAGGCCTATCCGAAGGAGGAGATGGTGGCGCTCTTCCTGGCCGCCGACGTCATGCTCGTCACGGCGCTCCGCGACGGGATGAACCTCGTCGCCAAAGAGTACGTCGCCACCCGCACGGACAACCGCGGCGTGCTCGTCCTGAGCGAGTTCGCCGGAGCGGCGGATGAGCTGCCGAGTGCACTCCTCATCAACCCTCACGACATCGACGGGATGAAGGATCAGATCATCCGGGCCATCGAGATGCCCCCGGCGGAGCAGGGGAGGCGGATGCGATCGTTGCGCAAGAAGGTGATCGAGAGCGACGTGGCGCAGTGGTCCCGCTCGTTCCTCGCCGCGCTGGAGGCGGCGAAGCACCGGCACGCGGCCGCGGGCGGCGATCGGGAGCGCGAGGGCGCGACCGCGCCGGAGGCATCATGAGCGCCGTCGACCTCACCTCCGTGACCGCGGTCGATCGCCTCCTCGTCGCCCTCGATTTCGACGGCACGCTGTCGCCGCTGGTGGATGAGCCGATGACGGCGCGGATGAGCGCCGGCGCGCGCGCCGCGGTGGAACGGCTGGTGGAGGCGCCCGGAACCACCGTCGCGCTGGTCTCCGGACGGAGTCTGCGGGATCTGCGCATCATCGCGGAGCATGAAGACTCCTCGAGGATCCTCCTCGCCGGGTCTCACGGAGCGGAGTTCTGGACCCCTGAGCGGGGAGTCGTCACCCATCCCGAGGACGACGCGGCCGGTGCGCTGCGCGAGGAGCTCCAACGACGCGCCGAAGCGGCGACGACGGGCATGCGAGGGGTATGGATAGAGCCGAAGACCTTCGGTCTCGGGGTCCACACCCGCTCCGCCGACCCGGCGACCGAAGAGGACGCACGGCGCCGGGTGGACGCCCTCATCGCCGAGGCGGCCCCCCACTGGCGGCGCCGCACGGGGCGCAACATCGTCGAGTACGCCTTCCGCTCCGAGGGCAAGGACAGCGCGGTTGCGGAACTGCGCGCATGGACGCGGGCGGACGCGGTCGTCTTCGCCGGCGACGACGTCACCGACGAAGACGCCCTGCGCAGCCTCTCCGCCGATGACCTCGGCATCCACGTCGGTGACCGCGAGTCGGCGGCGACGCTGCGGGTGCCCGATATCGACGCCCTCGCGGACGTCCTGGTCCGTCTCGCGACGGAGCGGGTTGCGCGCGCGCAATAGACTTCGGGAATGCCCTCTCAGGACCCCATCGACATCAAGCCCCGTAGCCGCGTCGTCACCGACGGCATCGAAGCCACCACCTCTCGCGGGATGCTTCGCGCCGTCGGCATGGGCGACGACGACTGGGAGAAGCCGCAGATCGGGATCGCGTCCAGCTGGAACGAGATCACTCCGTGCAACCTCAGCCTCGATCGCCTCGCGCAGGGCGCCAAGGAGGGTGTCCACTCGGGAGGTGGCTACCCGCTGCAGTTCGGGACGATCTCGGTGTCGGACGGCATCTCGATGGGTCACGAGGGGATGCACTTCTCGCTGGTGTCGCGTGAGGTCATCGCCGACTCCGTCGAAGCGGTCATCATGGCGGAGCGGCTGGACGGCACCGTCCTCCTCGCGGGATGCGACAAATCGATCCCCGGGATGATGATGGCCAGCGCCCGTCTCGGTCTCGCCAGCGTGTTCCTGTACGCCGGATCCACGATGCCGGGGTGGGTCAAGCTCTCGGACGGGGCCGAGAAGGACGTCACGATCATCGACTCGTTCGAGGGTGTGGGGGCATGCCTCGCAGGCAAGATGAGCGAAGCCGACCTCAAGCGCATCGAATGCGCGATCGTTCCCGGTGAAGGCGCCTGCGGCGGCATGTACACGGCGAACACGATGGCCTCCGTGGGTGAGGCGCTCGGGCTGAGCCTGCCGGGCTCGGCGGCACCGCCGGCGGCGGATCGGCGACGTGACTACTACGCGCACCGCTCGGGCGAGGCGGTGGTGAACCTCCTCCGTCAGGGCATCACCACCAAGGACATCCTCACCAAGGAGGCGTTCGAGAACGCCATCGCGCTCGTCATGGCGTTGGGCGGTTCGACCAACGCGGTCCTCCACCTGCTCGCCATCGCGCGGGAGGCCGAAGTCGACCTCGACCTCCACGACTTCAACCGGATCGGCGACAAGACGCCCCACGTCGCCGACATGAAGCCGTTCGGTCAGTTCGTGATGAACGACGTCGACCGCCACGGCGGCATCCCCGTCGTGATGAAGGCGATGCTGGACGAGGGTCTCCTGCACGGCGACGCGCTGACGGTGACGGGCAAGACCCTCGCCGAGAACCTGAAGGATCTCGCCCCCGAGCCGATCGACGGCGAGGTCATCCACCGCTTGGACGATCCGATCCACGCCACGGGCGGCATCACGATCCTGCATGGATCACTCGCACCCGAAGGCGCGGTCGTGAAGACCGCCGGCTTCGACGCCTCCGTGTTCGAGGGACCGGCCCGGGTGTTCGAGCGCGAGCGCTCGGCGATGGATGCGCTCGAGGCGGGCGAGATCACAAAGGGCGACGTGATCGTGATCCGCTACGAGGGCCCCAAGGGTGGGCCGGGAATGCGCGAGATGCTCGCCATCACCGCCGCCATCAAGGGCGCCGGCCTCGGAAAAGATGTACTACTCTTGACGGACGGCAGATTCTCGGGCGGCACAACCGGCCTGTGCATCGGCCACATAGCACCCGAAGCGGTGGACGCAGGTCCCATCGCCTTCGTGCGCGATGGTGATCTGATACGGGTCGATATCGCTGCTCGCACTCTCGACCTACTCGTCGATGATGCAGAGCTCGACTCCCGCCGCGACGGCTGGGAGCCGTTGCCCCCGCGCTATACCCGTGGCGTCCTGGCCAAGTACTCCCGTCTCGTGCGCTCCGCTGCGGAGGGCGCGGTCACGGGCTGACGGCCCCACACTCCACCCATCTCGTATCGAGGAATCATCACCATGCCCGCCGAAACAGCAACGGCCCTTCCCCGGCCCCCCGCCCGCACCGCGTCCGCGCCCGTGCTCACCGGCGCACAGGCGGTCGTCCGCTCGCTCGAACTGCTCGGTGTGACCGACGTGTTCGGTCTCCCGGGCGGCGCGATCCTGCCGGTGTACGACCCCCTGATGGACACCTCCGAGATCCGCCATATCCTCGTGCGCCACGAGCAGGGCGCCGGCCACGCCGCGGAAGGATACGCCGCGGCGTCCAACAAGATCGGGGTCGCCATCGCGACCTCCGGGCCCGGTGCGACGAATCTCGTGACTGCGATCGCCGATGCGTACATGGATTCCGTTCCGCTCGTGTGCATCACCGGACAGGTCTTCTCGACGTTGATGGGAACGGATGCCTTCCAGGAGGCGGACATCGTCGGCATCACGATGCCGATCACCAAGCACTCCTTCCTCGTCAAGGACGCGGAGGACATCCCCGGCGCCATCGCCGCGGCGTTCGAGGTGGCCTCGACAGGGCGTCCCGGACCGGTGCTCGTGGACATCACGAAGGACGCCCAGCAGGCCGAGGCGCCCTTCGTGTGGCCGCCCAAGATCGACCTGCCCGGCTACCGCCCCGTCACCAAGGCGCACGGCAAGCAGATCCAGGCCGCCGCGCAGCTCATCGCGGAGGCGAAGAAGCCGGTCCTCTACGTCGGCGGCGGCATCATCCGCGCCCGGGCCTCCGAGGAGCTGCTGTCCCTCGCCGAGTCCACCGGCGCTCCGGTGGTCACCACGCTGATGGCGCGGGGCGCGTTCCCCGACTCGCACGAACAGCACCTCGGCATGCCCGGGATGCACGGGACCGTACCCGCGGTCCTGGCCCTGCAGGAAGCGGACCTGCTCATCACCCTCGGCGCCCGGTTCGATGACCGCGTCACCGGGAAGGCCGCCCTGTTCGCTCCCCACGCGAAGGTCATCCACGTCGACATCGACCCCGCGGAGATCTCCAAGATCCGCACCGCCGACGTGCCGATCGTCGGTGACCTCAAGGATGTCCTCGTCGATCTCGACGCCGCCTTCCGCGGTGCGATCGACGGCGCACGCCCGGACATCTCGGAGTGGTGGTCGTTCCTGGACGGACTGCGATCGGAGTTCCCCCTCGGATACGCACCCACCTCCGACGGTCTCCTGGCACCGCAGTACGTGATCCAGCGGATCGGCGAGCTCACCGGGCCCGAGGGCGTCTACGCCGCCGGCGTGGGGCAGCACCAGATGTGGGCGGCCCAGTTCATCAAGTACGAGCGTCCGAACGCCTGGCTGAACTCCGGCGGAGCCGGAACGATGGGTTACGCCGTTCCCGCCGCGATGGGGGCGAAGGTCGCCGAACCGGAACGCGCGGTGTGGGCGATCGACGGCGACGGCTGCTTCCAGATGACCAATCAGGAGCTCGCCACCTGCGCGATCAACAACATCCCGATCAAGGTCGCGATCATCAACAACTCCTCCCTCGGCATGGTGCGCCAGTGGCAGACCCTCTTCTACGACGGTCGCTATTCGCACACGAACCTCAACACCGGACACGGCTCGATCCGCATCCCCGATTTCGTCACTCTCGCCGAGGCCTACGGGTGCCTCGCGATCCGGGTGGAGAAGGAGGAGGACGTGGATGCCGCGATCAAGACGGCTCTGGAAACCAACGATCGTCCCGTCGTCATCGACTTCGTGGTGAGTGCGGACGCGATGGTGTGGCCGATGGTGCCGCAGGGCGTCAGCAACAGCTACGTCCAGTACGCCCGCGACCACTCGCCCGCCTTCGGCGAGCAGGAGGACTGAGATGCCCAGCCACGTTCTGAGTCTCCTCGTCGAGGACAAGCCCGGTCTGCTGACCCGCGTGGCGGGCCTTTTCGCCCGGCGCGGCTTCAACATCGAGTCACTGGCGGTCGGTGTGACCGAGGTGCCGGGACTGTCGCGGATCACCGTCGTGGTCGACGTCGACCAGTTGCCCCTCGAGCAGGTGACGAAGCAGTTGAACAAGCTCGTGAACGTCATCAAGATCGTCGAGCTCGACGCCACGGCATCCGTCCAGCGCGAGCACATGCTCGTGAAGGTGCGTGCCGACAACGCGAACCGGTCCAACGTGCTCGAGGTCGTGAATCTCTTCCGCGCCCACATCGTGGACTACGCGCCCGACGCGGTCGTGGTCGAGGTGACGGGCGACAAGGGGAAGATCGACGCGTTCCTGCGGGCGGTCGAACCCTTCGGCATCAAGGAGCTCGCCCAGTCGGGGCTGCTGGCCATCGGCCGCGGCGGCAAAAGCATCACCGAACGCGTCCTGCGCGGGTGACCCACGCCGCCTCGCCCCAGGGTCGTTGGGCGGGTGCGGCGCGATCGAACGACCAACTCTCGATACAAGGAGAACCACGAAGATGGCTGAAATCTTCTACGACGACGACGCCGACCTGGCGCTGATCCAGAGCAAGAAGGTCGCGATCGTCGGCTACGGCTCGCAGGGCCACGCCCACGCTCAGAACCTCCGGGACTCGGGTGTCGAGGTCGTCATCGCGCTCAAGGACGGCTCGAAGTCCGCGCCGAAGGCGGAGGAGGACGGCTTCCGCGTCCTCTCGGTCTCGGACGCCGCGGCATGGGCGGACCTCATCATGATCCTGGCGCCGGACCAGCACCAGCGCGGGATCTACAACGACGAGATCAAGCCCCACCTCTCCGAGGGCAAGGCGCTCGCCTTCGCGCACGGCTTCAACATCCGCTTCGGGTACATCCAGGCGCCGGAGGGCGTGGACGTGATCCTCGTCGCCCCCAAGGCCCCCGGGCACACCGTCCGTCGCGAGTACGTCGCCGGTCGCGGCATCCCCGACATCATCGCGGTCGAGCAGGACGCCTCGGGCACCGCGTGGGACCTGGCGAAGTCGTACGCCAAGGCGATCGGCGGCACCCGCGCCGGCGTCATCAAGACCACCTTCACCGAGGAGACCGAGACCGACCTGTTCGGCGAGCAGGCCGTCCTCTGCGGTGGTGTCTCCCAGCTCGTCCAGTACGGCTTCGAGACCCTGACCGAGGCGGGCTACCAGCCGCAGATCGCTTACTTCGAGGTGCTGCACGAGCTGAAGCTGATCGTGGACCTCATGTGGGAGGGCGGCATCGCGAAGCAGCGCTGGAGCGTCTCCGACACCGCCGAATACGGCGACTACGTCTCCGGACCGCGCGTCATCGACCCCCGCGTCAAGGAGAACATGCAGGCGGTCCTGGCCGACATCCAGTCGGGAGCATTCGCGGAGCGTTTCATCGGCGACCAGGACAACGGCGCGGTGGAGTTCCAGGAGCTTCGCGCGAAGGCGGCGCAGCACCCGATCGAGGAGGTCGGCAAGGACCTCCGGGCGCTCTTCGCCTGGAAGCAGCAGGACTCCGACTACACCGAGGGCAGCGCCGCGCGCTGACCTCCCTTACGTCCGGCGCACACGTCCGGCGACTCCGGCTCCCGCCCCCGCATCCAGGGGCGGGAGCCTTCTTCGTCGCCGCGCTAGGCTGAGCGGGTGAACGCGAGAGCCGACGACGACGCCCTGAGCTGGTCGGGGGACGACGATCCCACACTGGACGTCGGCTCGGAGGAGTCTCCGGCTCTTCCGCCCGGATACACGGCGGTCGGTCGCGGCAGCGGCGGGACGACGGACCCCTCGGAGGTACCGCCCCCATCGTCCTCGCCCGACCCGGACCGGGAGGTTTCGGCCGGCGGTACGGGGAACGCGGCGCTGGTCGCCGTCGGTGTCCTGGGTGGGGTGTATCTGCTCTATGCCATCGGCTGGCTTCTCGGCGGACTCCGGCTGCAGGAGCGCATCACGCCCGACGCGATGCTCGTCGTGAGCACGGCTCTCGCCGTCGCGGCGCCGGCGATCTGGTTCGGCGTGGTGCTCCTCCTCACCCGAACCGCCCCCCGATGGGCGCGGTTCGCCTGGCTGCTCGCGGGGGCGCTCATCCTCGTTCCCTGGCCGTTCCTCACGATCGGACCCGTGTGATGACCGAAACCGCACCGCCGACGCAGGCGCGGCCCCACGCCCCCCTGTGGCTCATCGTCGCGATCGCCGCGGCCGCGGGGCTCTTCTTCGCCTACGCCGTGTGGAGCGCGGTGGGCAATCTGATCCAGACCGTGGCGTTCTACGGCGAGGCGGGCTTCAGCCTCAACGCCCTCGGATGGTTCGTCTGGCTCTTCGCCGCGATCTTCCCGGTCCTCGTGTGGTCGGTCGCGTTCGCCCTCGGATTCCGCCGGCGCGCCCATGAGCTCGCGCTGATCATGCTGGTCGGGCTCGCGCTGGTCGCGGTGTTCTGGCTCAACGTCCTGTCCTACGTGTCGCTGAACACCTCGTCGCTCCTCAACTGATGCGTCACACGTGCGGGCGAAGCGCGAGCCCGCGCTAGGCTTGCTGGCGGCCCGCCGCGCGCCCGCTGCAGGCGCGGCATCCTGCACCGCCCTGCGCCGTCGCGCTCTGCCCCGAAGGAATCACCTGTGACGAAGCCTGTCGTCCTCATCGCCGAAGAGCTCTCTCCCGCCACGATCGACGCCCTCGGGCCCGATTTCGACGTGCGCCACGTGGACGGGACCGATCGCCCCGCGCTCCTCTCCGCCCTCGCGGCTGCGCAGGCGGTCTTGGTGCGATCGGCGACGAAGATCGACGGCGAGGCTCTGGCCGCGGCGCCCGGTCTGAAGGTCGTCGCCCGCGCCGGTGTCGGGCTCGACAACGTCGACATCAAGGCCGCCACGACGGCGGGCGTCATGGTCGTCAACGCGCCGACGTCCAACGTGATCTCCGCCGCCGAGCTCACCGTCGGCCACATCCTCAGCATCGCCCGTCACATCCCCGCCGCCCACGCCTCGCTCGCCGCGGGGCAGTGGAAGCGCAGCTCCTTCACGGGAACCGAGCTGTTCGAAAAGACGGTCGGGATCTTCGGGCTCGGCCGCATCGGCGCTCTCGTCGCCGAGCGTCTGCGCGCCTTCGGCGTGCGTGTGGTCGGCTACGACCCGTACGTCACTCCGGTCCGCGCGCAGCAGCTGCAGATCGAGCTCCTCTCGTTCGACGAGGTCCTCCGTCAGAGCGACGTGATCACCGTGCACATGCCCAAGACCCCCGAGACGACCGGCATGATCGGCGCCGAGCAGCTGGCCATGATGAAGCCGACCGCCGCGGTCGTCAACGTCGCCCGCGGCGGCCTGATCGACGAGCAGGCGCTGTTCGACGCGCTCACCGACGGCACGATCGCCGCGGCGGGTCTGGATGTCTTCACCGCGGAGCCGCCGTCGGCGGACTCCGTCGCCGCCCACCTGGTCGCCCTCCCCAACGTCGTCGCGACACCGCACCTGGGGGCGAGCACGGACGAGGCGCAGGAGAAGGCCGGCGTGTCGGTCGCGCGGTCGGTGAAGCTCGCCCTCGAGGGCGATCTCGTCCCCGATGCGGTGAACGTCGCCGGTGGCGTCATCGACCCCTTCGTCCGTCCCGGCATCGCTCTCGTGGAGAAGCTCGGTCAGTTCTTCACGGCGCTCTCTCCGGCGGCGTTGACCAGCCTGGACATCGAGGTGCGCGGCGAGCTCGCCGCCTACGACGTGAGCGTCTACCGTCTCGCGGCGCTCAAGGGCATCTTCACCAACGTCGTCAGCGACACCGTGTCCTACGTCAATGCGCCCCTCTTCGCCGAGCAGCGTGGCATCGAGACCCGCCTCATCGTCGAATCCGAGAGCCCGCTGTACCGGAACATCACGACCCTCCGCGGCACGCTGTCGGACGGCTCGGTCCTCACGGTGTCCGGCACCCTCGCGGGTACGCGCATGATTCCGAAGGTGGTCGGGATCAACGACTACGAGATCGAGGTCGCGCTCGCGCACCACCACGTGGTGATGCGGTACGCGGATCGTCCCGGAATCGTCGCCATCTACGGGCAGAAGCTGGGAGCGGCGGGCATCAACATCGAGGCGCTCCAGGTGGCGCAGCCGGACGGATCCGGTCGCGCGCTGTCCGTCCTCACCGTCGGCGCGTCCGTGCCGGAGGAGATCCTCGACGAGATGCGCGAGGCCACGGGGGCCGATCTCTTCCGTCAGATCGAGATCACCGAGGACTGATCGCGGGCGACGGGCCATCATGGCCGCCGCGTGAGGCCTCCTCCACGAGGGCGATGAGCGCATCGAGCTCCGGTCCCTCGGGGACCGGCCCGGGGATCGACCCGCCGGCGAGCGCGTTGTTGAAGTAGAGGCCGTCGCTGACGAGCATCACGAGATTCAGGGCTGTCTCGTCGCGCGCATGCGGACGCAACACGCGCGCCCACTCGTCGCGGATGGCGCGGAGGGCGTCGCCCGCAGCGTCCTTCCCGCCCTGCGCGAGTCGCGACGCCGCGAGGATCGCCCGGTCCAACGGGTCGTTCTGCATGATCGAGGACCGCAGGAAGTAGGCGATCGCACCGTCCTCCGCGGACTCGATCGCGGCGACATCCTCGGCGACGAGGATGCGGAGACGCTCGAGGAGCGCGCCTTCCAGCGCTTCCTTCGATGCGAAGTGGTACAGCAGGCCTCCCTTGGAGACGCCCGCGGCGCGCGCGGTGGCGTCCATCGTCGCGGCACGATCACCGTCGTCGACCAGGATCGCCTCGAACGCGTCGAGGACACGTTCCTTCGCAAGCGGGGGACGACTCATGCTGTCGATCGTATCGACGGGATCTCCGGCATCCTGATACTATACCGGCTGGACGGTATAGAAATTGGAGTGTCGATGAGTACCGAGACGATCACCGCTGCGATCCGGGCCGAGAAGACCCAGCGGGTCGGATGGCGCGGCTGGGCGGCGCTGATCGTCCTCATGCTGCCGGTGCTGCTCGTGTCGGTCGACAACACCGTGCTGAGTTTCGCCCTGCCGGCGATCGCCGTCGACCTCGCGCCCACGAGCGCCCAGCAGCTGTGGATCATCGACGCCTACCCGTTGGTCCTCGCGGGACTGCTTGTGACGATGGGGACGCTCGGAGACCGGTTCGGACGACGGCGGATGCTGATGATCGGGGCGACCGGGTTCGCCGCGGTCTCGGCCCTGGCTGCGTTCGCCCCTACGGCAGGCCTCCTCATCGTCGCTCGCGCCGCGATGGGTGTCTTCGGCGCGATGCTCATGCCCTCGACCCTCTCCCTCCTGCGCAGCATCTTCACCGATCGCGATCAGCGCCGTTTCGCCATCGCGATCTGGGCGTCGATGTTCTCAGCGGGGGCCGCGCTCGGTCCGATCGTCGGCGGCATCCTCCTGGAGCACTTCGGTTGGGGTTCGGTCTTCCTCATGGCCGTGCCGGTGCTGATCCCGCTCCTCGTCCTCGCACCCCTCCTGGTGCCCGAGAGCCGCGACCCGAAGCCCGGGCGTATCGACGCCGTCAGCATCGTCCTGTCGATGGCCACCATGGTGCCGATCGTCTACGGGATCAAGGAGCTCGCTGTCTACGGCCTCGCCAGCGTCGCGCCGGTCCTCTTCGCCGTGGGGGTGGGCTTCGGAGTCCTGTTCGTCCGCCGGCAGCTGCGCCGCCCGCAGCCGATGCTCGACGTCCGGCTCTTCCGCAACCCGACGTTCAGCGGCGCGCTCCTGGTGAATCTGCTGAGCGTGGTCGGCCTCGTCGGCTTCCTCTTCTTCGCGGCGCAGTACCTCCAGCTGATCCTCGGGCTGAGCCCGATGAACGCCGGCGTGGCGCTGGTGCCGGGGCTCGCCGCGATGATCGCCGCCGGGCTCCTGGTCGTCCCGATCGCCCGCCGGGTCGCGCCGCGGATCGTGGTGCCTATCGCCCTGCTGTTCTCGGTCGGCGGTTATGTCGCCGTCTCCCGGATGGGGGAGGGCGGGAGTCTCCTGCTGCTGGTGGTCGCCTTCGTGTCGCTCGGCATCGGGATCGGTGCGGCCGAGACGGTCTCCAATGAGCTGGTTCTGGCCAGTGCGCCCCCCGCGAAGGCGGGGGCGGCGAGCGCGGTCTCGGAGACCGCCTACGAACTCGGAGCCGTCCTGGGGACAGCCGTGCTGGGTGGCATCCTCACCGCCCTCTACCGGGCGAACCTCGTCGTCCCCGACGGCATCACGGGGGAGCCCGCGACGGCGGCGCGCGAGACCCTCGCCGGTGCCTCGCAGGTCGCGGCGACCGCCGATCCGTCGCTGGCTGCAGCGCTCACCGACGCCGCCGGCACCGCCTTCAGCGCCGGTGTCACGGTCACGGCACTCATCGGCGCGGGCCTCGTCGTGATCGCCGGCGTCATCGCCGCGGCGACGCTGGGGCGACGCCAGTAATCTGGGGGGATGCCGCGCATCGTGAAGCTCGCCGTCATCCCCGGAGACGGCATCGGACCCGAAGTCATCGCCGAAGCCGTGAAGGTGCTGGAGGCGGTGGTCGAGGGGAGCGACGTCCGCTTCGAGCGCACGACGTTCCGCCTCGGCGCCGATCGCTACCTCGCGACCGGAGACACACTGACGGACGCCGACCTCTCGGCGATCGCGGCGCACGACGCGATCCTCCTCGGGGCGGTGGGCGGTGTGCCGGGCGACCCTCGCCTGACGGACGCGAACATCGAACGCGGTCTGCTCCTGAAGCTGCGTTTCGAGCTCGACCACTACGTGAACCTGCGTCCGTCGCGGTTGTATCCGGGCGTACCCGGCCCCCTCGCGGACCCCGGAGAGATCGACTTCGTCGTCGTCCGCGAGGGTACCGAGGGGCCCTACGTCGGGAACGGCGGAACGATCCGCAGGGGAACGCCCCACGAGGTCGCGAACGAGACATCCGTGAACACCGCGTTCGGGGTCGAGCGCGTGGTGCGCTTCGCCTTCGCGCAGGCGCAGCGCCGCCGCAAGCGCCTGACGCTCGTACACAAGACCAATGTCCTCGTCCACGCCGGCGGGATCTGGAAGAGGATCGTCGACACGGTGGGCGCGGAGTTCCCCGAGGTCGCCGTAGACTACCTGCACGTCGATGCGGCCACGATCTTCCTGGTCACCCACCCTGCTCGTTTCGACGTGATCGTCACCGACAACCTCTTCGGCGACATCCTCACGGACCTGGCCGGCGCCGTCACCGGTGGCATCGGCCTCGCCGCTTCGGGCAACATCAACCCCGACGGCACGTTCCCGTCGATGTTCGAGCCCGTCCACGGCTCGGCGCCGGACATCGCCGGTCAGGGCATCGCCGACCCCACGGCGGCGATCCTCTCCACCGCCCTCCTGCTGGAGCACCTCGGCTTCGCCGAGGACGCATCCCGCGTCACCCGGGCGGTCGAGGCGGACATCGCCGCGCGGAGCGGGGGAGCCCGGTCCACCTCCGAGGTCGGTGACGCGATCGCCGCCCGCCTCGGGGCGTAATCTGAGCACAGTCGACGCCGCCGACGACCCGACATCCAGGACGTGAAATGACCCTCATCGACACCGACACCGACACCGGACTGCCGCCGCTGGACTTCAGCGTCTCGCGCAACCTCAACGCCGCCTCTGCTGAGGTGCGAGCGGAGGTGCTGGCCAATCCCGGCTTCGGCACGCGCTTCACAGACCACATGATCGACATCTGCTGGTCGGTCACCGGAGGGTGGCACCGTCCGCGCGTGCAGCCCTACGGCCCCCTGGCGCTCGACCCGGCAGCGGCGGTCCTCCACTACGGGCAGGAGATCTTCGAGGGCATCAAGGCCTACCGTCACGCGGACGGCTCGATCCACACCTTCCGCCCCGACCAGAACGGCCGGCGTCTGCAGCGTTCCGCCCGCCGGCTGGCGCTCCCCGAACTCCCCGTCCCGTACTTCATCCAGTCGCTGCGCGAGCTGATCGCCGTCGACGGGGACTGGGTGCCGTCCGGCCCCGACCAGAGCCTGTACCTCCGGCCGTTCATGTTCGCCAAGGAGGCGTTCCTGGGCGTCCGTCCGGCGCACAAGGTGGGCTATTACGTCATCGCCTCGCCCGCGGGCGCGTACTTCAAGGGCGGCGTCCAGCCCGTCTCGATCTGGCTGAGCGAGGACTACGCTCGCGCCGGCAAGGGCGGGACGGGGGCGGCGAAGACCGGCGGCAACTACGCCGCGAGCCTGCTCCCGCAGTCCGAGGCGTATGAGAACGAGTGCGACCAGGTCGTCTTCCTCGACGCGGACGGCAACGTCGAGGAGCTCGGGGGCATGAACGTCGTGTTCGTCCGTAAGGACGGCACGCTGGTGACCCCGCAGTCGCCGTCGATCCTCGAAGGCATCACCCGTGACTCGATCCTGCAGCTCGCGCGCGACCGCGGCCACCGCGTCGAGGGCCGGGCGGTCTCCCTCGCCGAGTGGCGCGACGGCGTGGCCTCCGGCGACATCGTCGAGGTGTTCGCCTGCGGGACGGCGGCCGTCGTCACGCCCATCGGCATGCTGAAGGGTCGCGATTTCCTCGACGAGCAGCCGAGCGGATCCCTCGCGCTGTCGCTCCGCGAGGAGCTGACGGACATCCAGTACGGACGCCGCGAGGATGTCCACGGCTGGCTCACCCGCCTGGACGCGTGAGGTCGCCGTGAAGATCGTCCGCTTCAGCCACAACGACGCCATCCGCTACGGCATCCTCGACGACGGGGAGCTCGTGGTCCTCGCAGCCGATCCCCTCTTCGCGGGTTTCGACACCACGGGAGAGCGGGTGCCGCTCGGGGATGTGGCGCTCCTCGCCCCGGTGATCCCCCGCTCGAAGGTCGTGTGTGTCGGGCGCAACTACCGCGACCACGCCAGCGAGCTCGGGAACGACGTTCCGGCCGAACCGCTGCTGTTCTTCAAGCCGAACACCTCGGTCATCGGCCCGGGGGATGCCATCGTCCTGCCCCCGCAGTCCGAGCGGGTGGACTTCGAGGGCGAGGTCGCGGCCGTCATCGGGCGGATCGCCAAGAACGTGTCGGCGGATGACGCCCTCGACTACGTCTTCGGATACACCGCTGCCAACGACGTCACCGCGCGCGATCTGCAGCGCAGTGACGGGCAGTGGGCGCGGGCGAAGGGGTTCGACACGTTCTGTCCGCTCGGGCCCGCGATCGAGACGGATTTTGACCCCACCGGGTCGGCACGCCTCCGCACGCGCGTCAACGGTGAGGAACGTCAGAACGGACCGGTCAGCGACATGATCTTCCCGCTCGCCGACGTCATCGCGTACGCCTCCGCGGCGTTCACCCTTCTGCCCGGCGACGTCATCCTGACCGGCACCCCGGCGGGCGTCGGTCCGCTCGCCGCGGGTGACACCGTGGAAGTGGATGTCGAGGGACTGGGCATCCTCCGCAACACCGTGCGCGCGTCGTCACCGGCGTGACCGCGTCGTCGCCGATTTCCGACACCGAGCGCGCCCGCATCCAACGGCGCACCGTGGCGGTGCTCGGCGCCGGTCAGGTGCTCGGCGGTGTGGCTTTCGGGGCCACGCTCTCCCTCGGAGCCGTCCTCGCCGCGGACGTCTCCGGCGACGACGCGTTGTCCGGCCTGGCCACCGCGGCGGTGACGCTGGGGACGGCCGCCGTCGCCATCCCGCTCGCCGCCCTGGCGCGACAAGCGGGTCGACGCGTGTCCTTGACGACGGGTACCGCCGGCGCCCTCGCCGGGGTGGTCGGCGTTATCGTCGCCGCGTCATTCGGGTCTTTTCCGTTCCTCCTCGCGGCGTTCCTCCTCATCGGAGCGGGCCAGGCGGCGAACCTGCAGTCGCGATTCGCCGCCGCCGACCTCGCCACCGACGCCACGCGAGGACGCGATCTGTCCCTGGTCGTCTGGGCGACCACGGTGGGGGCGGTGCTCGGACCGAACCTCGCGGGCCCGGGGGAGACGGTGGGTGCGGCGCTCGGCATGCCGCCCCTCACCGGCGCGTACGTGTTCACCATCGTGGCGCAGGTGCTCGCGATCGTGCTCTACCTCTTCGCGCTCCGCCCCGACCCGCTCGTGCTCGCGATCCGGCTGGACACGGCCGCGACGAGGGGGTCCGGCCGCACCATCGCGGGTCCCGATCGTCCGAGCCTCGCGCGATACGCGATCTTCGCAGTCGCCGCCTCGCACGTGGTCATGGTCTCGGTCATGGCGATGACGCCCGTCCACCTGCTCCATCACGGCGCGGATCTCGTGATCGTGGGCCTGACCCTGAGTCTGCACATCGCCGGGATGTACGCGGCGGCGCCGCTCTTCGGCATCCTGGCCGACCGTTGGGGGCGGCTGCGGACGATCCTCCTCGGACAGGGCATCCTCGCGTCCTCGCTTGTACTCGCTTCCGTCGGGTCGGAGTCCACGTCGGCGGTGACGGTGGCCCTCGTGCTGCTCGGCCTGGGCTGGAGCGCAGCGACGGTGGCCGGGGCGGCGCTCCTCACCGAAGCCTCGACGGAGGATCGGCGCACGCGCCGCCAGGGTATCAGCGACTTCTCCATGAGCTTCGTCGGGGCGCTCGGCGCGATCGGGTCGGGGATCGTCCTGTCCGCGATCGGCTACGGCGGGCTCGCGCTCGTCGTCGGTCTGGCCGTCATCGCGACGGCGGTCCTTGCGGTGCTCGTACGCACCGACCGCGTCGCACCGGTGAAGGGCCGGGCCGAAGCGGGCACCTAGAATTGCAGGCGATGTCTGCCTCAGCCGATCCCCGAACCACCACCGCCACCGGAGCCGATGTCCGTGTGCGATTCTGCCCGTCGCCGACGGGCCTCCCGCACGTGGGTCTGATCCGCACCGTGCTCTTCAACTGGGCCTACGCCCGCCACCACGGTGGGAAGCTCGTGTTCCGGATCGAGGACACCGATGCCGCCCGTGACAGCGAGGAGAGCTACCAGCAGCTCCTCGAAGCTCTGCGCTGGCTGAACATCGACTGGGATGAGGGTGTCGAGGTCGGGGGGCCGCACGCGCCCTATCGTCAGTCGCAGCGCCACGAGATCTACCGCGAGGTGCTGCAGAAGCTCGTGGATGCGGGTGCGGTGTACGAGAGCTACTCGACTGCGGAAGAGATCGACGCGCGCAACGAGGCCAACGGCCGCGCGAAGCAGCTCGGCTACGACAACGTCGACCGGGATCTGACCGAGGAGCAGCGCGCCGCGTACCGCGCGGAGGGGCGTCAGCCCGCCTGGCGCCTGCGTGTGCCGGACGAAGACCTCACCTACGTCGATCTCATCCGCGGTGAGGTGACCTTTCCGGCGGGATCCTTCCCGGACTTCGTCCTGGTCCGAGCGGGCGGTGTCCCGCTCTATCCCTTCGTCAACCCCGTCGACGACGCGCTGATGGGAATCACCCACGTCATCCGCGGCGAGGATCTCATGCCGTCCACCGCGCGTCAGCTCGCGCTCTACCGAGCCCTCGTCGAGGCGGGCGTTACCTCCTTCATTCCTCGCTTCGCCCATATGCCCCTCGTTCTGGGCGACACCGGGAACAAGAAGCTCTCCAAGCGCGACCCGAAGGCCGATCTCTTCCTGCAACGGGAGCGGGGTTTCATCCCCGAAGGCCTGCTGAACTACCTCGCCCTTCTCGGGTGGTCCATCGCACCGGACCGGGACGTGTTCTCCCTCGAGGAGCTCACGGAAGCTTTCGACATCCGTGATGTGAATCCGAACCCCGCCCGTTTCGACCAGAAGAAGGCCGAGGCCATCAACGGGGACCATATCCGGATGCTGCCGCCCGAGGTCTTCGCGGAACGCATCATCCCGTACCTTCAGGGCGCGGGGGTCGTCGATGCGCCTCCGACGGGGGAGCAGGCGCGACTCCTGCGTGCGGCCGCGCCCCTCATCCAGGAACGGCTGCCCCTTCTGGGTGACGCCCCGGGCCTTCTCGGCTTCCTCTTCACGGATTCCGTGTCGTACGAGGACGACGCGATCGCCTCGCTGACCGCGAACGCGGATGAGGTGATCGTCGCCTCCGTGGCAGCCCTCGAGGAGCTTCCGGCGTCCGAGTTCTCCGCAAGCGCGATCCAGGAGGTGCTCGTGTCGGCGCTGATCGACGGACTCGGATTGAAGCCGCGGATCGCGTACGGGCCGTTGCGGGTCGCCGTCAGCGGTCGACGGATCTCTCCGCCGCTGTTCGAATCGCTGGAGCTCCTCGGCAAGGACGCGACCCTGCGGCGCCTCACCGAGTTCGTGAACCGGTGACCCGCCCGGGTGCCGGCCGGTTTGTCCGGTGGTCTGCCGTGGGATAGACTCGATCCTCGGTACGACTTCGGTCGGAACCCCCTTGGGGTATGGTGTAATTGGCAACACGGCTGATTCTGGTTCAGTTGTTCTTGGTTCGAGTCCAGGTACCCCAGCAAGACAGATAGCCCGGCATCCGCTCAGCGGAGAGCCGGGCTTCTTGCTTTTCTGCTTAGGCGTGCCCGTGTGGGTTTCTGTTGTTTCTTCTTGTTTTGGTTTGGTTTCTGTTGTAGCGTGAGGGCACCTTGACGCTGAGGACGGACCATGTACGCGACGGAGCGACACGCTCACATCACCCGGAGCCTGACCGATCGCGGTCGCGTGTCCGTGGTCGACCTGGCGCGCGACCTGGGGGTGACGACCGAGACGATCCGTCGCGACCTCGACGCCATGGAGGAACAAGGCGTCCTCCGGCGCGTGCACGGGGGAGCCGTGCCCTCGCGGGGCGGCAGCACCACGGAGGTTTCGATCGCGGAACGGACGGGCGTCAACTCCGGCGCGAAGGAGGCCATCGCGCGGCGCGCACTCGAGGTCATCACGCGTGGGTGGCGCGGGTCGGTCCTGTTCGACGCCGGGTCGACCGCCGCCGCCGTCGCCCGTCTCATGGGTGATCGCGTCGCCGGCACCGGGGCGCACATCGACGCCGTGACACACGCCGTCCCCGTCGCCCACGCGCTGTCCACGGTTCCGGGGATCGATCTGACCGTTCTGGGTGGCCAGGTGCGCGGCATCACCGCCGCCGCGGTCGGGCCCTCCACGGTCGACGCCCTCCGGTCGCTGCGTCCCGATCTCGCCTTCGTCGGCACGAACGGCATCACGGCCGGATTCGGCTTGAGCACCCCCGATCCTGCGGAGGCCGCGGTCAAGGCCGCGATCGTCCGTGCCGCGCGCCGCGTCATCGTCCTCGCCGACGCCGACAAGATGGGGGTCGAGTCCCTGGTCTCCTTCGCCGACATCGCCGACATCGATGTCCTCGTCACCGATGCCCCGCTCGACGCGGAGCTGTCCGATGGCCTCGCCGCCGCCGACGTGGAGGTCTGGCTCTCATGATCGTCACCCTGACCGCGAACCCGTCCCTCGATCGTACGATCGTGGTGGACGCAGCCCTTCGGCCGGGCGAGGTACAGCCGGCCCACCCGGGGCGGGAGGATGCCGGTGGTAAGGGCATCAACGTCGCTCGGGTGATCTCCGGGGCGGGTGTGGCCGTGCGCGCCGTGCTCCCGCTCGCCGATGACGATCCGTTCGACGGTGCCCTCCGTGCCACGGGGATCGACGCCGTGCGCGTCCCGATCGCCGGCCGCGCCCGCGCGAACCTCACGATCACCGATCCCGAGGGGATCACGACGAAGCTGAACCTCCCCGGCGCGACGCTGTCGGTGTCGGAGGCGGACGCGGTCATCGCCGCGGTCGTGGAGGCGTCACGGGGAGCCCGGTGGCTCGTCCTGGCAGGGTCCCTGCCTCCGGGAGCCGGGGACGACTTCTACGTGCGGGTCATCGAGGCGGTCCGTCGAGCCCTCGGCGACGGCGCGCCGCGGATCGCCGTCGACACGTCCGGGGCCGCGCTCAGCGCGGTGGTGGACCGCGCCCGGCCCGATCTGATCAAGCCCAACGACGAGGAATTGGCGGATCTCACCGGGTCCGCGGCCCCGTCCGACACCCTCGTCGCCGGCGTCGCCGAGGCGGCCCGCAGACTCGTCGCGTCCGCGAAGATCGGCGCGGCGCTGATCACCCTCGGCGGGGAAGGCGCGGTCCTCGTCACCGCCGAAGGTGAGTGGTTCGGCCGCCCGCCCCGCATCGAGGTGGTGAGCACCGTCGGCGCCGGTGACAGCTCCCTGGCGGGGTACCTCCTGGCGGATCACGCCGGCGCCGTGCCCGCCGAGAAGCTCCGCTCCTCGATCCTCTACGGCGCCGCCGCGGCAGCGCTCCCCGGCACGCAGGCGCCGCACCCGACGGATCTTCCGCGCGGCGATGTCCTCGTCACCGCACTTCGCTGACACCCCTTTCACCACATCCGACCATTGGAGGTCACCGTGTCCCAGACCATTACTCCAGGCCTCGTGAGCCTGGACGTCGACCTCGGCGCCGACAAAGCTGCCGTCATCCGGGCTCTCGCCGAACGCGTCGTCGCGCAGGGCCGCGCCACCGACGCGGAAGGCCTCTTCGCCGACGCGTGGGCGCGCGAGCAGAAGGACGAGACCGGCCTCCCCGGCGGAATCGCGATCCCGCACGCCAAGAGCGCCGCCGTGTCGGAGGCCTCTCTGGCCTTCGCTCGGCTGGCGCCGGGCGTCGATTTCGGGGCCGCCGACGGGCCCGCAGACCTCGTGTTCCTCATCGCCGCCCCCGCGGGTGCCGCCGAGGCTCACCTCGCGGTCCTGTCGAAGCTGGCCCGCAGCCTCATGCAGGACGACTTCACCGCGGGCCTCAGGGCCGCGGCCACCGACGAAGACGTCGTCGCGATCGTCCGCCGGGCGATCGGCGAGGAGGGCGCTCCCGCCGACGCCGCTGCCGCGTCCGTCGCTGCGCCGACCTCGCAGGCCGCGCCCTCGGCGGACGAATCCCTCCTGATCGATGGTCGTCCTGCCCGCATCGTCGCCGTGACCTCCTGTGCGACAGGGATCGCCCACACCTTCATGGCAGCCGACGCCCTCACCGCGTCGGGGAAGTCCTCCGGCGTGGCGCTGACAGTCGAGCCCCAGGGGTCCAGCGGCTACCAGGCGCTGCCGCAGAGCGTGATCGACGACGCGGACGCCGTGATCTTCGCGACCGATGTGGACGTGCGCGAGCTCCAGCGCTTCGCGGGCAAGCCCGTCGTCCGCTCCGGGGTCAAGCGCGGTATCGAACAGCCGGCCGCGTTGATCGGCGAGGCCGTCGCCGCCGCGAAGAACCCCTCCGCGCCGCGGGTGAACGCCGCCGCGGCCGCCGCGACCTCCGCGTCGGCATCCGATGCGAACATCGGCTGGGGCGCGCGCATCCAGCGGATCCTCCTCACCGGCGTGAGCTACATGATCCCGTTCGTCGCCGGCGGCGGCCTGCTGATCGCGCTCGGCTTCGCCCTCGGCGGGTACGAGGTCACCGCGAACGCCGCCAACGTCATCACGCAGAACTCGCTCTGGGACCTCCCGACGGAAGACATCACGTCGCAGTTCGGGCCGCTCGGACAGTACCTCGGATCGGTCATGTTCATGATCGGCGCGACCTCCATGGGGTTCCTCGTATCGGCGCTGGCGGGCTACATCGCCTTCGCGATCGCGGACCGCCCCGGCATCGCCCCGGGTTTCGTCGCCGGTGCGGTGGCCGTCCTGATGGACGCCGGCTTCATCGGCGGCATCATCGGCGGTCTGCTCGCCGGTTTCGTCGCCGCCGCCATCGGGCGCCTCGACGTGCCGCGCTGGTTGCGCGGTCTCATGCCGGTGGTGATCATCCCGCTGGTCGCCTCGATCGTGGCGTCGGGGCTCATGATCCTCTTCCTCGGGCGCCCCATCGCCACCCTCATGGATGCGCTGAACGTGTGGCTGACCGACCTTGCCGGCACGTCCGGCATCGTTCTGGTGGGTGTGATCCTCGGCCTCATGATGTGCTTCGACCTCGGTGGTCCGATCAACAAGGTCGCGTACGCCTTCGCCGTGGCAGGTCTCGCCGCGGGCTCCGCGGAGAACCCCACGCCGTACCTCATCATGGCCGCGGTGATGGCCGCGGGAATGGTGCCGCCGCTGGCGATGGCGTTGGCGTCGACCCTGCTGGCACGCGACCTGTTCACCCCCGTCGAACGGGAGAACGGCAAGGCCGCGTGGCTGCTCGGAGCATCGTTCATCAGCGAAGGAGCCATCCCGTTCGCCGCTGCCGATCCGCTCCGGGTCATCCCGGCGTCCATGGTCGGCGGTGCGGTCACCGGTGCGCTGACCATGGTCTTCGGCGTCCAGTCCCTGGCCCCGCATGGTGGTCTGTTCGTCTGGTTCGCGATCAATCCCTTCTGGGGCTTCCTGATCGCGCTCGTGGCCGGTACCGTCGTGTCCGCCCTCGTCGTCGTCGCCCTCAAGAAGTGGGTCGGCCGCAAAGAACTCCTGCAGGCCGAGGCTCCCATGCAGGCCGCGGTCGCCGTCTGACCCCCGACCATCACCCATCTCGAAGGAGAAATCATGGCAGAACGCCAGGCCACCATCGCCAGCAGCTCAGGGTTGCACGCTCGACCGGCGAAGCTCTTCGTCCAGGCCGTGCAGGACAAGCCGGTTCCCGTCACCATCGCGGTCGAGGGCGGCCCTGACCTCAACGCCGGGAGCATCCTGTCGCTGATGGGACTCGGGGCGGCTCACGGCACGGTCGTGACCCTCAAAGCGGAGGGCGAGGGTGCCGAGCAGGCGCTCGACGAGCTCGTCACGCTGCTGGAGACCGACCTCGACGCCGAGTAGGACCATCACGAAAGGACGAGGACGGATGCCGTGCGGCATCCGTCCTCGTCCTTTCGCCGTCCGCGCGTCAGAGGTCGAGGGAGTCTCCGGGGGCGAGGGCGGCGAATGAGCCGCCATCCTGCTCGACCGCCCATCGCAACCGCGCCCGTCCCATCTCCAGGCCCGCCGCCGACAGCGTCATGTCGTGCGTCGCGAACGCACGGCGGGGAGCGACGTCGAGGACGAAGTCGATCGCCTCACCGATCTTCAGCCAGGGCGCCCCTACCGGCGCGGCGAGCAGGTCGACGGAGACACCGTGCGGAACGGCGTACGAATCGCCCGGATAGTAGAGGCGCTCGTTGACCAGGACGCCGACGTTGTCGACGACCGGGATCGAGGAGTGGATGACGGCGTGGCGACCTCCGAAGAAGCGGAGGTCGAACGGAGCGAGGTCGAGCCGGTCGTCGGGATGCACCGGCACGACGTCGAAGCCCGCAGCGGCGGCGACCACGCCGGGCGGGCCGTAGATCGGGACATCCGGGTACCGGTCGCGCAGTCGCGTGAGGTGCTCCGCAGACCAGTGGTCGGCGTGCTCGTGGGTGATCACGACGCCGACCAGATCACCCAGATCGTCCAGGGGAGAGGTGAACGATCCGGGATCGATCACGAGGGCTTTTCCGGCCTCGCGGAGCACCAGTGTGGCGTGTTCGAACTTTGTCACTCGCATGCGTCGAGTCAACTGGGCGGACCCGTCGACGACAAGCCCGGCATCGATTCCCGCCTCGATTTGTCTCTCGCGCGAATGCCATGGCATACTCGAACGGTTGCGAAAACGGCCCCATCGTATAGCGGCCTAGTACGCCGCCCTCTCACGGCGGTAACGCGGGTTCGAATCCCGCTGGGGTCACCAACATGAAGAAGCCCGGACCGAATGGTCCGGGCTTCTTCGTTCGTGCGCGGCGTCACTCGGTCGTCGACTCCGACGACACGGCAGTCCTGGTCGCGCGACGTCGACGGAGCACCCGCACGATGAGCCAGACGACCGCGCCGGCCGCGCCGAGCACGAGGATCCACGGCATCAGGAAGCCCAGGGCGATGACGATCGCGTTCAGGGTCGCCACCAGCCCGTTCCATCCGGCTGCGACACCGTCGGTGAATCCCGCCGGATCGGCGGTGACCGTGGGTGTGCGCGGCTCGACGGTCACCCACAGAGACGCCATCGCGACCTGATCGTCGAGCATCTCGAGCTGCTGCTGGTACGACTCCAGCGTCGCCTGACGTTCGGCGAGCGCGGATTCGGCGGCGATGAGGTCGGTGACGTCGGCGGCCTGAGCGAGGAGCTGCGTCAAGCGCTCCACGGACACTTCGGCGGCTTCCACACGCGCCTCCAGATCGACCACCTGCGCCGTGACGTCGGTGCGATCGATCGACGCCGCGACCACCTCGCCGAACCCGGCGAGGTCCTCGATCAGCGCAGGCAACTCGTCGGCCGGGACGCGCACGCTCATCCACCCGCCCGAGGTGTCCGGGTAAACGGCGGCGCCGGATTCCCCGGGCATCACGTCGATCGGCTGTACGGGTTCCCACGCGCCGATCCGCGATGACTCGACGTATCCGCCGCGGGTGATCGCCGCGGAACCGATCGCGTCGAGGGCCGGGGCCGGATCGGTCACCCTCAGCGTGGCCGAAGCAGACGAGATGACCTGTGCACCGTCGGCCATCGTCGCGCCGCCGCGCAGATCGGCCTCCGTGCTCATCTGCGGCGCCGCATCGAGGGCGACCGCCCCGGAGTCGGACACCTCGGCGGAGGCGGGACCCACCGCGGCGTCGTTCCCGCCGGAGACCACATCGCCCACGCTCGGAGCGATGACCGCTGCCACCGCGATGACGGCAGCCGCCGCGCCGCCGGCCATCCACATCCGTCCGCGTCGCGCTCGTCGCCGTCCCTCCCGTCGTCGCTCCTCGCCGATGCGGGTGAAAACCCCGTCTTCGATGCGCGCGAGGCGCTCGTCGTCGATCGGGGTGAGGACGACGTCGTCATCCATCTCAGAACTGTTCACGTGCTCTCCTTCACCACGGTCCGCAGTCTCGTGCGGATACGAGAGAGACGGTTCCTGACCACGCCGTGCGCGACCCCCAGCTCGTCCGCGGCCGCCTGATAGGCGTATCCCTCGGCCGCGCACAGTCGGAACACCTCGCGATCGAGCTCGCTCAGGCCGGCGACCTCGTCCGCGATCCGCGTGGCGAGGCCCGCGGTGATCACCTGCTGCTCCACATCGACCGTGGACGGCAGGGTCTCGTCGATCAACGCGGAACGGTGCCGGCGGTCGCGCTGCTGGATGCGGATGCGGTTCGCGCTCTGGAACCGGCAGATCGTCGCGAGCCAGGGGAGGAGCGATCCCCCCGCCAGTTCGAGCCCCGGAAGCTTCCGCCAGGCCACGACGAAGGTCTCCTGCGTCACGTCCTCCGCGTCGGCCGCATCGCCCAGCAACCCGTGCGCGATCCAGAACACGGGTTTTGCGTATGCGCGGAACAGTTCGCCGAACGCCCGTTCGCTGCCCTCGGATGCTGCGGCGACGAGGGCCGCATCATCCCGCGTGTCCGTCGGTCCCATCGCCGTCCTTCACTCTCGTCTCCCATCGGCGGTCGTCGTCTCTCGACACCAGAGTGTCCGCCCCGGACGAATCGTCTCACGGTGGCGCGCACGGTGTCGGCGGGGTGGCGGTGGTAGCCTGGGCCGGTGCGCGCCGTGGGTCTTCTCCTTCGCAGCCGCGACGAGACCTTGTCCTAGGCCCTTCTCGTCGCGGAGTCCGTCACGGGCCGACCCTTCGGGGCGTCGCCCCCTCTCGAGGAGAACCACACAGACATGAGCACGATCGATCCCGACGGCATCCCCGCCCGCCCGCGCACCCTCGCCGAGAAGGTGTGGGACGACCACCTGGTCGTCAGGGGCGAGGACGGCCAGCCCGACCTCATCTACATCGACCTGCACCTCGTCCACGAGGTGACCAGCCCGCAGGCGTTCGACGGACTCCGTGCGGAAGGGCGCCCGGTGCGGCGGCTGGATCTCACGATCGCGACCGAGGACCACAACACGCCGACGTGGGACATCGACAAGCCGATCGCCGACCTCACCAGTCGCACCCAGATCGAGACGTTGCGACGCAACGCGGCGGAGTTCGGCGTCCGGCTCCATTCGCTCGGAGACAAGGAGCAGGGGATCGTCCACGTCGTGGGGCCCCAGTTGGGGTTGACGATGCCGGGCATCACGGTCGTCTGCGGTGACAGCCACACCTCCACTCACGGCGCCTTCGGCGCGATGGCGTTCGGCATCGGCACCAGCGAGGTCGAGCATGTCCTGGCGACCCAGACTCTGCCCCTCAAGCCCTTCAAGACCATGGCGATCACGGTCGAGGGCGAACTCAAGCCCGGTGTGACGGCGAAGGACATCATCCTCGCCGTGATTGCGAAGATCGGGACCAACGGCGGTCAGGGCTACGTCCTGGAATTCCGTGGCTCCGCCATCCGTGCGCTGTCGATGGAAGGCCGGATGACGATCTGCAACATGTCCATCGAAGCCGGTGCGCGCGCGGGAATGGTCGCGCCCGATGAGACCACCTTCGCTTACGTCAAGGGCAAGCCTCACGCCCCGCACGGGCAGGACTGGGACGATGCGGTCGCCTACTGGCGCACGCTCCCGAGCGACGAGGGGGCCGTCTACGACGCCGAGGTCTTCCTCGATGCGAACGCCCTCGAACCTTTCGTGACCTGGGGGACGAACCCGGGCCAGGGCGTGTCGCTGAGCGACGTGGTCCCCTCGCCCGAGGACTTCGCCGATCCCAACGAGCGCGCGGCAGCGGAGCGGGCGCTCGAGTACATGGATCTCGTCCCCGGCACCCGGCTGAAGGACGTCCCCGTCGACGCGGTGTTCATGGGCTCGTGCACGAACAGCCGCATCGAGGACCTCCGAGCGTTCGCATCGCTGATCGAGGGGCGGACCAAGGCGGAAGGCGTGCGCGTTATGGTCGTCCCCGGTTCGGCCCGCGTGCGACTGGAAGCCGAGGCCGAGGGCCTCGACAAGGTGTTCCTCGACTTCGGTGCGGAGTGGCGCTTCGCCGGATGCTCGATGTGCCTCGGGATGAACCCCGATCAGCTGGCACCGGGGGAGAGGTGCGCGTCGACCAGCAACCGGAACTTCGAGGGCCGGCAGGGCAAGGGGGGTCGCACCCATCTGGTGTCTCCGCTGGTCGCGGCCGCGACCGCCGTCCTCGGACGTCTCGCCAGCCCGTCCGATCTGCCCGCACGTGAGAAGGTCGAGGCCTGACATGGATGCCTTCGAGACGCACACCGGTGTCGCCGCCCCGTTGCACCGCTCGGCGGTGGACACCGATCAGATCATCCCCGCTGTGTACCTCAAGCGGGTCACGAAGACCGGGTTCGACGACGCGCTGTTCGCGAACTGGCGCCAGGATCCGGACTTCGTCCTGAATCGGCCTGAGTTCGCCCGTGCGTCCGTGCTCGTCGCGGGACCGGACTTCGGTACGGGATCCAGCCGTGAGCACGCCGTGTGGGCGCTGCGGGACTTCGGGTTCCGCGTCGTGCTGAGCACGAAGTTCGCCGACATCTTCCGCGGCAACGCAGGTAAGCAGGGCCTCGTCACCGGAGTGGTCTCCGAGGCCGACCTCGAGTCCATCTGGGCGGCGATCGACGCCCGGCCGGGCACGACCGTCACGGTCGACCTCCGCGCCCGGACCGCGACCGTCCACGGCGACGCGGAGCGCGGCATCGACCCCCTCCAGGTGTCGTTCGACATCGACGATTACACTAGGTGGCGGCTTCTCGAAGGGCTCGACGACATCGGGCTCACCCTGCGGAACGCAGATCGGATCGCGGATTTCGAAGCTCGGCGCGAGGCATGGCGGCCCCGCACGCTCCCGGTTCCGGCCGAGAGCACGCCATAGGGCACAGCGCGCCACAAGCGCGTCCTGCGGCCAGCCATCCTCGAGACACATAGTGAGGTCCCCTGCATGAAGTCACTCGTCGGCGATGCCGAGACCACCTTGTCTCCCCGCGAGACCGCCGGAGAAGTCCTGGCGATCCGCGGCGGACGTCCGCTGACCGGTCGGGTCGAGGTGAAGGGCGCGAAGAACCTCGCGACCAAGGCGATGGTGGCGGCGCTCCTCGGGGAGACCGCCAGTGTCCTGCGCGATGTGCCGGACATCAGCGACGTGCAGGTCGTGCGCTCGCTCCTCGAAGTGCACGGTGTCACCGTGCGCGACGGTGACGAGGCCGGCTCGCTCCGCCTCGACCCGAGCGGGGCGGTCTCGGCCCACTTCGAGGAGATCGATGCGCACGCCGGGGCATCCCGCATCCCGATCCTCTTCTGCGGACCCCTGCTGCACCTGCTCGGCGAGGCGCTCATCCCGGATCTCGGGGGCTGCCGCATCGGCGACCGTCCGATCAACTTCCACATGGACGCGCTCCGCGCCTTCGGCGCCGTCGTGGACAAGAGCTACGAGGGCATCCGGATCACGGCGCCCAACGGCCTCCACGGCGCGGACATCGAACTGCCCTACCCGAGCGTCGGGGCGACGGAACAGGTCCTGCTCACCGCCGTCCGCGCCCGCGGCGTGACGGAGCTGCGCAACGCCGCGATCGAGCCGGAGATCATGGATCTCATCGCCGTCCTGCAGAAGATGGGCGCGATCATCTCCTACGAGCCGAATCGCGTGATCCTCATCGAGGGCGTCGAGAAGCTCCGCGGATACGATCACCGCTGCATCTTCGACCGCAACGAGGCCGCGTCCTGGGCGTGCGCGGCCCTGGCCACCGACGGGGACATCTTCGTCGGAGGCGCGCGGCAGCAGGAGATGCTGACGTTCCTGAACGTCTTCCGCAAGGCGGGCGGGTGGTTCGACGTGCACGAGGACGGCATCCGTTTCCGACGCGACGAGGCCTTGAAGCCCGTGATGGTCGAGACCGACGTCCACCCCGGCTTCATGACCGACTGGCAGCAGCCGCTGATCGTCGCGCTCACCCAGGCCGAGGGCACTTCGGTGGTCCATGAGACCGTCTACGAGAACAGGCTCGGTTTCACCGAGGCGCTCGTGCAGATGGGCGCCGACATCGTCGTCCATCCCCAGGGCCTTGCGAGCCCCGATCGCCGCGTCCCGCGTCGCGCGCTCGAGCAGGCCGCGGTCATCACGGGTCCCACGCCGCTGCACGGTGCGGACGTGGTCGTCCCCGATCTCCGCGGCGGGTACAGCTATCTCATCGCCGCACTCGCGGCCGAGGGGGAGTCCACGGTGCGCAACGTCGGGATCCTGCGCCGGGGGTACGAGAAGCTCCTCGACAAGCTGGACGCGCTCGGCGCCGACTACGACGTCATCGGCTGATGATGGCTCGGTCCCTGCATCGCGCGTCGCCGGAGAAGTCGCGTCCGAGCGCCTTCTGGCCGCTCGCCGCGGTCGCCGTGCCGCTGATCAGCGTGCTGATGAAGATCGAGATCGAGGGAGCCGAGAAGCTTCCTCGAAACGGTGCGTACGTCCTCGCCCCGAACCACTACTCCGAGGTCGACCCCCTCGCCGTCGCCCTCGCGGTGTGGCGCATGGGCCGGGCCCCCCGGTTCATGGCGAAGGAGAGCCTCTTCCGCGTCCCCGTCCTCGGCTGGATCCTCCGGAGCACCGGCATGGTGCCCGTGGCGCGGTCCTCCTCCGCGTCGGCGGCGCGTCAGACGCTGGAGGCGGCCGAGACCCTCGTTCGTCACGGGCGTGGGGTGATCGTGTACCCCGAAGGCACGCTCACGCGCGAGCCGGATCTGTGGCCGATGCGCGGCAAGACCGGTGCCGCGCGGCTGGCTCTCGCCGGCGGCATCCCGGTCGTTCCGATGGCGCACTGGGGTGTGCAGCAAGTCATGCCCCGCTACGGGAAGTTCCGGATGTGGCCTCCGCGCCGTCGGGTGCGGGTGATCGTCGGTGATCCGATCGACCTCGCCGCGCGCGGTGCCACACTGAGCCAGCCGGGCACGTTGATCGCGGCCACGGACGAGGTGATGGGGGAGATCTCCGCGCTTCTCTCGCGGCTCCGCGGCGAGACGGCTCCACCCGCCCGATGGGATCCCAGCCAGCATGGGCAGAAGGAGACCGGTCGCCTTGACCCGTAGACAGGATTCCTCCCGCCCCCGTGTCACCGTCATCGGCGCGGGCAGCTGGGGCACGACGTTCGGAAAGATCCTCGCCGACGGCGGCGCACACGTGACGATGTGGGCGCGGCGGCCGGAGCTCGCGGCGGAGATCCAAGAGGCCAAGCGCAACACGGAGTACCTGCCCGGGGTCAACCTGCCGCGGGAGATGTCCGCGACGCACCATCTTTCCGAGGCGCTCGAGGGCGCCGAGCAGGTGTACCTCTCGATCCCGAGCCAGGCCGTTCGCCAGAACCTGAAGGCCCTGCGCCCGCTCCTCCTCCGCACCGAAGCGCCCGTCGTCTCGCTTATGAAGGGCGTCGAGAAGAGGACCGGGCTCCGGATGAGCCAGGTGATCGAGCAGGAGCTGCACTGCGATCCCGCGCGGATCGCCGTCGCCTCGGGTCCGAACCTCGCTCTCGAGATCGCCCGCGAGCAGCCCACCGCCGCCGTCATCTCCTCGACCGACCAGGACACGGCCGACGCCGTCGCCCGACGGTGCCGCAACCGGTACTTCCGGACGTTCGTGAACACCGACGTGATCGGGACCGAGTTCGGCGGGGTGTTGAAGAACCTCATCGCGGTCGCCATCGGAATCGTCGACGGCGTCGGCTACGGCGAGAACACCAAGGCATCGATCATCACGCGCGGACTGGTGGAGATGACGGATTTCGCGGTCGCCTACGGCGCCCAGCCCGGCACCCTCCAGGGCCTCGCGGGCCTCGGTGACCTCATCGCCACGTGCCAGTCGCCCCTCAGCCGCAACAACACGGCCGGGAGGTTGCTCGGACAGGGCTACTCCTTCCAGGACGTGGTGAAGCAGATGCAGCAGACCGCCGAGGGCCTGGCGTCGGTCGCCCCGATTCTTCAGCTCGCCCGCGAAGTGGGCGTGCAGATGCCGATCGTGGAGCAGGTGAAGATGGTGCTGGACGGGACGATGGACCCGAGGGACATCGCACCGCACCTGACGACCGATGACGACACCCCGCAGGGGGAGAGGACACAGCATGGACAGGCCGGCGGTGGTGGTGCTCTTCGGAGGTCGCTCCAGCGAGCATTCGATCAGTTCCGCCACGGCGGGCGGGGTCCTGCGCGCGATCGATCGTGACCGCTATCGGGTGATCCCGGTGGGCATCACCCGTGACGGGATCTTCGTCCTGGAGGTGGACGACCCGGACCACTTCGCCATGAGTGCGGGTCGGCTGCCCGAGGTGATCGACAACGGCACACGCGTCCTCTGGCCCGAAGGCGGGGGAGACCAGACCCTTCGGGTGCGTGACGCCGACGGCACCACGGCCGAGCTCGGACGCGTCGATGTGGTACTCCCGATCCTCCACGGCGTCCACGGCGAAGACGGCACGGTCCAGGGATTCCTCGACACGCTTCGCCTGCCGTACGCCGGTGGCGGCGTCCTGGACTCCGCGCTGTGCATGGACAAGCACTTCATGAAGATCGTGCTCGCGGCCGCGGGCGTTCCCGTGACGCCGTGGGTGACCGTCACGCGTCGCCGGTGGAGTCGCGAGCCGGACGTCGTCCGGGCGGAGGCCGCGGACCTCGGTGCCACGGTCTTCGTCAAACCGGCACGCGCGGGGTCGAGCGTCGGCGTGTCGAAGGTCCATGAACCCGGCGAACTGGCTGCGGCGCTCGAGCTCGCCTTCGCCGAGGACGACAAGGTGCTGATCGAGACCGCGATCGTCGGCCGTGAGGTCGAGGTCGCCATCCTCGAAGGACGCGGCGGCGCAGCGCCGCGGGCTTCGCTGCCGGGCGAGATCGTGCTGACCACACGGGAGTTCTACGACTTCGAGGGGAAGTACCTCGGCGGCGACGGCGCCGAGGTCGTCTGCCCCGCGGACCTGAGCGCACCCGAGGTCGATGCGGTCCAGAGCCTCGGGGTCCGCGCGTTCGAGGCGGTCGACGGCCGGGGTTTGGCGCGGGTGGACTTCTTCGCCACACCCGATGGGAAGCTCGTGGTGAACGAGCTGAACACGATGCCCGGGTTCACGCCCATCTCGATGTTCCCGAAGTGCTGGATCGCCTCGGGGATGAGCTACGCGGAACTCATCTCCGAACTCATCGACACGGCTCTCGAGCGCGTGCCCTGATCAGCCCTCAAGGTCGGGGGTGTCTCCGCGCTCGAGGCAGCGTGATCCATCGGTGGGAAGGACGGAGACCAGGGCGGACAGGCGGTCCAGCACCTCCGCGCTCGAGACGCGCTCGTTGTCGAGGTAGAGCTCGACCGCCGGCATCCGACCGAACGTCGTCACCCGGTAGCGCGGGGCGTCGGACTCGTCGATGACCCAGTCCACCCCCGCCACCGTCTGGCAGGGGAGCGTCGTCGGTCCGATCGGCTCGAGCCCGCAGGTGAAGAGGATCGTCGCACTCGGCTCGCCCCATGCGGCCGTGGCCTGCGCGTCGGTCCACCGTCGCGGTTCGCCGTCCACCTGATCGGGCAGGCGCACCATCACGTCCGCGCATGCAGGATCATTGGACTGCGGGGCCGCTTCCATCGCGATCGTGGGGGCGCACCCCGCCAACGCGGCCAGGGTCGCGACGAGGGCGGAGGCCGTCAGCAGCCGGGAGAATGCACGCACGCTCCCAGGCTAACCTGGAGCGGATGACCGGATCCGATGCCCGCGTGGGCGACCTCGACGAGCGCACGGTCCTCGCCCACATCCTGGACAGGGTCGGCCCGACGGACGCGCTGCTCGGTCCCGGCGACGACGCCGCCGTGCTCGCCGCGCCCGGTGGTCGGATCGTGGCGAGCGTCGACACCCTCGTCCACGGGCCCGACTTCCGCACGGCCTGGACCGACGGATTCTCGCTCGGGTGGAAGGCGGCCGCCGTGAACCTCGCGGACATCGCGGCCATGGGCGCGCGTCCGACATCCCTGCTGGTCGCGCTGGCGATGCCGCCCGAGACGACGCTGGGGGAGGTCGGCGCCATCGCCGACGGGCTCCGGGCCGCGTGCGCGGAGCTCGCGCCGGGCTGCGCGGTGGACGGCGGAGACCTGGCCGTCTCCGACACGCTGACCGCCGCGGTGACCGCCCTGGGTGTGCTCGAGGGGACCGAACCCGTCACACGCTCGGGCGCCCGCGCCGGCGATGTGCTCGCCGTGAGCGGCCGTCTCGGTCCCGCCGCGCGGGGCCTGTCCCTGCTCTTCGAACGCTTCCGCGACGGCGAAGGACGACCCGTCCCTCCGCGTACCGCGGATCTCACAGGTGACGAACGCGCGGATCTCGACGCCCAGCTCCGTCCCCGACCGCCGATCGCTGACGGACGGCGCGCGGCGGAGGCGGGCGCGACGGCCATGATGGACGTCTCGGACGGTCTGCTGCTGGACGCCGCCCGGATGGCGCGCGCGTCGGCGGTGACGCTCGACATCGATTCCTCCGCGCTCGGAGGGGATGTGCCCATGGCCCTCACCGGAGGTGAGGACCACGCGCTCCTCGCGACCTTCCCCGCCGGCGTCCGGCTCCCAGGGTCGTTCGCGGCCATCGGCCGCGTCCGCCAAGGCGCGGCTCCCGGGGTGCTCGTCGACGGCGAGGAGCCCCGCGGCCGCGGTGGCTGGGATCCGTATCAGGACTGGGATCGCGGGCGGGGCTGATCCTCGGATTCGCCGACAACGGCATGCCAGACCGTGGTGTCTCCGTAACGCTTCTCCCGACGGGGCGCGAGCGAGTGCGGCCAACGCGGTGGATCCGACCGCGACGCCCGCTCGACGACGACGCGACCGCCGTCGGCGAGCAGTTCGCCGACCCGATCGAGGCAGGTCGCGAGGTCGGTCGCCGACAGGTCGTAGGGCGGATCGATGAACACCAGGTCCCACGCGTCGCGCGCCCCGGAGAGGTAGGCATCCACCGCGCGTCGATGCACCCTGATCTCGGCGCCCGATCCCACCGCCTTGCGGACCCGCGCCGCGTTCGCGGAGATGATCGCGGCCGCCTGTGGTGCCTTCTCGACCAGATCGACGCTCGCCGCGCCGCGGCTGATCGCTTCGAGCCCCAGCGCCCCGGAGCCGGCGTACAGATCCAGAACCCGCGCCCCCGATACCAGATCCGCGGCCTCGAGCGTGGAGAAGATCGACTCGCGCACACGATCACTCGTCGGGCGCGTGCCGGACGCCGGCACATCCAGGCGAACGGAGCCGGCGCGTCCGGAGATGATGCGGGTCACACGTACACGATAGCGATCGCTATGATCGCCCCGGGGGTGGAGTGAACGAACGCGGAGGTTCGATATGAACGGTCGTCTACGTCTGACCCTGCTCGCGACGATATGCGCCGGAGCCTTCGTCCTCGGGGGGTGCGTCGCCGAGGACGGTGGGACCACCCCGACGGCGGCGGCTCCCGCATCCGCCACCCCGACCTCCGACCCCGAGCCGACCGCGGAGCCCGATCCTCCGGCATCCTCGGCGGTCCTCCCCACCGACTGCGGGATGCTCGCGAGCGAGGCGACCCGCGCGGAGACCGTCGGCGACATGACGCTGCAGAGCGACGGCGCCGACTTCGTCCGCCCCGCGCCGGACGGAGCCGCACTCGCCCTCGGCTGCGATTGGATCGTCGGCGAGGCCAGCGGCGTCCTCCTGCTGATCAGCACCGCGGATGACGCGGCGGAGACGGCGGGGCTGGACGCGTTGACCGCGGACGGGTGGGAATGCCAGCCGGCGGAGGACTTCGGTGCGCAGTTCTGCCAGGTGGCCGGGGGCACGCCGGAGACGGAAGAGGTCATCGTCGCCCGGGAGGACGTGTGGATCTATCTGTCGTCCGTGAACCGGAACGCCCGGGCCTTCCTCTCGGAGATCGTCGCCGACATCTTCCCCGCGTGACCCGGGCAGGCGGTGTCCGAACCGGAATCTAGACTCGAGGCATGACGCCGCTCACGCTCGACTCGCGACTGAGCGCAGCGGTCGGCGAGAAGACGGCGAAGGCCTTCGACCGTGCCTTCGGCATGAAGACGGTCGCCGATCTCCTCCAGCACTATCCGCGCCGCTACGCCCGTCGAGGCGAGCTGACGCCCATCATGGCGCTGCCGGTGGGGGAGCCTGTGACGATCGTCGCCGAGGTCAGGCGCGTCCGCGAGCGCCGCATGCGCCAGCGCAGCGGTCTGATCCTCGAGGTCGTCATCAGCGACGGGATCGGCGAGATCACGCTCACCTTCTTCAACCAGGCCTGGCGGGCGAAGGACCTCGTTCCCGGACGGCGGGGCATCTTCGCCGGGAAGGTCGGGCAGTACCGCGACACCCTCCAACTGGCGCACCCCGACTACCAGCTCTTCGACGATGCGGCGACGGCCATGCAGACCGCTCAGGCCAATGCGAACCTGCCGATCCCGATCTATCCGGCGACCGCCTCGGTCTCCAGCTGGAAGGTCGCGACCGTCGTCGAGCTGGTGCTCGACGGCCTCGTGGACGTGTCCGAGCCGCTGCCAGCGGACTTCCGGGAACGCATGCACCTCCTCGATGCCCGCACCGCGATTGAGCACATCCATCGTCCGCGGAGCTTCGAAGAGATCGATGCGGCGCGCCAGACGCTGCGCATGCACGAGGCGTTCATCCTGCAGTCCGCGCTCCTGCAGCAGCGCGCCTTCGTGCGTTCCTGGGGAGCGACCCCCCGCGCACCGGGTGCGCTGCGGGAGGCGTTCGACTCCGCACTGCCGTTCGCACTCACCCCCGATCAGGTGGACGTCGGTGGCGAGATCGAGGGCGACCTCCGCCGGGCTCACCCGATGAACCGGCTCGTCCAGGGCGAAGTCGGATCGGGCAAGACCCTCGTCGCGCTCCGCGCCATGCTCCAGGTGGCGGACTCCGGCGGGCAGGCGGCGCTCATCGCCCCCACAGAGGTCCTGGCCGGGCAGCACCTGCGATCGATCACGCGGATGCTCGGACCCACGCTCGCCCCCGAACTCATGCCGACACTCCTGACCGGTCAGATGTCGGCGCCGGAGCGGCGGAAAGCGGCGCTCCGTGTCGCGTCCGGGCAGGCGCGCATCGTCGTCGGCACCCACGCGCTCCTCAGTGCCTCGACCACCTTCGCCGACCTCGGACTGGTCGTCGTGGACGAGCAGCACCGGTTCGGGGTCGCCCAGCGCGAGGCGCTCCGCGCGAAGGGTCAGGCTCCGCACACGCTGGTCCTCACGGCCACGCCGATCCCACGCACCGTCGCGATGACGGTCTTCGGCGACCTCGACGTCTCGACCATCCGGACCATGCCGGAAGGACGCGCGGGGATCAGCACCCACGTCGCGCCCCTCGCCGAGCATCCGAGTTGGTTCGCGCGCGTCTGGGACCGCATCGTCGAGGAGGTCGCCGCCGGCCGTCAGGCCTTCGTCGTCTGCGCCGCGATCGATGCGGACGCGCTGACCGGCGCCGACGCCGTGACCGACGAAGACGCCCCCGACGCGACGGACGATCCTCCGGACACCGTCGGCGACACCGTGAACGGCGCGGAGGTCACCCCGCCCGCGAGGACGCGGTGGGGTGTCGCGCAGGTGATCGACCTGCTGTCGAGGCATCCGTCGTACGCGACGCTCCGGGTCGAACCGCTGCACGGCAAGATGCCGGCCGACGAGAAGGACGCCGTGATGCAGGCGTTCGCACGCGGAGACATCGATGTGCTCGTGGCGACGACCGTGATCGAAGTCGGTGTCGACGTCCCCAATGCCTCGACGATGGTGATCCTCGAAGCCGATCGCTTCGGGGTGTCCCAGCTTCACCAGCTCCGCGGCCGTGTGGGGCGCGGGGGTGTGCCGGGTCTCTGCCTGCTCGTGACCGAGGCGAAGGTCGGCTCGTCCTCCCGTTCGCGCGTCGAGGCCGTCGCGTCCACGCTCGACGGCTTCCACCTCGCGGAGGTCGATCTCGAGCTCCGCGGAGAGGGCGACGTGCTCGGCGATCTGCAGTCGGGCGCGCGTTCGTCGCTGCGCCTCCTCCGCGTCGTCACGGATGCCGAGCTCATCCTCGTGGCCCGGCATGCTGCGGAGAAGGTCCTGACGGACGACCCCGCGCTCGTCCGGCATCCCGGACTCGCGGAGGCGGTCGAGCGCCGCATGAGCGCGGAGGAGCGCGCGGCACTCGGACGATCCTGAGGTCGACCACCGTTAGGCTGAGCCGCATGAACAGCCGGATCGCCGTCGTTCCCGGGTCCTTCGACCCGCCCACTCTCGGTCATCTCGACGTGATCCGTCGCGCGGCGGCGCTCTACGATCAGCTCCACGTGCTGGTGGTGCACAACCCGGAGAAGGAGGCGATGCTCCCCATCGCCCAGCGGCTGTCCCTTCTCGAGCAAGCCATCTCCGACGAGCAGATCGCCGGTGACGTGGTGGTCGCATCCTGGAGCGTCGGACTTCTGGTGGACTACGCCACGGACGTCGGTGCCGGCGTTCTGGTGAAGGGGATCCGCTCGCAGGTGGACGTCGTCTACGAGACGCCGATGGCCATCGTCAACCGGCACCTCGCGCACGTCGAGACCGTCTTCCTGCTTCCGGACCCCGCCCATGCACTGGTGTCGAGTTCTCTGGTGCGTCAGGTCGCCGCTCTCGGCGGTGATGTCTCGCCGTTCGTGCCGGATGCCGTCGCGCGCTTTCTGGACCGCGGCGGCGACGAGCGTGCGGCCGACGTACAGACCGACGCCGCTAGCATGGACGACCGTGGCTAAGAAGCATGTGAACGGTCCGCTCGTGGTCCCGGTACGCGACATCATGTACCGCCCCGGCGAGATGCGGGAGCACGACCTCGCGCTTCCGGTTCCGGAGAAGTGGGGCGAGGGTCTGGTCTCCGTCGCGGAGGGGGAGGAACTCGTCGTGCGTCTCCGTCTGGAATCGGTCCACGAGGGGATTCTGGCCACCGCGGAGCTCGACACGAGGTACTCCGGAGTGTGCGGTCGATGCCTCACCGACATCGCCGAGCCCGTCGAAGTCGAGATCCAGGAGCTTTTCGCGTATTCTGGGTCGGAAGAAACTGACTTCGAGGTTCAAGACGACCACGTGGATCTTGAAACTCCGGTCAGGGATGCGATCGTCCTGTCGCTTCCGTTTCAGCCGGTGTGTCAGCCGGATTGCCCCGGCCTTGATCCGGCCACGGGCGAGAGGCTGACCGTGAGCACCGGCTCACCGCAGGGTGAGCCCATCGATTCGCGCTGGGCCGCGCTGCAGGACTTCACCCCAGACCACGACACCGACGCCCGACCGTGAGGTCACGGCGCCCCCGACAGAAGAGAGTCAGCCATGGCAGGTAACCCCCCGAAGCGGAAAGTCTCCCGTTCGAACACCCGCTCGCGCCGCGCGCAGTGGAAGGCCGAGGCCCCCACGCTGGTGAAGACCATCGAGAACGGCAAGGTCGTCTACAGCCGTCCCCACCAGGCGAAGGTCGTCACCGACTCGCAGGGCACGGAGCTGTTCCTGGAGTACAAGGGCCGGAAGGTCGCCGACGTCTGATCACGCCCGCGCGGAAGTCACCTCCGACGCGGCGATGAACAGTCTCACCGACAAGCTCGGGGTCGATATCGACCCCGAGCTTCTGTCGCTGGCCCTCACGCATCGCTCCTGGGCGTACGAGAACGGGCAGGGCCCGCACAACGAGCGTCTCGAGTTCCTGGGCGACGCCGTCCTCGGTCAAGCCGTCACGGTGCTGTTGTACACCCGGCATCCTGAGCTCGACGAGGGAGCGCTCGCCAAGAGGCGCGCCGCGGTCGTGTCCACGCTCGCGCTGGCGGAAGTGGCCCGGAGCATCGGCCTGGGCGCGCATGTGAAGCTCGGGCGCGGCGAGAATCAGACCGGCGGCCGCGACAAAGACTCGATCCTCGCGGACACCACGGAGGCGGTCATCGGCGCGACCTACCTGTCCGTCGGACCGGACGCCGCCACCGCACTCGTCCACCGCCTGCTGGAACCCCTCTTGGCCGATCCCGAGCGCTACGGCGCCGCGGTGGATCCGAAGACGGCCCTCCAAGAGGCCGCAGCGCGGCTGGGCTCCGTCGCGCCGGCGTACATCGTGACCGCGGAGGGGCCCGATCACGACCGCACCTTCACTGCGGTCGTCGATGTCGCGGGCATCCGTTCGGAGGGAATCGGCCGCAGCAAGAAGCACGCCGAGATGGCGGCCGCGCTGACGGCGTGGAGGGAGCTGTCCGGTCGTGCCTGAGCTTCCCGAAGTGGAAGTCGTGCGCTCGGGGCTCGCGCCCGCTCTGGTGGATGCGACGGTGTCCGCGGTCACGGTGCACGATGCACGCGCACTCACCCGACACCCGGGATCCGTCGACGACTTCGAGCCCAGCCTTCGGGGCGCGCGTGTCGTCGCCGTGTGCAGGCGGGGGAAGTTCCTGTGGATGCCGTTCACGCCTGCGGACAGCTCCGACGCCGCCCGTGCCGTCGTGGCACACCTCGGGATGAGCGGCCAGATGCTGCTCCGTGCCTCCGGCGCACCGGTCGAGCGCCATGAGCGCATCCGTCTCGACATCGACCACCCTCGTCACGGCGCTCTCGCCGTGGTCTTCGCGGATCAGCGTACGTTCGGATCGCTCGCGCTCGATCCGCTCCTGCCGACGGCGGACGCCGCGCCCGGTGGTTACGGCGCCGACGACGCCACCGTTCCTGCGCAGGTCGCGCACATCGCCCGCGATCCCCTCGATCCGGCGCTCGATGAGACCCGCCTCCGTCGGCTGTGGGCCCGCAAACGCTCGGCGATCAAGCGGGTGCTGCTCGATCAGACCGTCATCAGCGGCATCGGCAACATCTACGCCGACGAGGCGCTCTGGGGTGCACGCATCCATCCGGAGACGCCGGCCGAGGCGCTGTCGGCGCGCCACGTCACTCGGCTCCTCGCCGAGATCAGGGCCGTGCTCGACAAGGCCCTGGCGGAGGGCGGGACGAGTTTCGACGCGCAGTACGTCAACGTCAACGGGCAGGCCGGCTACTTCGCCCATTCGCTGCACGCCTACGGGCGCACCGGCGCACCCTGTCACCGTTGCGGTCGGCCGATCGCGAGGGTGTCGTTCATGAACCGTTCGAGCCACTTCTGTCCGAGCTGTCAGCGGATGCCTCGCACCCGCTGACAGCGCCGGCGATCACGCGGTCCGCGGCAGCACCATCTTCCAGGCACCGCCGTACGCGATCGGAACGAAGCCGAGGGCCTCGTTGATGTCGAGCATGGGCCGGTTCTCTTCGGCGTTGTAGGTCAGGACGCGCGGCGACATCGGAGCGTGCTCACGCCAGGCGAGCAGACCCGCGCATTTGACGAGAAGACCCAGTCGGTGTCCCCGGTGCTCGCGCAGGACGAGCGTGTCCTCCTGGTGGGTCGCTTCCGCGCGGTTCCGGCCGATCACGAGCTCGTTGAACGCGCACAACTCTCCCGTCTCGCGGTGCTGCGCAGCCGTGACGAGCATGTGCTGACCTCCGCGCAGATAGCGCCCGTCGTGCTCGGCGATGCGTGCGGCGTCCCAGCGCTCCTCGTCCATCTCGAGATCGGCGGAGGGGGCGTCGGTGGACATCCGGGATTTCATCCAGGCGTACTGCTCGGCGAAAGCGGGGGGAGTGGGAAGCGTCCAGTGGACGACGCGGTACGCCTCCGCGGCGCGCTCGGCTTCCGCGAGCAGTTCCCGGATGCGCGTCAGATCCCCGTCGAGCGCGAGGGCGCTGTTGCGTTCGACCTGTTCGAGCCGGTATCCGTGGGCGAGATAGAAGCGCGCGGCATGATCCAGCGGAACGCGGCCGAACCCCGTCGGTGCGTCCAGCTGCTCTCCGATCGCCGCGGGATGCGCGGCCCAGGACTGCAGGATGTGTCGACCCTGCGCGGAGGCTTCGCGTTCGATCATCGTCAGCGCCGCGGAGCCGATGCCCTGGCCCCACGCTTCTCGGAGCAGCTCGATGAGCCAGAGGGCGGAGGTCGAGCCCTCCTCGAGCGGGAGATCGAGCCCGACGCGACCGACGATGCTGCCGTTCCAGACGGCTGTCCAGACGCGTCGGGTCTCGAACGCGCTCGGTGCATAGTGCGGCAGGAGCTCCTCCGGGGTCATCGACTCGTCGTCGTGGCCGTTGATCTCGCGGTAGACGCGATTGCGGACGTCGACCATCGTGCGGAAGTCGCGGGCCTCCGGGCCGGTGGCGTGCTCGGGAATGCGGAGCTCCCGCAGCACGAGGCCGGCGGGCGGGGCGGTGTTCATGTTTCCTCTTCCGGTGGGGTGTGGTGAGGACTCCATAGAGGAGAGGGTGCGGTGTGCCGGACACGCAGAGGGGGTGCCGGGACAGGACGCAGGGGATGGTGCGCGCGTGCGCGCGGTGTCCCCGGTGCTGGTGGGGAGAGGGCAGGGCCCAGATCAGGCGGATGCCGGCGGGCGGCGACGAGGGGTCGTCGATGCGGCGATGCCCGTGCGGATGATGATCATCATGACGACCTCCTTTCGTGTGCCGGTGCGATCAGGAACGCTAGCGCAGAAATCCACAGGTTCGCAAGACTCCCGGGCGTGTCGCACCCACCGCGGCGACGTGGCGGCCCGTCGCCGCGGTACTCGCCACGCCATCGACTACCGTGGGCGTGTGATCCGGCGCGTCGACCCGAGGGTCTTCCCATGCACTTGAAGAGCCTGACGCTCAAGGGCTTCAAGTCCTTCGCGCAGCCGACGACGTTCGCGCTCGAACCGGGCGTCACCTGCATCGTCGGCCCGAACGGCTCAGGAAAATCCAACGTCGTGGACGCTCTGGCCTGGGTGATGGGGGAGCAGGGCGCGAAGACCCTCCGCGGCGGGAAGATGGAGGACGTCATCTTCGCGGGCACCTCCACACGAGGCCCGCTGGGCCGCGCAGAGGTGCAGCTCACCATCGACAACGGCGACGGCGCCCTTCCGATCGAGTACTCCGAGGTCACCATCAGCCGGACGCTGTTCCGCAACGGAAGCAGCGAGTACGCGATCAACGGACAGAGCTGCCGACTTCTCGACGTGCAGGAGCTCCTGAGCGATTCCGGCTTGGGCAGGGAGATGCACGTCATCGTCGGTCAGGGGCGCCTGGACAGCGTGCTGCAGGCCACTCCCGAGGATCGCCGTGGCTTCATCGAGGAGGCGGCCGGCATCCTCAAGCACCGTCGCCGCAAGGAGAAGACGCTGCGGAAGCTCGACGCGATGGAGGCGAACCTCACGCGGGTGAACGACCTCGCCGGTGAGCTCCGCCGACAGCTGAAGCCGCTCGGTCGCCAGGCCGATGTCGCCCGCGAGGCGGCCGGGATCGCGGCCGAGGTGCGCGATGCCAAGGCGCGGCTCATGGCGGACGATCTCCTGCGGGTCCGGACCGTCCTCGCCGATGCGGCGCGCGGCGAGCAGGAGACGCATGCCGAGCGCGCGGGACTGCAGGCTCGGCTGGACGACATCCGCGGGCGGATCGAGCAGCTGGAGTCGGATCAGCGTTCCGAGGCCGTCGACGAAGCCCGACGGGTCGCGTCGGGGCTGGAGCGTGTGCAGGAACGGACACGAGGCCTGTATGCGCTGGTGGGGCAGAGGCTCACGCTCCTCGGCTCGGCGGAAGACGACGAACGCGTCGAGGTCGCCACGGTCTCCCCTCAGGTGATCGACGCCGCACGCGCGGAGATCGCCGAGGTCACCGACGGGCTGCAAGGAGCGCAGGATGCCGCCGAGGCCGCGGCGCGCGATGTCACCCGAGCACGTGCCGAACTGGACGCGCTCGACGCCGACATCGCCGCGCAGAGCGCGCTGGTCTCATCGCATGACATGCGCCTCACGGCGCTGCGCGGAACCGCGGAGGCGGCGGATTCCGCCCTGACCGCGGTGCGCGCCGCGGTCGAGCGCCAGGAGCGAGCCCTCGATGCCGCTCATGCCCGCCGGACGGAGGCCGAGGCGGCGGTGGCGGACCTGGGCCCCGCTCCTGATCCTCAGGCGGACGCGGCCGAGGCCCAGTCCGCCTACGAGCGTGCCCAACGCGACGCGTCGTCGGCGGAGGCGCAGGTCACCGATCTGCGCGAGCGGCTCCACGCTGCCGAGCGCGAGCGGGACGCCCTCATGGCGCAGGTCACCGCGCTCGGTCGGGCGCTCGAGGGCAGGAGTGCCGCGGCAGGCCTGCTCGACGGAGATCGTGCCGGCGTCCGCGGTCTCGTGAGCGACGCGGTGCAGGTCGAGTCCGGGTGGGAGGCGGCGATCGCGGCCGCGCTCGGCTCCTACGCGGAGGGCGTGGTCGCTGACGCGGATCGGGCCTTCGACCTGGTCGACGCCGCTCGAGAGGAGGACCTCGGACGGGTCGACATCGTGTTCGTGGACGCTGTCGCGCACGACCGCCCCGCACCGCCGGACGGGCTGCGCTCGGCGATCGATGTCGTGGACGGTCCCGCCGGTGTGCGAGCGCTGCTCGCGTCGGTGTTCCTCGCCGAGGACCTCGATCAGGCCCGCGCGGCGGCGACGGCGATCGCGACCGGCCGGATCGTGACGCGGTCCGGCGAGGTGCTCACCCCCTTCTCCCTCCGATCCGGTGCCGGGGGATCCCGTTCGCGCTTGGAACTGACGGCCGAGCGCGACGCCGCGGCGATCCGCCGAGACGAGATCGTGGTCGTCGCCGACGCGCTGCGCGAGGCGCTCCGCGAGGCCCAGGATGCGCTCCGCGGCGCGAAGTCCCGAGCGAACGCCGCACTGACGGCCCTTCGCGATCACGACGCGGCTGCGGCGGCGCGCGCTGAGAAGTCCAACCGGGCGACCGTGCGACACGAGGCCGCCGTCGCGGAGTGCGATCGCCTGGCGGCCGGTCTCGCCCAGGCCTCCGCCGCGGTCGCCGAGGCCGAGGACGCGGCCCGCGTGGCTCATGAGCAGTTCGCAACGGCGCAGGAGGCGCCGCGTCCGATCCTCGATGCGTCGTCCCGGGACGAGGTTCTCGGCTCACTCGAAACCGCGCGCGACGTCGAGATGCGCGCCCGCTTGGAGGTGGAGACGCTCCGCGAACGCATCCGCGCCGCGGAGGCCCGGGTGGCGGGGCTCGAGCGCCAGCGCGAACGCGAGCGCGCCGCCGCCGAGGAGAGCGCCCGTCGCGCGGTCATCCGGCGCGCGCAGCGGGAGAAGGCCTCTGCGGTCGCCGAGCGGTTGCCGCCCTTGATCGATGCGATCGACCGCTCGCTCGCCGATGCCCGTGCCGCGCTACTCGCCGCTCAGACCGAGCGCGCCGCGGTGACCGAGGAGCTCGCCACCCTGCGCAGAAGCGAGACCGAGGTCCGCGAGCGGTTGTCGCGGTTGACGGAGAACGTCCACGCGCTGGAGCTGCGCATCCATGAGAATCGCCTGCACGCGACGGCGCTCCGGGAGCGGGCCGCCTCCGAGCTCGGCCTGGAGGAGGATATTCTTCTGAAGGAATACGGCCCGGCATCCGAGGATGCGGACGCGGCCGAGGCGTCCTCCTTCGACCGGGGCGCGGAGCAGAAGCGCCTTCAGGCCGCCGAGCGCAAGCTCGCACAGCTGGGGCGGGTGAACCCGCTGGCGCTCGAGGAGTTCGCCGCCCTCGAGCAGCGACACGCCTTCCTCACCGAGCAGCTCGCCGACCTGACGCAGACCCGTAAGGACCTGCTCACCATCATCGAGGAGCTCGATGAGCGGATGCAGGTGATCTTCCTCGCGGCGTTCGAAGACACCCGCGTGGCGTTCGGTGAGGTCTTCCCGATCCTGTTCCCCGGGGGCACGGGCTCGATCGCGCTCACCGATCCCGACTCGCCGCTGACCACGGGGATCGAGGTGTCCGTCCGGCCGGTCGGGAAGAAGATCGAGCGCCTATCTCTGCTGTCGGGCGGCGAACGCTCCCTGGCCGCCGTGGCGCTGCTCACCGCGATCTTCAAGGCGCGTCCGAGTCCCTTCTACATCCTCGACGAGGTCGAGGCGGCGCTCGACGACGCGAACCTCGGACGCCTCCTCGGCGTGTTCGAACAGCTCCGGTCCTCGAGCCAGCTGATCGTGATCACCCACCAGAAGCGGACGATGGAGATCGCCGACGCGCTCTACGGGGTCTCGATGCGACAGGACGGCGTCTCGGCCGTCGTCGGCCAGCGTGTTCGCGAGTCCACGCCCGCCTGATCGGCGCGCGTTCGCGTAACCGTAGGCTGGAGACATGGCTGAAAGCTCCTGGTCCCTCGGGCGGGCCCTCCGTGGCATGTTCGTCAAGCCCACGATCGACGAGACGACGTGGGAGGACCTCGAAACGGCGCTGCTGACGGCGGACTTCGGACCGGACATCACCGAGCGCATCATCGACGAGCTGCGGCAGAAGGTCGAGCGCTACCGGACGACGGATCCCCGGGATCTGCAGCGGATGCTGAAGGAGACCCTCGAGGAGCATTTCGCGCGCTTCGACACGACCCTGAAACTCACCGAGCGTCCTGCGGTCGTCCTGGTGGTCGGCGTGAACGGCGTCGGGAAGACCACGACGATCGGGAAGTTCGCCAAGTTTCTCCAGCGATACGGCCGGTCGGTCGTCGTGGGGGCGGCGGACACGTTCCGGGCCGCGGCGGTCGACCAGCTCGCCACCTGGGCCGAGCGCGGGGGAGCGGCGATCGTCCGGCCCGAGCGCGAAGGCCAGGATCCGGCGTCCGTAGCCTTTCAGACGATCGAATACGCCCAGAGCACCGGGACGGAGATCGTGCTGGTGGACACGGCCGGGCGCCTCCACACCAAGGGCGGACTGATGGATGAGCTGACCAAGATCCGCCGGGTCATCGAGAAGCGCGCCCCGATCAGCGAGGTGCTGCTGGTTCTGGATGCCACGACCGGCCAGAACGGCGTGCTCCAGGCACAGGCGTTCCTCGAGCACGCAGGGGTCACCGGGCTGGTCCTCACCAAGCTCGACGGATCCGCCAAGGGGGGATTCGTCCTCGCCGTCCAGGAGAAGACCGGCATCCCGGTCAAGCTCCTGGGCCAGGGCGAGGGGATCGCGGATCTCACGGGTTTCACCCCTCACGTGTTCGCCGCTGCACTCGTGGATTGACCCCGCGACACGCCTGCGCGATCTACCGCCGCGCGGTCCGCGCTGGTTTCATGGAGGAATGGCGATCGAACACGACTACTTCGGCCTGCTCGAGTCGGGGCCCGACGGTTCGATCTTCTGGTCGGAGCACGTCGAGCTCGGCGATCAGTCGGTGACGGTGGATCTGACCGCGCCCGATCAGGACGACGTCTCGGTGGACGCCCTGGATGTGGCCGCGGCGCTCATCTCCGCCCTCGAAGACCTCGACATGGCCGCCCGCAACGCGATGGTCAACGAACTCAGCGACCGCACGAGCGAGGTCACGGAGTACATCCTGCAGCAGCAGGAAGTTCTCGCCGATGGACTCGACGATCTCCTCGTGGATATCTCCGGTGACGTCCAGATCGACGTGATCCGGTCCCTGCAGCTGATGAGCATGACCATCTTGGCGGACGAGCACGGGGGCACCGACCCGTTCGCGGTGCTGGAGTACGCCCTCGACCCGGACGCGACCGATGACGTGCTCCTGGTGAACATCGGCACCGACGGCGCCGTGCTCTCGGTCACCAGCGCCGAGTAGCGGCCGCGCGCCCCCGGTCCGACGGTCGGGGCCGGACCGCGGCCGTCAGACGGCCTGGGCGAAGTCGGTGCTCGTGTCCGCGGCGATGTGCGCGAGATGTGCCGGGATCGGGCGACCCTTCGACGTCATCGACTGCGCCCACAGCCGGCCCGCGCGGTAGGACGAGCGCACGAGCGGCCCGGCGAGGACACCGAGGAAGCCGATGCGCTCGGCTTCGTCTTTGAATGCGAGGAAATCGTCGGGCTTGACCCAGCGTGCGACCGGAAGGTGGCGCGGCGACGGGCGCAGGTACTGGGTGATCGTGATGATGTCGGTACCGGCGTCATGGAGGTCCTGCAGGGCCGCCACGACCTCTTCCGGCTCCTCGCCCATGCCCAGGATCAGATTGGACTTCGTGATCAGACCGGCATCCCTGGCCTGAGTGAGGACATCGAGGGAGCGTTCGTAGCGGAAGGCCGGTCGGATCCGCTTGAAGATGCGCGGCACCGTCTCGACGTTGTGGGCGAAGACCTCGGGCCGGGAGTCGAAGACCTCCCCGAGAAGGGCGGGGTCGCCGTTGAAGTCCGTCGCGAGGATCTCCACACCGGTGCCGGGGTTGAGTTCGTGGATCATGCGCACCGTCTCGGCGTGCAGCCACGCGCCCCCGTCCGGGAGATCGTCCCGCGCGACACCGGTCACGGTGGCGTACCGCAGCTGCATCCGCGTCACGCTCTCGGCGACACGACGCGGCTCATCCGTGTCGTACTCCGCGGGTTTGCCCGTGTCGATCTGGCAGAAGTCGCACCGACGGGTGCACTGGGCGCCGCCGATGAGGAATGTGGCCTCCCGGTCTTCCCAGCACTCGTAGATGTTCGGGCAGCCCGCCTCCTGGCAGACCGTGTGCAGGCCCTCGGTCTTCACGAGGGAGTGGAGCGCCTGATACTCGGGCCCCATCTTCGCGCGGGTCTTGATCCATTCGGGCTTGCGCTCGATGGGCGTCTCGGCATTGCGCACCTCCAGGCGCAGGAGTTTGCGACCCCCGGGCGCCGTGGACGAACTGCCGGCTGCGCCGGTGCCGCACGCGCTCATGCGTACACCTCCGCCGAGGATGCCGCGAACACGCGTTCGACGACGCGCGCCGCATCGGCGGTGGTGACGATGCGGCCCGCGACCTCGCTGATCGTCGTGACCCCGGCATCCGCGATTCCGCAGGGGATGATCGTGCGGAACGGGGCGAGGGAGTTGTCGCAGTTGACGGCGAAGCCGTGCAGGGTCACGCCGCGCTCGACACGGACGCCGATGGCGGCCACCTTGTCCTCGGACAGCGGGCGACGCACCCACACACCGCTGCGGCCCTCGATCTGACGTCCGTCGACGCCGAAGTCGCTCAGCGCGGCGATGAGGAGGCGTTCGAGGCGGCGGACATGGGCCACGACATCCACCGGCTCGGGCAGACGCAGGATCGGGTAGCCGACGAGCTGGCCGGGACCGTGCCAGGTGATCTTCCCTCCCCGATCCACCTCGACCACCGGTGTGCCGTCGGCAGGGCGCTCCTCGGCCAGGGTGCGTCGCCCGGCCGTGTACACCGCTTCGTGCTCGAGCAGCAGCAGCGTGTCCGGCCGGGTCCCGTCCACGACGCCGGCGTGGACCGCCTTCTGCAGGTGCCAGCCTTCCTGATAGGGCACGAGATCGGGGGAGAGCCCGACCCTCTCGATCACCAGCATGTTGCTCCCTCGACGGTTATTGGATGCCGTCCAACAATACGCCCGCGGGGCCGGCCTGCGCGCATCGCTAGGCTTCGGGCATGACACGACCGCTCGGGGGAAGGCCACGCGCCTCGTCGCCGGAGATGATCGCGGAGGCCGCCACCGAGCTCTTCCTCGAGCAGGGGTACGCGGCGACCTCGGTCGCGGACATCGCCGCACGCGCGGGCGTGAGCAGGTCGAGCTTCTTCAACTACTTCTCCTCCAAGTCCGCGATCCTCTGGGCGGACCTCGACGCGCGGATCGACGAGCTCGAAACGCGACTGAGCACCGTGACCGACCCCTCCGGCATCGACGATGCGCTCCGCGCGGTGGGGCGCGGGTTCGCGCCGGGAACCCTCGCTCTCGCCCTGGGGAATGCCGATGCGATGCGCGCGGAGGAGGAGCTCTTCCACGGCGGTGCGGTGCGCGCCGCCCGCATCGCACGGGCGGTGGCGGCGTCGCTCCGCGCGGCCGGCTGCGATCCCCTCGTCGCCGACGTCGCCGGCGCCGCCGACGCGGGGGCGGTCATGGCGTCCATCACCGCCTGGACCCGCGCCGGTGCCGGTCGGGTCGGGCTCGGACCCCTGTTGACCCGGGCGCTCGACCAGGCCGCGCACGCGCGCGCCGGAGCGCCGGGAGCGGCGGCGTAGAATCGGGGGATCATGGCGACTTTCGGCACACTCTCCGACCGGCTCACCGAGACCCTGCGCAATCTGCGCACGAAGGGCAAGCTCACCGCGGCCGACGTCGACGGCACCGTTCGCGAGATCCGTCGGGCTCTGCTCGACGCGGACGTCGCTCTTCCCGTCGTCAAAGAGTTCACCGCCAAGGTGCGGGAGCGTGCGCTCGGAGACGAGGTCAACCGCGCGCTCAACCCCGCGCAGCAGGTCGTCCAGATCGTCAACGACGAACTCGTGGGGATCCTCGGCGGTCAGCAGCGCCGCTTGCAGATGGCCAAGACCGCGCCGACGGTGATCATGCTGGCCGGCCTCCAGGGGTCCGGGAAGACGACCTTCGCCGGCAAGCTCGCCAAGATGCTCGAGAAGGACGGCCACACCCCCCTTCTCGTCGCCTGCGACCTCCAGCGCCCGAACGCCGTCAATCAGCTCCAGGTCGTCGCCGAGCGCGCCGGAGCCGCCGTCTACGCCCCCGAGCCGGGCAACGGCGTCGGCGACCCGGTCCGCGTCGCCCGCGACGGCGTCGAGGTCGCCCGACGTCAGCAGCACGACGTGGTGATCATCGACACGGCCGGTCGCCTCGGCGTCGACGCCGAGCTGATGAAGCAGGCATCCGACATCCGGCGGGCGACGGATCCGGACGAGGTCCTCTTCGTCATCGACGCCATGATCGGTCAGGATGCCGTGAACACGGCGAAGGCGTTCCAGGACGGCGTCGATTTCACCGGCGTCGTCCTGTCCAAGCTCGACGGCGACGCACGAGGCGGCGCCGCGCTCTCGGTCGCGAGCGTGACCGGGCGTCCGATCATCTTCGCGTCCACGGGCGAAGGCCTGGAGGACGTCGAGGCCTTCCACCCGGATCGCATGGCGAGCCGGATCCTCGACCTCGGCGACATCCTGACCCTCATCGAGCAGGCCCAGCAGGCCTTCGACGAAGCCGAGGCGATGAAGGTCGCCGAGAAGCTCGCGACCGAGCAGTTCACACTCGAGGACTTCCTCGAGCAGATGCAGCAGCTGAAGAAGATGGGCTCGATGAAGAAGATGCTCGGGATGCTTCCCGGCATGGGCTCCATGAAGCAGCAGCTGGAGGACTTCGACGAGCGCGAGATCGACCGGACCGAGGCGATCATCCGATCCATGACCCCGGGGGAGCGCCGCAACCCCAAGGTCCTGAACGGATCCCGCCGTCTGCGCATCGCGCGCGGATCCGGCATGACCGTGACGGATGTGAATCAGCTCGTGCAGCGCTTCGACCAGGCCGCGAAGATGATGAAGACCGTCGCGCGCGGAGGCGTCCCCTCGATTCCGGGCATGGGTCCGGTTCCGGGATCCGGTCGCCCGGGGGCCTCCAGCAAGCGGGGCAAGCAGCCCAAGGCCAAGGGCTCGCGTTCGGGGAACCCCGCAAAGCGGGCGGCGGAGAACGCCGGGATCGCGGCGACGACGACCCCCACCGGATCCGGTTTCGGGCTCGGCGGCGCCGGCCAGCCGAGCGCAGAGGACCTCGCGGAGCTGCAGAGGATGCTCGGAAAGGGCTGACCGCCCGAGCGTCAGTCGGTCGTGTCTCGGGCCAGGTGATCCCGCAGCGTGGGGCCAGCCCGGAATTCGGCGATGAGGTGATCCACCACACGGCGGAGGTCTCCGTCGGCGGTGTCCGCGACGCGCAACTGGCGCTCGTAACTCGCGCCCGCATCGAGGATGGTCGAGATGCCGCGCAGCTCGCGGGAGCAGCCGAGCTGTACGGCGATCTCCTCCAGCCCCGCCACGGTCTCCGCGACGTGGTCGCGGACAGGTCGCTGCGCGCCCGCCGCGTCGATGATGACGGGGGCGTCGAGACCATAGCGGGCGGCGCGCCACTTGTTCTCGCGCGCGAACCACGGGGGGAGGACGGGGAGCTCCTCGCCGCGATCGAGGCTGCGTGAGAGCCATTCCACGAGGCATTGCACGAGCGCACCGACGGCCGCGAGCTCCGGGAGGGTCGACATCCCGTCGCAGGCGCGCACCTCGATGGTCCCCCAGCGGGGCGCGGGCCGGATGTCCCACCGCACCTCGCTGACGTCCTCCATGACGCCGGTGCGGACCATGTCCGCCAGATACTTCTCGAACTCGGACCACTCGCTCATCGGCCAGGGCAGGCCCGCAGTCGGCAGCTGCTGGAACACCAGCGCGCGGTTGGAGGCGTACCCGGTGCGCTCGCCCGCCCAGAACGGGCTCGACGCCGACAGCGCCTGAAGATGCGGGAGGAAGCGGGTGAGGGAAGCGATGATCGGAAGAACCTTGACCGGATCCTCCACGCCGACATGGACGTGGACACCCCAGATCATCATGTTGCGTCCCCACCATTGCGTGCGGCGGATGAGCTTCTGATAGCGGGTCTTATCAGTGACCTCCTGCTCGTACCACTGGGCGAACGGGTGGCTTCCCGCGCAGAGGAGCGCGGTGCCCGATCGATCCGTCACCGTGCGGACGGCGGCGATGGCCTCGGCGATGTCGTCGACGGCCTCCGCCACCGTCGAACCGACCCCGCTGGTGACCTCGATCGTGTTCGTGAGCAGCTCGCCCGTGACGGTGAAGCGCTCGTCGCGCGTGCCCTCCTCCAGCCCCTCGAGGATGGCGGGGGCGCGGGGGACCAGGTCGCCCGATTCCCCGTCCGCGAGCATGAGCTCCCACTCGAGACCCACCGAGGAACGCGCCGAAGGGGCGAAGGAGACCGACACGCGCTCAGTCTGTCACGCGTACGGCGTCACACCGGGAGCGCCGGTCGGTTCGCGGCATCCGCCGGCATCTGGCAGAATAAAGGGTCGGACCGCTCACTCGACCCTCTATCCGGTGAGCGGACCGCTCCAGAGCTTCCGCCCAGCGTGCACCCCACGCGTTCGGGCGACCGGTTCGTCTTCCTTCCACCACACTCAGGAGAATCGTGGCTGTCAAGATCCGTCTCAAGCGTCTCGGAAAGATCCGCGCGCCCTACTACCGCATCGTCGTCGCCGACTCGCGCACCAAGCGCGATGGTCGTGTCATCGAGGAGATCGGCAAGTACCACCCCACCGAGGAGCCCTCGTTCATCGAGGTCGACTCCGAGCGCGCGCAGTACTGGCTCGGCGTCGGCGCGCAGCCGACCGAGCAGGTCGCCGCGATCCTCAAGCTCACCGGCGACTGGGGTCGCTTCAAGGGCGACAAGGACGCCGTCTCCACCGTGAAGACGCGCGAACCCAAGCCGGAGTTCTCCGTCGACGCGTCCAAGAAGTCCGTCGTCAAGCCGAAGGCGGAGAAGAAGGCGGACGCACCGGCCGCCGACGCCGCTGAGGCCGACGCCTCGACCGAAGCGGAGTAAGGACGTTGCTGGCCGCCGCGCTCGAGCACGTCGTCAAGGGGATCGTCGATCACCCGGATGATGTGCGCATCGATTCCAGCTCCTCGCCGCGAGGCGACGTGCTGGAGGTCCACGTGCACCCCGACGATCGGGGACGCGTGATCGGTCGCGGCGGCCGCACCGCCAAGGCATTGCGGACGGTCGTCGGCGCTCTCGCGGACGGCCGACGCGTGCGCGTCGACGTCGCGGACGACTGACCGTGGCGGACGAGAAGACGCAGCTGAGAGTCGGTCGCCTGGTCAAGGCGCACGGACTGAAGGGCGCGCTCAAGCTGGAGTTGTACACCGACGATCCCGAGGGTCGCTTCGCGCCCGGATCAACCTTCACCCTCCAGGTGCCGGAATCATCGCCTTGGCACGGGAAGCCCCTCACCGTCCGGGAGTTCCGGTGGATGAACTCCCACCCCGTCGCATTCTTCCAGGGCGTCGACGATCGCGACGCGGCCGAGGCGCTCGTACGCGCCATCCTGTGGATCGATCAGCCCATCGACGCGCCGTCCGGCGATGACGACGCGTGGTACGACCACCAGCTGGTCGGACTCAGTGTCGTCCGCGACGGCGACGTCATCGGGCGCGTGGCACGTGTCGATCACCTGCCCGCCCATGACCTCCTCGTCGTGACACCGCACGGTACGGACGATGAGGTCCTGGTCCCCTTCGTGTCGCAGATCGTCCCCGAGGTCGACATCGCGTCCGGCCGTGTCGTCGTCACGCCGCCGCCCGGGCTGTTCGAAGAGCTCGCAGACGACGGCGCCGCAGGCGAGGCGGGCGCTTCCGCCGTGTCCGACTGAGCGGGCGGTCCCCATGCGCCTGGACGTCGTCACTATCTTCCCGGCCTTCTTCGACGTGCTGGATGTCTCCCTTCTCGGTAAGGCACGCGAACGCGGACTCCTGGACATCGGGGTGCACGATCTCCGGGACTTCACGCACGACCGACACCGCACGGTCGACGACACCCCCTACGGCGGTGGAGCGGGCATGGTCATGAAGCCCGAGCCGTGGGGCGAGGCTCTCGACGTTCTCCTCCGGCCCGAGTCGATCCTGGTGATTCCGTCACCCGCCGGCGAACGGTTCACCCAGGCCATGGCACGCGAGTTCGCGACCGAATCACACCTTGTCTTCGCGTGCGGACGATACGAGGGGATCGACCACCGTGTGGGCGAGCACTTCGCCCGCGAGCACCGCGTGCGGTCGGTGAGCATCGGCGATTACGTCCTGAACGGCGGGGAAGTCGCGACGATGGCGATGATCGAGGCGATCTCGCGTCTGATCCCCGGGATGGTCGGGAACCCGGAGAGCATCGTCGAGGAATCCCACGAGGGCGGATTGCTCGAAGCGCCCGCGTACACCAAGCCCGCGCAGTGGCGCGGCCTCGCCGTGCCCCCCGTGCTGATGAGCGGGAATCACGGTGCGATCAGGCAGTGGCGCGCAGATCAGTCGGTGCAGCGCACCCTGAGCGTCAGGCCGGATCTGCTGCCCTGAGGCTGAACCGGGGCCGAGATCACCGGACCCCGAGCCAGCTGCGGTCGGTCAGGATGATCGGCCCCCCGTCCGTGATCGCCACGGTGTGCTCGGCGTGCGCGCCGCGCGAGCCGTCGACGCTCCGCAGGGTCCAGCCGTCGGGGTCCGTGATGAGTTCGTCCGTGCTCTGGAGGAACCACGGCTCGAGCGCCACGACGAGGCCGGGGCGGAGCGGATAGCCGCGTCCGGGTTTGCCGTCGTTGGGCACGTGCGGATCGCCGTGCATCTCGCGACCCACGCCGTGGCCCCCGAAATCCGTGTTGATGCGGTAACCGTCGCCGTGCCCGACCTCGGCCACGGCGTGGGAGATGTCCCCGACCCGGTTTCCCACCACGGCGGCCGCGATCGCCGCATCGAGGGCGCGCTCTGTCGTGTCGATGAGGGCGAGGTCCTCGTCGCGCGGCGTTCCGACGACGAACGACACGGCCGAATCCGCGACCCAGCCGTCGATGGAGACCGCGAAGTCGAGGGTCACCAGATCGCCGTCGGCGAGGACGTAGTCATGGGGGAGTCCGTGCAGCACCGCGTCGTTGACGGACGTGCAGATCACCTTCCCGAACGGACTCGCACCGAATGACGGATGGTAGTCGATGTAGCAGGAGGTGGCACCCGCGCGCCGGATCATGTCGTGGGCACGTCGGTCGATGCTGAGGAGGTTCGTGCCGACGCGCGTCTCATCCCGAAGGGTCGCCAGGGTCTCCGCGACGAAACGCCCGGCGGGGCGCATGGCCTCGATCTCGGCCGGAGTGCGCAGTTCGATCATGTGTGGAGCTCCCTTTCGTCCGGTCCATTCTGCCCGAGGGGGTGGATGCTCGCTGTGAGGATGCCAGGCGTGCTCATCGGCCTGTCGCAGCCTCCGGCGACGGGCGTAGCATCGGAAGATGATGCTCCGGCGCGCATTTTTTCTGTGGCTCCTGCCTGCCGCGTTCCTTCTGCCGCTCTGGCTGCTCGTCGGCTGGGGTGTCTTCAACGCCGGTGGCTGGGCGCTGCTGTGGGTACTGGTACTCGCGGTTCCGGGAGTCTTCGTCTGGCAGCTGGTGCTCATGGCACTGATCCGCGCGCGGGGGACGGTGCGCGGTCATCGCGCCGTCTCGTGGTGGGACGTCCTCGGGGTCGGCACCTGGCAGTCACTGGTGGTCTCGCTGGGCTTCTTCCGCCCGGAGTGGTGGGGACTCGCCTTCTTCCTCGCCGTCGCCGTCGGAGTGGCGGTCTTCTGGTCGTCCCTGTGGCAGCTGTGGCGTGAGGCGCGGCCGTCCGGCGGGCTCCTGAGAACCCGGGCAGGGGTCGCGTTCCTGCCGCCGACCGCGAAGCCCGCGGCGGCGACGACGATCCCCGACGTGATCGTCGTCCCCGAACAGCGGCAGCCCCCCGCGACCGGGCGCTTTTGACCCGCGTCCGATCCGTGGCAGAATACTCACTTGTGCCCTGAACGGTTCTGCCTCAGGGGAGCCCGTCGGTGATCCGGTCATCGGCCCCGGGCACACGACATCCCTTTCCCCTTCATCCGCGGTCGACCTGTGGCGGCCGCAGAGAGAGACGATCATGCAGATCCTCGACTCCGTCGACGCAGCTTCGCTGCGGTCGGACATCCCCGTCTTCGCACCCGGCGACACCGTCAAGGTGCACGTGAACATCACCGAGGGTAACCGCTCTCGTATCCAGGTCTTCCAGGGCATCGTGATCGGTCGCTCCGGCGACGGCGTGCGCGAGACCTTCACGGTGCGCAAGATCAGCTTCCAGGTGGGCGTGGAGCGCACCTTCCCCGTGCACTCCCCGGTCATCGATCACATCGAGGTCGTCACGCGAGGCGACGTCCGCCGCGCGAAGCTGTACTACCTCCGCGCCCTGCGCGGCAAGAAGGCCAAGATCAAGGAGAAGCGCGACCGCTGAGCGACGCGATTCCACGAATGCCCCGGTGCGTGCACCGGGGCATTCGCCTTTTCCGCCCGTGAACACACCCCGAAACCCCGACATCGCCGTCATCGGCGCACGCGCGATGTGCGACCCTGGATGCGGCATCCGATCGCCGGCGTGCCGGGTGAAGGACGCCAATGACCACCGAGAACACCGTCGCCGACGAGGCAGCCGCCGGATCCGCAGCGACGCAGACCCGGCGTTCCCGCCGACGCGGCCTGTGGAGCTTCCTTCGCGACGTCGTGGTCATCATCCTGATCGCGGTCCTCGTCTCGTTCCTCGTCAAGACATTCGTCGTGCGTTCGTTCTACATCCCGTCGGGGTCGATGGAAGACACGTTGCAGGTGAGCGACCGCATCCTGGTCGATCAGATCACCCCCCGTTTCGGCGACTACGAGCGGGGGGACATCGTGGTCTTCCGAGACCCCGGCGGCTGGCTTCCCCCGTCGAACACCCCGCCGCGCGCGCCTTTCGTCGAAGCGGTCGACTGGCTTCTGTCCCTCGTCGGCTTGAGCGCGTCGGACAGCGACGACCACCTCGTCAAGCGCATCATCGGACTCCCGGGAGACCAGGTCGTCTGCTGCAACGCACTCGGACAGATCGAGGTGAACGGCGTGCCCGTCGACGAGACGGCCTACACCAAACTCGGATCCGGAGAGCCGGCGTCGGCGATCGACTTCGACGTCACCGTGCCGGCCGACAGTCTGTGGGTGCTCGGTGACAATCGCAATCGCTCGAAGGACTCCCGGTACAACACGGAGCAGCCGGGGCAGGGGTTCGTTCCGATCGACAACCTCGTCGGTCGCGCGTTCCTCGTGACATGGCCGCTGAACCGGTTCGGGCTCTCCGACTTCCATCACGACGTCTTCGCGGGCGTCCCCGATCCCGCCCCGGCATCGGGGGCGTCGCCGCAGTGACCGTCGTGGAGCCGCGCCTCTGTCTCGAGCGACGCCTGCTCAAGGAGTTCCCGATCCTCGTCGCGTGCGACGAAGTGGGCCGTGGTGCTCTCGCGGGGCCGGTCGCGGTGGGCGCGGTCGCGATCGACGCAGCGGACGCGCGTCGACGCGTACCGACAGGTCTGCGTGATTCCAAGCTCGTACGGCCCGTGCACCGGGTGGATGTGGCACGCCGGGCCGGCGACTGGGTGCGCGCCAGTGCGGTGGGCTGGGCGAGCGCGGCGGAGATCGACGAGATCGGGATCATGCGCGCGATGTCGCTCGCGACCTCTCGCGCCCTCGCGGATCTCCGGGCGCACGGGACGTCCGTCGACGACGCGGTCGTCCTCCTCGACGGCAATTACGATTACGTCTCGCTCACACCCGGGAGCGCCGCTCGCGTGCGCACCCAGGTGAAGGCGGACCGGGATTGCGCGTCCGCGGCCGCCGCCTCGGTCATCGCGAAGGTCGCGAGGGACGCACTGATGGTCTCCATGCACGAGGATGCACCCCTGTACGGATGGGACGAGAACAAGGGCTACGCGAGTGCCACGCATCGCGCGGCACTGCGCGCTCACGGCGCGAGCGTCCACCACCGCCGCTCGTGGAGCCTGGGGGACGGTCCGACGCTCTTCTGAGGTGAAGGCGGCTCGCACGGGTGCGGCCGCCGCCCGCCTAGGATGGAGACACCATGGATGACGACGTCTTCGAAGACTACGACCGCGAACTCGAACTCGCCCTCTATCGCGAGTACCGCGATGTCGTCGTGCAGTTCCAGTACGTCGTGGAGACCGAGCGGCGCTTCTACCTCGCCAACGACGTCAACGTCGTCAGACGCGACACCGAGCACGATTTCTACTTCGAGATCTCCATGACCGACGTATGGGTGTGGGACATCTACCGCGCCGACCGCTTCGTCAAGGCCGTGCGCGTCCTGACGTTCAAGGACGTCAACGTCGAAGAGCTCTCCCGTCGAGACTTCCAGCTCCCCGAGGAACTCTCGCTCGACACCTGACCCTCCTCCCCAGAGGGAGCGCCGCCCACGGCATCGCCGCGGACTCCACCGATGACCGAGAGGTGCCGCGGCGGGTGGCCCCGGTGCCGGACGATGCCGGTATGGCGAGAAAAGACGACATCGGACGGGCGGGCGAGGTCCGCGCCAGGCACTACCTCGAGAGCCTGGGATACGCGATCGCAGACCAGAACTGGCGTGTTCCGGCGGGCGAGATCGACCTTGTGGCACTGGGAGACGACGCCGTCATCGTCGTCGAGGTCAAGACCCGGAGTGGACGGGGCTTCGGGCATCCGTTCGAAGCGATCGACGCGCGGAAGCGGGCGCGACTGTGGCGTCTCGGGATCGCCTGGATCGGAGCGCACCCCGAGATGTGCCGGGGGCTGCGGCTGCGCATCGACGCGATCGGGCTGACCGGACGCGACCCCTCCGTCGCCGAGCTGGAGCACCTCCGAGACGTGGAGATCTGATGGGTGTCGCGCGGACCTGGGCGGTGGCGATCGTGGGTGCGCACGGCGAGTGCGTGGAGGTGGAAGCCGACCTGAGCGAGCAGACGCCCGAGTTCAAGATCATCGGACTCCCCGATCGCTCGCTGAGCGAAGCGGCCCGACGGGTGCACAACGCGTGCGTCAACAGTGAGCTCCCCCTCCCTCGTCGCCGGATCACGGTGAATCTGTCGCCCGCAGGCCTACCCAAACAAGGGGCGGGGTTCGATGTGGCGATCGCCGTGGCCGCGCTGGCCACGGAAGGGGGCATGGATGCCGCCTCCCTGACGCGCACGGTCCATCTCGGAGAGCTGGGTCTCGACGGCCGGCTGCGCCCCGTCCCCGGCGTGCTTCCCGCCGTGATCGCCGCGGTACGGGCCGGGCGGACTCGGATCGTGGTTCCCGCCGCCAACCGGGAGGAAGCGGAACTCGTCCCGGGCGCGGAGGTCCTCGGGGCCGTCAATCTGGCGCAGGTCGCTTCCTGGCACGGCGCGGAGGTCGTCGTGCCCGACCAGGAGCCCGTCCCGGGCACGACCACCCCTCGTGTTCCCGCCGACACCGGAGAACTCGGGGACGTCCTCGGACAACCCCAGGCGGTGGAAGCGCTCGTCACCGCCGCGGCGGGCGGCCACCACCTTCTCATGTCCGGACCCCCCGGGGCGGGCAAAACGATGCTGGCGCGGAGACTGCCCGGCATCCTCCCACCTCTCGACGACGACGCCGCTCTCGCCGTGGCGAGTCTCGCGTCGTTGAGCGGGGCGCGGGTGGCGACGCTCGATCGGACGCCGCCGTTCATCTCGCCGCATCACTCCGCCAGCGTCGCGTCCTTGGTGGGCGGCGGCTCGCGGACGATGCGGCCGGGTGCGATCGCGCTGGCGTCCGAGGGCGTGCTCTTCCTCGACGAGGCCGCCGAGTTCCCCGGCGGGACCCTCGATGCCCTCCGCCAGCCCCTTGAAAGCGGGATGATCTCCATCGATCGGGCGGGATGGCGTGCGGACTTCCCCACACGATTTCAGCTGATCCTCGCCACGAACCCGTGCCCGTGCGGCGACTACGGCGTCCGCGGCGGATCGTGCGCGTGTCCGCCGTCGGCCATTCGCCGGTATCTGGGTCGCCTGTCGGGGCCGCTCCTGGACCGGATCGACATCGAGCTGACGGTGCAGCGCGTCGCGGTGGCCCAGCGGGGTGCGCTCCCGCCGTCGATGACAACCCACGAGGCCAGAGACCGCGTCACCGAGGCGCGGGCGCGAATGGTACGGCGCCTGATCGGGACCCCCTGGACCCTGAACGCGCGAGTACCCGGCACCTGGCTGAGGGACGGGCCGTACGCGCCGGATGCGGCCGTGCGCCGTCCGCTGGATGCCGCACTGCATCGAGGATCGCTGACCCTCCGCGGGTACGACCGCGTGCTGCGTGTCGCGTGGTCGCTCGCAGATCTCGAGGGACACGACCGGTTGGCCGCGGACCATATCGGGCGTGCACTGTTCTTGAAGCGCGGTGCCGCGGCATGAACGGCCTCGACCTGCGACCGGGCGTCGTGCGGAGCGCCCTGGGTGAATGGGCGGACGATCTCGACGACCAGGCCGCCCTCGATCGCTACGCGGCGGCCGCGTGGAGTGTGATCGCCGAACCGGGGGACGGCGTCGCGGGGGCGATCGTGGGTGCGCTGGGCCGTGTCGAGGCGCTGCGGATGGTCACGCACGACAGCCTGCTGTCCGGAGTCGGCGACGCGCGGACGTTGGCGCGCGCCCAGGAGCGGTGGCGACCCCGGATCGACGGCGGCGCGATCGCCGCCGCGCTGCAGACGGCGCGCGCGAACGGCATCCACCTGCTGGTCCCGGGCGATCCGCTGTGGCCGTCAGCGGTCGACGACCTCGGGGTGCACGGCCCGCTCTCCCTGTGGGTCCGCGGCGATCCCGCACGGCTGGGCTCGGACCGTCCCGCGTATTGGTAACCCGCGATGTTGGAATTGGCGCTATTGACTGCTCGGTGAGTTGATCGACTCGCTGTTCGTGCGGGCGAGCGTGGCCCAGCTAAGCGCGCTCGTGGCTGCGGTGATGCCGGCAAGGGCCGCGAGGCCGAGTGGGAGTGTTCCGGCTGTGGCGATCGCGCCGACGAGGAGGGGCCCGCCGGCGTCGCCGAGTTCTCGGCCGAGTTCGGCGTTGCCCATGGTGCGACCCATGCGGGCCTCGGGTGTGTTGTCGGCGAGGTGGGCGAATGCCAGCGGGGTGACCGTGCCGGTCATGATGCCGAAGCATGCGGCGGCGAGGAAGAGCGTGAGCGGGTGCGGGGTGAACGCGAGGAGGAGGAGTCCGGCGATCCCGACCGCGAGTCCTGCGGTGCATCCCGTTCGCGTGCTGATGCGGTGCTGGTCGCGAAGACGGCCGGCGAGGGGTTGCAGGAGGGTGGAGCAGGTCGCGAGGAGCGCGACGGCCGCGGCTCCGGTGAAGGGGTGCAGGTCCAGGCGGGTAGCGAGCAGGGGGAGGAAGCCGACGGCGACGCCGAGGACGGCGGTGGTCGTCGCGAGCAGCAGCGTGGGGATCAGGAAACCGCGTTCCGTGGTCTGGCGGAGCAGGTCGGCGACGGTGTAGCGGCGGCGCGGAAGGATCGGGAGCGCGGGCATCGCGATCAGACACCAGGCGGCTGCTCCTGCAGCGAGGGCGGCAAGGGCGGCGTAAAGGGCCTCGATCCCCATCCAATGGACGAGCGCGACGCCGATCAGCGGTCCGATCACGTAGCCGAGGCTCTTCCACGCCCCGTAGCGCCCGAAGTACTTCCCCAGACGCTCCTTGCCCGCGAGGCGTGCGACCGCGGCTGAGGACGCCGGGGAGAACGCGGACGCCGCGGCTCCCTGCCCGAGTCGAGCGACGGCGAGGATCAAGGGGGTGGGGGTGAGAACGGCGATGAGCGAGGCGGCGACGAACGCGAGGAGCCCGCCGACGATCACGGGTTTCGCGCCGATGCGGTCGCTGAGTGCGCCGAAGATGGGTTTGAGGAAGACTTCTGCGACGTCATAGAGAGCGAGGACGGCCCCCAGGCCCAACAGGGTGAGCCCGATGTCGTCGCTTTCTGCGCCGAGCACGCTCGCGACGCCGTGCGCGCCGAACGCGGTCGTGAAGCCCGCGAGATAGAGCGGTGCCAAGCCCTTGCCTGAGAGAGTCTTATCCGTCACGCACCCGACTGTAACAGGTGTCACATGCTTGGATGTCTGGTGTTACGGTCGTGTGTGTGACTGAGAAGTGGATCCTTGCGGTCGTTCAGGTTCCGGCCGAGCCGTCGCGGTATCGGGTGGCGGTGTGGCGTGAGTTGCGCAAAGCCGGGGCCGTCCCGGTGTCTCAGGGAACGTGGGCGCTGCCTGCGGCGGACGTGTTCCGCTCCGCCTTGGAGCGAGCCGCGGCAATGGCGACGGAGGGCGGTGGAACCGTCGCGATGTTCGACATCCATCCTCACGACGAAGCGTCCCGCGCGCTCGTCGTGGACGCGTTCCGTCGCGCCCGCGAGGACGAATGGGCGGAGTTCGTCGCGGACTGCGAGAAATTCACCGACGAGATCGCGCGGGAGGTGGCGAAGTCGAAGTTCACCTTCGCTGAGCTCGAAGAAGAAGAGCAGAGCGCGGAACGGCTGCGCCGCTGGTATCGGGATCTGAAGAAGCGCGACGTTCTCGCCCTGCCCGCCGCCGATGATGCCGCGCAACGCCTGAAGGACTGCGATCGCGTGCTTGGAGCCTATGCGGAGCAGGTGTATGCCGCGAACAGGCTCGCAGACGTCTGAGCGCTCCGTCCACGGGGTCAGGACGCGGCGGAATCCGGCCCCCGCTGTGCGGCGTGACGGTTGCAGAGGGTCCAGACCCACCCGCGAACGGTGATCGGCGCGGCCGGTCTGCCGCACTCCTCGCAGATGGCTTCGCTTTCGGCCTCGGCATCCCGGATGCGCTCATCAAATTCGAACGGATTGAGGTCGTCATCGCTGGCGCGCGCGTAGAACCGCAGCCCGCCGAACTTGCTCTTGCACTGTTCGATGACGTATCCGGGCGCAATGGCCGCCAGGTCCCGGTTCAGACGCGTGAGTAGCTCGAACCAGCCCGGACCGACTTCCAGCTCCGTGCTCCATCCCGGCGCGATCCGTGCAGTGAGTTCCGGAATCGCGGAAGGGCCCAGATCGGTCATGCTTTCGAGTCTGCCTCAACTGCGGATGCCGCGGTGGACGTCGGACGCGACAGAAGCTGCGACCAGGCAAAAGCAACCGCAACGATGCCAGCGACCGCGCCGATCACCAGCAGCGCTAGTGCTGCGCCGGTGAGGTTGATCGCACCGAGCCATCCGGCGATGGGGTAGGTGATCAGGAAGCAGGCGTGGGAGAGGGCGAACTGGGCGGTGTAGACGAGGTTCCGGTTCGCCGGCGTCGACGCGTCCGCGAGCAGCCGCGACGAGGGAGTGTTCACCAGCGAGGTGCCCATCCCGAGGAGCACCCAGGTTCCCAGCAGCACGAACCATCCGGCCCCGCTCGAGGTCGCGACCGCCGTGATGATCACGGCGGCGATGAGGCCGACGACGATGACGGTCGCGCCGGTGATCATGGTGCGGATCACGCCGAGCTTGCCGACCAACCAGGGGACGTTCAGCGCGACGATCAGGGAGCCGATGCCGTAGCAGGCCAACGCCAGCGCAAGGGCTTCCTCCCCGAGGCTGAACACCCCGCGGGCATAGACGACGGAGTTGACCAGGACGATCGCGGTGCCCGCGGCGACGACGATGTTGGTGAGCATCAGGAACCGCAGCGTGGGGGTGCGGGCGAACACCTTCGCGCCCAGCGGCAGGCGTTGCCAGAACGGCAGCGCCGGTCCGTCGTTGGGATGCGCGGGGAGTGCGGTGAACAGCACGAGTAGGGCGGAGCAGGCGAAGCCGATCGCGGTGCCGACGAACAGGTTGTTGTAGCTGATCGCCGTCAGCAGGGCCGCAGCGATCGTGGGACTGAGGAGCGCCTCGAGGTCGTAGGCGAGCCGCGATAGTGACAGCGCCCGAGTGTATTCATCGGGCTCCGGAAGGACGGAGGGGATGAGGGACTGGAACGCGGGGGTGAAGGTCGCGGAGGCGGACTGCAGCACGAACACGAGGACATAGATCTGCCAAGCGTCGGTCACGAATGGCAGCATCAGCGCGATCGCCAGGCGGATCAGATCCGCGGTTACCAGGACGGCCTTCTTCGGCAGCCGGTCGACGACCGCGGCGATCAGCGGGGCGACGCCGACGTAGGCGACCATCTTGATCGTCAAAGCCGTGCCCAGCACCGACCCGGCGGCGTCGCCGGCGACGTCGAACGCGAGCAGGCCCAAGGCGACGGTGAGCAGGCCCGTGCCGAGCAGCGCGATCACCTGCGCGGAGAACAGCTTCGTATAGGTGGCGTTGCGCAGAACCTGCAGCATCAGCGCACCGCCTCCGGTGCTGGATGTTCGCCGCGGTGGTGTGCAGGGTCGTTGCTGAGGGTGTGCTGGGCCTGGAAGATCGCGTCCGCGACCAGCTGCCGGGCGTGCTCGTTCGCAAGCCGGTAGAACACCTTCGTGCCCTCCTGCCGGGTCAGCACGATCCGCGCCATCCGCAGCTTCGCCAGATGCTGCGACACCGCCGGAGCCGACTTGTCGACGATGTCCGCCAGGTGGTTCACCGACAGCTCCTGATCCCGCAACGCGAGGATGATCCGGACCCTGGTCGCGTCAGCGAGCATCGAGAACACCTCGACCGCGAGCTCGACATACTCGCTCTCCGTCGACAAGGAACACTTTGAATCTGCATGCATACGCAGATTATTTCATAGATGAGGACGAGGTTGGGACGGGGAGGGGAATGCCGATGCGGTCGATGATGTCGGCGGCGTAGGCGGTGTTGTTCGCGGCGATCGCGTTGGACCAGGCGATCGCAGAGGAGATTTCCAGCCCGGTGAGGCGGCTGAGGACGACGGGCGGAAGCTGCTGGGTGAGGGCGATGAGCGCGCTGGTGCGGGCGAGCCGTGGTGGGATGCCGGCGGCGCGGAGTCGCCTGTTCAGGGCGTCTGGGGACATGTGCTGGCTGGCGCGGGCTCCGGGGAAGAGCCATTCCTGTTCGATGCTCTCGACGAACATCCGCGGTGCGGTCCGGTTGCGGGCGGCGTCTTCGGCGAAGGGGGCGAGTTCGGCGGGCAGCGCGAGCGGTGCATCGCCGAGGTGGACGAGGACGCTCTCGTCGGTGACGGTGAGATCTGTCGCGCGGAGCTGGACCATTCGCGCGGCCCGGATTCCGAACATCAGCATGAGGCCTGCGGCGAACTTCGTGTGCGGGGGAATGGCGGGGTCGGCGGTGATGTCGGCGAGGAGGCTCCAGCGTTCCTCGTCGGTGATGGATCGCGGACTTAACCCGCCGCTCTTCGGGATCGGTGCCGTCAGCGGTGCGGTGAGGTGATGCTGGGATGTCCATCTCACGAAGTGATGCAGGTGCGGTCGCGAGCCCGTCGCGAGCCAGCTGTCGAGGTCGGTCTGGGTGAGCGAGGCGAGCGTGCCTCCGCGGGTGTGGATCCAGGCGAGGAGGTCGATGATGCTCATGATCTCGATCCGCCGCCAGGACAGCTGTCCGGAGCGGGTCGGCGTGGTGTTCTTGCGGAGTTGGCGGAGGTGTCGCCATCGTGCGTATCGGGTGATCTGCCGACGTTCACTCGGGTCGGGGATCTCCGCGAGGGCGTGAGGGAGCCAGCTCTCGAAGCGGGCCAGGAGCTCGTCCCGTGGCGGGAGGAGGCCGTGGTCGACGAGCACCGCTCTCACCGCCCTGGTCTGATTTTCGGAGCCGGCCTGGTCGAGATACTCGTGGGTGCGCAACTCGGCGTCGATGAGCAGCTTGCTGATGAGTGTGCAGGCGACTGTTCCGCGTTCGAAGGCGTAGATGACCTTCGAGGGTGAGCCGTGGAACCAGCGGGCTCTCATCGCGGCGATGCGGGAGTCGGTGGCGGCGAGCTGGTCGGGGACCATCTCCCGGATCATCTGATCGGCCCGGCAGCGTGGGCATTTCTTCGCGATGAGCCGGGTGACGGTCCCGCAGACGGTGCAGGGGCGGAACGATTCGGGTTGTCTCGGGTAGCAGAGCGGGCAGAACGGTCTGCCGTTGATGCGTCCGTTGACGATGCGGTCGTCGCCGCAGCTGGTGCAGGTTTCGATGATCTGCGGGGTGCAGGCCCAGCAGAGATATCCGGATCCATCCTCGGCGCGCTTGTGACGGAGTCTGACCTCTCCGCAGCTTACGCAGGGTGTGCGCGGGTTCGCGCAGAGCTCGCAGACCGCGCGAGCGGTGCCCGCCCATCGGCATTGCCGCCGGTTCCCGCAGACGGTGCAGGTGTCGACGCTGGCCGCGTCGCTGCAGGCCTTGCAGATCGCTTTCTCCGTCCCGTGGAAGAGGCAGGCGGCGATGGCTCCGCAGACGGTGCAGGTGTCGGTGCGGGACGACGACCGGCAGGTCGAGCAGACCGGACCGTCCGGGCCGCGGAACGCGATGAGGCGATGGTTCCCGCAGATCACGCAGGCGGCGTTCTCATCGGGAAGCTTGTTCGTGCAGCGCTGGCAGAGCCCGCGACCCTCGGAGAGCACCCGCTCGATGTTCGTGACGTCGCCGCAGCCATCGCAGGCCCGGGTGTGGGCGACGCGGTAACAGCGACGGCAACTCACCCGCCCGTCGACGCGTTCGGTCAAGGTGCGGGTCGTGCCGCAGCCGCCGCAGCGCCGTTCGGGGAGTCGTGCTCCGCCCTCGCGCAGCAGATCGTAGAACATCCCGAACAGCGCCGATCCGGCCGCGGGATCTGCGAACCACTCCCGCCCATGCGCGGACAGTTCGAGCATGAGCCGAGTGCTGCGATCTCGTGCTGATGGCATGCGGTCCAGCGCGGTGCGGATCACTTCGGCGGCGACGCGGCGATGACGACGGACCTCCTCGACGACCCGGGCCCGCGCATCACGATGCATTCGCGCCCAGCACGCCCGGCAGTACGCGGACTCGGCGGGCCCCAGCAGCAACCATCGCTCGTTACGGCAGTGATCACAGAGGCCGAAACGCTCGGAGAGCCGGCGGCCGCAGGGACCGCAGAGGCGCCCCTGCGGGGAACGGCTCGGGAGCGCCTTCTGCTGACCGCATCTCGCGCAGGCCGGCGGGCGCACCGTCTCCGCACCGGCCTGCTTCAGACGCAGCAGGAGCGCCGCCAACGCCGGCGGCATGTGCGGGTCCATCGACGTCAGCACCCCTGGCGTCGCGAGCACCAGATCGCGGGTGCGTCTCGCGACCGGGAGCTGACGGAAATGGGCCGCCACGATCTCCCCGATTTCGGCGTGCTTGAGGACTTCCTCGACGGCAGCGATCGCCGCCGTCAGCTCCTCGAAGACCGGGTCACGCATCCGGCGGCAGGATCTGCGCTCGGCGCGGACGCAGCCCCGACTCGCGGAGCCGGTTCGTTGCCGAGTCGCCCCGCTCTGGTGCGGCATCCGTCGTCCCGGTGGCGGCGGCTTCAGCGCCGAGCAGCACCCGAGGTGCGAGTTCCTCGAAGGTGCAGTCGAAGATGTCCAACAGTGCGATCAGCGCCTGCATGTTCATCCGCTCTGGCTTCTCCGCGGCCAGCCGGTAGACCTGGCTCGTCGACAGATGCACGCCCCGCTCCTCGAGCAGCGGAACCAGCTTGGTCGTGGAGAACATCCCCGCCGCCGCCATCACCTCGCGAAGCCGCCACTCATAGCCGATCAACTTCATGGTCCTGCTCCTTCCTCGTTGCTTGGACGGAGTCGTGTCCGCTCAAGCGCCTGACTCATCATCGTGTTCATGTAGTCGGTACTCACGCCGGTGTAGATCGCGGTCGTGGACTGGTGCAGATGCCCGACCTGGCGCTGCACGAACCCAGGGTCCACTCCCGACTCGATCAGATGCGTCACGTAGGAGTGCCGCAACGCATGCGGTGTCAGCACCTCGTCCAAGCCCAACGCGTCCCGATAGGCCGCGAATCGCGATGCGAGCTCCCGAGTGCGCAGCCGCGTCCCACGTTCAGACACCCAGAGCGCCGTCGTGTCGTCAGAGCGCACCATCAACGGCCGCACCTGCTCGACGTACTCTTGCAGCGCCTCGACCGCCCACTTGAACAGAGACACCACGGCCCGCCTTTTCGGCGGCCCGCCGCGAGACGACTTGCCGTGCCGCACCTGCAGCACCCCGAACTCGCCGAACTGCGGTGCCTTCGCGTTGCGGTAGAAGTCCGTCACATCCAGACCGACAGCCTCGCTCGCCCGCAGCCCCCACGCATAGACGACCTTCAGCAGCGTCGCGTCCCTGAACGCCGGCAACGCCCCCTTGCGATGCCCATCCAGCACCCGAGAGACCTCGTCATCGGCATGATCGAGCAGCCGCTGCAGTTCGACGCGAGTCAGCGGACGCCGCCCTGGCCCACCTTCGTAGTCCTGCAGATGAGGGAGCGTGTTCCACTCGTGGCAGACCTGCACCGGATGCGTCCCGAACCGTTGCATGCACTCGTCGACCCAGCCGTAGTGCGGCGAGCACACGTAGTCGCAGAACTGACGCACCGCGCCCTGGTATGACCGGATCGTCGAGGCGGCCACCTGGCGTTGTGAGACGAGCAGCATCATCCACTCGTCGAAATCGCTCGCCGACCACTGCCACGGTTTCTTCATCGCGTAGGCCTCGAAGCGACGCACGACGCCGACCCCGGCCGCGACCGACTCCTCCTTGAGCCGTCGACCGCCGATCTGCTGCATCCGCCAACCCTCGATCATCGCGTCGAAGACGGAGTCCGGTGCGTTCAGGAACGTGACACCGCTCGCCAGATACAACGACGACATCCCGTGCGGTACCTGTCTCGACACCCAACATCCTCACTCTCATAACGCGCTAATCATGCATTAAACGCGAAACCTGGAAGTGTGGCAACTTGGAACCGCGACACCCCGCGGATCCGAACGAGAGGCGGTGTACCTTTTCCGACGAGGAGATTCTCGCGGATCCTGCATCTGTCGCAATACCGCGCAGAAGTCGCGATCGTCGGTGCCCGGGCCGCGACGGCCTACGGAGAACATGTCGCGATCGAGCTGGGAGCGGGCCTGGTCGCGCGCGGCATCGCCGTGGTGTCCGGCGGGGCGTACGGCATCGACGGAGCGGCGCACCGTGCCGTCCTCCGCGCGGGAGGCGTCACGATGGCCCTCCTCGCGGGCGGTGCGGATCGCGCGTACCCGGCGGGGCACGCGGGGATGCTGGCCGACATCGCGGCGACTGGCGTCGTGATCAGCGAGGTCCCCTGCGGCACCGCACCCACGCGGTGGCGCTTCCTCCAACAGAAGGTCGATTCGTGTCGCCCATCGGTCCGGGACTTGCGCAAGTCGGTTTGCGTGGTCAGACCACATGCTGGATCGGTGCTAGCGTCCTCTCGACGCCGGAACGGACCGGCGACGAATCGAGAGAAGTCACACGACATGACGAACACCACTGCGCCCGCGATGCCCGCCGAATGCTTCATCGACCGGGCGCTGTACGCGCTGTCCGCGGCGACCGCGGATGACCAGCGCGCCGACCTGATCACGGCCGCCACGGTGACCGCGGGCGGCATCGATGCCCTGGCGGTCCTCGGGCAGACGCTCGACGGGTTCCCGGTCGCCGACGTTGTCGCCGACGCGATCGCCCGCGAGGCAGCCGACGCGATGCGGACGGCGCCCAGCGCGGCGCTGACGGCCGTAGCGGCGTGAGGACCGGCCGGGAGTGGTCCTAGCACCCCCGGACGGCCTCGCGCCAGGCTAGCGGCGCCATCACTCGGCGAGTGTCAGAGGCCGGATCTCGTCGATCTCGTTCGGGATGATGACCCCGTCGCACCAAAGGGTCAGGTCCATGGTCGAGCCCGCCGCGAACGACGACCAGATGAACGATCGGGAAGTCTCGCATTCGACTGAGTTTGTGGGCGTGGTCACAGTCGTCGAGAGGATCGGGGTGCGGTTGTCCCGTTGATCGCCCGCGTACTCCACCGTGACGACGACGTAGTACTGGCTGTTCTCGACGTCCGACGTTACGGTCGCGCGCGGGAAGGCGCGCCAGTCGTCGCCGCTGAGCGTGCCGCGCAGGTCGACTTCGGCGGACACCGGTTGTTGCGGCGGCGCACAGGCAGTTGCCAATGCGATACCCCCGCAAACGACGGCGGCCACAGCAAGAGGTCTGGCGACGTTACGCATGTGTCGGACCATACCGGGCGCAGCGAGCGCGCGCCTTCAAGGGTGCATCGGATCCGGCGTCATGTCGACGACGCCGTGGGACGGGCACAGCCAGACCAGCGCGGTCGTGTCGTCGATGTGGCCGGGCTGCAGAGGCTCGCCGCACACGGGGCAGTCCCGGCCCGGGGGCAGGCCGTCGTCGCCGATGTCGTCGGCGGCGAGCGAGGCCGCGGCGGCTTCCTGCGCGGCGACCGCTGCGAGGGAGATCGCGCGTTCGCGGCGACCGTGGCGCCAGTCGCGCCAGCGCTGCGGCAGTCGGCCGCGAGCGAGGTCGTAGCAGAGGCGGTCTGTCCAGTTGCTCGCGACGCGGAGAGCCTGCAGGGGTGGGATGTCGCTCGGGTAACCGATCAGCATCCAGCGCCGGACCTGGATGTCCACGGGGTACTCCGTGGTGCCGCCACGGGCGAGATTGTCGGCGTAGAGCGTGGCGTACTCGGCACGCATCAGGGCGGCGCGGCGCTCTGGGTACGCCCATTCCTCGGCGATCCACCGCGCGCGGTCAATGAGGGCATGAACCTGTTGCGATTCCTCGAACGTGAGGGGCGAGTCTGGGGCGGCGCGAAGGATAGCTTCCGCCGCCTGAGTGTGCCGGGACATCATCGATTTGATCTCGGCGCGGCGGTCGCTGCGATTGGGCGGGCCGAACTGGGCCACGGCCTGGTTCAGGGCGTCGGCGCTTGCGCGCCGGTAGACGGTGTGGCCGTCGGGGGATGCTTCGATGACAGTCGCTGCCCACCGGTCGAACTTGTCGGCGTCCGCCTTGTCGGACGGGAAGTCGCGGTTGTGCCGCTGGTCGCGGGCGGTCTGCCAGGCGAGCCACACACCGGCGAAACCGACGACCAGGGCGAGCAGGGTCGAGAGGTTCGCCGCGAAGGTCCAGCCGTCCATGGCTAGCACCATACCGGCGCGGGCGTGCGCTACCGTTCCCGGGTCTCGGTCGACGGCGGGCGCTGTTCGCTGCGGCTGAATAGCGCCGTGGCCGCGTCGGCGGCTTGCTGCAATAGGGGGGCGGCGAAGCCGACAACGGCGATCTTCTCCATGGGCGTGAGCGGGGGACGGTCTTGGCCGTCGTTCTGTTCGGTCATGGTGGCGAGGGTAGGGCGCCCCTCCGACATCGGTTGCCCAGATCCGGGCCCGAGTGACTGCCCGCGGTAGCGTGTGCGGAAACGAAGGGGTCCACGCATGAGTAACGACTACGCAACTGCCTGGGACGCGCTGACGTCGGCGATCGGCGCCGCTCAGGGGCAATCGTCCGCAACGATCGACGACGTCGAGGGTCTAACGATCGAGCAGCGGCTGAAGGTCGCCGAGATCGCCGCCCTGCTGTCGATCTCTCAGGAACTGTCAGCGCTGAACCCGCAGAACACGAAGTGGCGCGACTACGAAGGCGTCTGGCGGAACGGGTGGGGCCTGCCGGTCCCGGACTGACGGCCTAGGGCTCGTCTACCGTCGCGACGTGCCCCAATCGGCGATCGGTCCGCCGCTCGGGCCGTGGGCGCGCAGATAGGCCTGGTGAGCGCGCTCGCACGCGAGGCGCAGGGACGTCGCCCAGCCGAGGACGGCGCCGCCGTAGGTGACGCGGTAGCGGACCTCAGCGCCGTGCTGAACGCGCCGAATCTCGATCGTGGCGTAGGGCACGCCCATGCCGTCGATCAGGCGCCAGACGCCGGGCGGGCCTTCCTCGGCGGCTAACTGTGGGTGCCAGGTGGCGGGCATGCGGGGTCTCTCTCGACGCGGGCGGCGCGGACGGCAGACTACGCAGTGTCGCCGACACGGACGGGCACCCCCGGGAACGACGAAACGCCCCCGGCATCTACCGCGAGCAAGCGGACGCCGGGGGGGCGGGTTGGGTTACGCGAATCGAGGCGTGGGCATCGGGATGTTCAGGACCAGCGCGTCGTCTTCGTCGAGCCAGGTATCGGGGACCGTCAACAGGATGACGTCGGGGTCCTCGGGATCTGTCGTCCAGCCCCACTGGGTCTGCAGGTTCGCGAGGTCGGCAGCGGCAGCAGCCGCCGCGGTCGCCGCGTCGCTCGCGGCGGCCTGGGCGTCCGTTCGAGCGCTCTGGGCGCCGTCGCGGGCCTCGGCAGCGGCAGACGCCGAAGCGGTCGCGGTGGCTGCGCGCGCTGTCGCGACGTCAGCAGCGGACGCGGCGGTGTCCACCGCGGCCAGGGCCTCGCGGTAGGTCGCTTCGTTCGCGACGTACTCGATCACCGGGGAGGGCATAACCGGCGAGACCGTCGTGAGATCCAGCGGCTGGTCGTCGGTGTGGTCGGCGGTGACGGCGATGCGGTACGGCGGGCGGGTCACGCCGCGCAGGCGGAACGTCACGTCGTAGGCCGCGGGGATGAGGGCCGCGCGGACGTCGCCGGACTCATCGAGCGTCGCCGTGATGCTCGATGCGACGGCCTGGGCCGGGGGAGTGGCGTCGGGTAGGCGGGTCGTGGTCACCGGCGTGAAGATCACCGTGCCGGATGCGGGGGCGTCGTCGTGGGTGAGGATGCGTCCTACGACGTGGCCGAGGGTGTTGGACATGGTGGGTTCCTGTCGTGGGGGTCAGGCGGCGACGGCCGCGAAGCCTTCGGGCGTGGCGGGGCGCTCGGGGAACGAATCGTCAGCTTCGCCGTATGCCGCGAGGACGCGACGCAGGTTGCGCTCGGACTTGGCGAGGATGGCGGTCGCCGTGTGGAAGGCCTGGATGGTGTCGAGGTACGCGGCGCGGACGGCTAGGCGGGATTCGTTCGCGACGATATCGAACGTGGGGTCTCCGTAGGTGCCTGCACGGTTCGGCTCGCGGTTGACGCCGATGCGGGGTTCCTCCCACTGGACGCGGGCGGCCCTGAGGCAGGCGAGGTCCGCGGTCGTCATCACTTGCGAGGCGTGGGCCTTGACGGCGTCGGCGAGGGGGTCGGTAGCCATGTGCGGCGCCTTTCAGAAAGGGTCGGGGGTGCATCTAGTCGTCGGCGGAAAGCACGCTGCGGGCCGTTCAAAGGGCCCTTAGGGTCACTTTTTTGGCACTCGGGTGAGCGTTCAGGGCGTGCCTGGGCGCGCGCTTGGTGGCGGCGCTTCAGGTCGTCCGGGCGCGGAATTGCGGCGAATTGGACACCGCTTGCCTGCCTGCCGGGAATCGTGGATCGTCCGAAGAACCGGGCTCGATGCGCATCCGTTCTCCGACGCTATGCCGCTTCGGGCAGGGAGGGACCCGGGGGGAGGGGGGTCCCGGGTCGGCCGGGGCCTCGGCGGCCGGACTAGATGGTGCGGAACGGGACACACACACTGAATCGCCAAGCGGAGAGCGATCGATCTCGCGAACGCGGGCGAGGGTGACGTCCCGGGTGGTGGTGGAGTTTTCGGCGGAGTCGTTGGTGTCGTTGACGCTGGCGAGCCATCGTGCGTGGTCAAGATGAGTACCGAT
>NZ_JBFBMM010000010.1:0-140167 GCF_040687055.1 Microbacterium sp. NPDC077184
GAGGAGGTGGCGATCCCAGAACTGACCGCGGCATAATCACAACAGCTGACCCGCACGGTGTTGAGAAAATCCACCACACAGCGGGACGTCACCCGCCGTGGTGACAGCCGCGGCCGGCGCGGGTGTGCGCAACTCCTCTGATCCGTGGGCGTGAGGGCCGGATCGGGGTGCTTCGGCCGTTTCGGGCGCGGATCGGAGGAGTTCGGTACGGGGAGCGCGGGTAGAGGCGCTCCCGTGGGCGCTGGTCGGCAATCGCGGGGGTGGCGCCGGGACCCGACCGGGCTCGCGTACCCAACTCCTCCGATCCGGACTCGCGGCGGCTGGATCGGACAGTCTTGGCCGTCTTCCCCGCGGATCTGAGGAGTTCGGTACGAGCGCACAGGCAGACGTACCCTCCGCCGGGGCACGCGCGCGCCGTCGAGCGCGGGGCGGCGCCCGGTGTGGTCCGGGTGGCGCCGGGGCATGCCGAACTCCTCTGATCCGGGCTGATTCGCGCCGGAACCGGCGGTTTCGGCCGGTTCCGGCCGGGAATGGAGGAGTTCGGTACGGGAGGCGGAGGCGGCGGGCGAGGCGAGAGGCGGCGCCGGGGTCAGCGGAGGCCGTGGTGGACGACGCGGGCACCGGATGCCGATACCGCGGCGTCGAGGGTCGCGACGCCGATCGCGCCCTCGGGTTCCCACGGCGTATAGGCATCCGACCAGAACCGGGTGCCGGACGGCAGGTCGGCCACCCCGGGGAGGAGCCGCGAGACCTCGTCGAGCGTCGGCAGGAGCCGCGGGCGCAGCACGGTGAGCACCACCGTCTCGCCGCCGCGCACCTGCAGCGCCGCCCCGTCGTCGATCTCGCGCAGGTTCAGCGGCGCGGTCGCCCCCGCCAGCTCCCACACCCGCCGTGCAGCAGCGCCGATCTCGTCGGCGCCGAGCGCGCTCGGGCTCAGCACCACGCTGCTACGGGGCATCGCGTCTCCTTCGGCGTCGCATGGGCGGCTCGTCGTCGTCCGGCCCGGACTCCGGCACATCGGTGATCACCGGCTCCGCCGTGACCGGCGTGACACCGACCGGCTCCGGCGCCACGGGCTCCGGCGCGAACTCCGCGGCAACGGGCTCCGCCGCAGCGGCCACTGGCTCCGAAGCCACCGGCGCCGCCACCCCGGCCCCCGCCGCGCCCTCCCCGCCCCCGACGGGAGCGAAGCGGGCGATCTGCACGAGCGCGGGGCGCTCGCCGCGGCGGGCGAGGCGACCGCGTCCGGCGATCATCGGTTCGGCGTAGAGCTTGGGCAGCAGCTGCCCCTCCGAGCGGTCGCCCGACATCACGAGCGCGGTGCCGCCGGTGTCGCGCACCGACTGCAGGGCGAGATCGAACATCGCGCGGGATGCCCCGGCGACCGGCCGCGCCACGACGACGTTCAGGCGCAGATCGCGGGCCGACGCGAGCGAGGCCAGCAGCGGCCGCAGCGGTTCGGCCCCGCCGGCGGCGAGGATGTCGAAGTCGTCGGCGACGACGAGGATGCGCGGGCCCGCGGCATCCCGGTTCCCGGCCCGCTTGTCGAGCTCGACCGCGATCGACTCGGCGAGCTGCCGCGCCTGACGCCCGCTGGTGGCGTGACCGCCGAGGTAGGCGTCGGGGATGTCGCCGACGAGGTCGCCGCGGGCGTCCATGAGTGCGATGACCAGCTCCTCCGGGGAGTGCCGGTCGATGGCTCCCTGGATGATGCCGCGCAGCACGGTCGTCTTCCCGCAGCGGCTGTCGCCGAGGACGAGCAGGTGCGGGTCGCGCGTGGCGAGGTCGAGCGTCACAGGCTGCATCGTGTCCTGACGCAGGCCCAGGGGGATCTCGTCCGGCTCGTCGAGCGGGTCCGGCAGCTCCGCGGGGGCGAGGTCGTCGGGAAGCAGGCGGATCGGCGCCGCACCCGGACCGCCCCAGCGGGCGGCGGCGTCGCGCGCGATGGCTTCGAGCGCCTCGCCCACGTCGGCGTCGTCGACCTCTTCGAGCAGGGGCAGGGCGACCTGCGCGAACAGCTTGTCGTCGGTGAGCACGCGGCCCGGCTCGTCGGCGCGCAGCGTCGCCGAGAGCTTCCGCGCGATCTGCGAGTCGGCGGGGTCGTTGAGCTTCAGTTCGAGGCGCGTGCCGATGAGGCTCTGGAGGTTCATCCGCAGCTCGTTCCACCGCGAGAGGGTGACCACGACATGGATGCCGAAGCTGCCGCCGCGTTCGAGGAGCTCCGACAGCGCCGGCTCGAGGTCTTCGAAGTCGGTGCGCAACGCCCCGAGCCCGTCGACGAGGAGGACCACGTCGGCGCTCGGCAGTTGCGGGATCCGCCCCGCGGCGTGCTGCCGACGGAGGTCGGCGAGGGAGTCCAAGCCCTGCTCGCGGAACACCTGCTCGCGCGTGGCGAGCATCGCGGTGAGCTCCTCGAGCAGTCGGGTGAGCCGCTCGCGGTGTCCGCGCGTCGCGACGCCGCCGACGTGCGGGAACGGCTCGATACGGCTGAGGCCGCCGCCGGTGAGGTCCATGCCGTAGATGCTGACCTCGCGCGGCGAGTGGGAGAAGGCGAGGGATGCCGCGAGCGTGCGCAGGAACGTCGATCGCCCCGACTGGGGGGCGCCGGTGATCGACACGTGCCCGCCCGAGCGGGTGAGGTCGAGCATCCACGGCGCCTGCCGCTGGCGGGTCGGGTCGTCGAGGAGCCCCATCGGTGCGCGCAGGTCGCCCACGGCGCGCTGCTCGGCACTCGGCAGGACGCCGCCGAGGGTCAGCACCGGCGGAAGCGGCGGCAGCCAGACCGGCATGGTGCGGGCGACACCGCGCGAGAGACGCGAGGTCGCGGCCTGGACGAGGGTGCGGCCGGTCGTCGGTGCGGCAGGGCCGGGCGCGGCATCCGTGTCGTCCTCGGTCTCGTCGGCGACGAGGTCGTAGGCGGGGAGTTCGCGCACGGGCGGGGGCGCATCGTCGGGCCGGACGTCCTCGCGCCGCTCGGGGACGGGTCCCGACACGTACCCCGCGCGGAAGCGGGTGTACACCGACGTGTCGACCTTGAGGTAGCCGAAGCCGGGGATCGCCGGCAGGTGGAAGGCGTCCGGGGTGTCCAGGACGACCGCCGACTCGGCCTCCGAGAAGGTGCGGAGCCCGATGCGGTACGACAGGTAGGTGTCGAGGCCCCGCAGGCGCCCGCCTTCGATCCGCTGGCTCGACAGCAGCAGGTGCACGCCGATCGAGCGTCCGATGCGGCCGATGGTGAGCAGCAGCTCGACGAAGTCGGGTTCGGCCGTCAGCAGCTCGCCGAACTCGTCGATGACGAGGAAGAGGTGGGGCAGGGCGGGTAGGTCCTGCCTCTCACGGCGCAGCTCGCGATAGTGGCCGATGGATGCCGCGTTCCCGGCCTCCTTCAGCAGACGCTGGCGCCGCACGACCTCGCCCTGGATGCTCTCGCGCGCCCGCTCGGTCAGCTGCGGGTCGTCGGCGAGGTTGTCGATGAGGCCGGCGACGTGCGGGAGGTGCGCGAACGGCGCGAAGGCCGCACCGCCCTTGTAGTCGACGAGGATCATCGCGAGGTCGTCGGGGGAGTGCGTGAGGGCGAGACCCAGCACGAGCGTCCGCAGGAGCTCGCTCTTGCCCGACCCGGTCGCACCGATGCAGATGCCGTGCGGGCCCATGCCGAGCTGCGCGGACTCCTTGAGGTCGAGCAGCACGGGGCCGCCGCGGTCGTCGACGCCGATCGGGACGCGGAGGAAGTCCGCGGCCGAGCGCGGGCGCCACGCGTCGCGGAGGTCGATGTTCTCGACGTCGTCCATGCCGAGGAGTTCGGTGACGTCCGGCGCGAGGGCACCCTGCGCGTCGACGGCGCTCGTGCGGGTGAGGCGGAGCCCGGCGAGCGGGCGCGCGATGACCTCGAGCAGTGCGGCATCCACCGGATCGGGACGGATGCCGGTGACCGCCGGCTCGCCGCTCCCGGGTGTCTCGATCACGGCCTCGACGAGCGCGTCCTCCGCCGCTTCGACGACTTCCGGCGCGCCGACCCCGCCCTCGCCCGCACCGCCGGTGACGGTGACGCGTGCGGTGACGGTCGAGGGCTCCTTGAGGCGGTCGTCGACGACGTGGATGACCGTGATGCCGAGGGCGGAGAGGTCGAGGACGGCGTCCAGCGGCGGGAGCGCACGGGCGGCCTCGGTGCCCTCGTCGATGAAGACGATGAGGCGACCGGGCTTGGTGCGCCGCCCCGCACGCCGCGCGGCGGCGGCCGTCGCGCTGCGGTCGCGGAGCTCCCCGCCGATGAGGGTCAGGAGGTCGTCGACGGTCGGGGCGACCCGGCGGGCGGCGACCGCACCCGGCGCGGGCTCGGCGCCGGCGAGGTGCGGGAGGAGGTCGAAGCCGCGCCAGTCGCCGAGGCTTTCCTCGGGCACGACGAGGGCGAGGTGGACGTCATCGGGGGAGTGCAGGGCCGCGATCTGCGCGGCGAGGGCCCGGCACACCGGCAGGGTCTGCGCGCGCTCGCCGATGAGCGAGACGTGTCCGCCGCGCTCGAGGTCGAGCACCGCGGGGGTGCCCTGCGCGATGCCGGCGAGGCGGACGACCCGCTCCGCCGCGCTCTTCATGACCGGGTCGAACGGCTGCACCGGGTTCTGCTCCGGCGGGAGGAGCACGTCCACCGCGCGGAGGTCGCCGGTGCCGAGGCGCACGTGGAGGAAATCCGCGTCGCTCGGCCGCCGCTCCCAGCGCCGGGCGGGATTCGCGGCGATCTCCACGAGCGTCGCCGGGTCGGGATGCAGGCGCCGCGTGGCCTCACGGTGCGCGTCGGCGGTCTCGCGGACGTCGGCGCGGAGCTCTTCGAGGTAGTCCAGGTAGCGCTCGCGCTGGACCCGGCGCTGGCGGGCGGCGTTGCCGCGCGCGCTGAAGGCCATGCCGACACCGCCGACCAGGGCGACGACGAGGATGACTGCGCCGACGACGACCATGATCGGGTTGTTGCGCAACAGCACGATCATCGTGATCGACGACAGGCTGCCCACGACCGGCAGCAGCGACTGGATCGGGAATCCCGTGGACCCCTCGCCGATCGGCGGCGGCGGTGCGAGCGTGATGTCGGCGGGAGCCTCGACGGGCTCAATGATGCGCGCGGGGCGGTGGACGACGTGGACGCTCATGCGGCGACCTCCGATGCGGATGCCGCCATGAGGGTGGCGGTCAGGCGCAGCAGCGCCCGTTCGGCCGGTCGCGTGCGGGGCGCGGCATCCGCCTGGAGTCCGCCGTCGAACGGGATCGCGACGGCCGGGGCGGGGGCGCCGTCCACCGCGCGGGCCACGGCGTCTCCCGCTCGCGCGTGGTCGACGAGGGCGAGGACGACGGCCGGTCGCTCGGGGAGCGACACGATGGCGGGCACCACGGCGCGGGCGAGCTCGGTGGCCGTGCGACCGGCGTCCGCGACGAGGCAGACCACGTCGCAGAGCGCCGCGCACGTGGCGAGGTCGACGAGCGGATGCCGCACCCCGAAGTCGGTGACGGTGACCTCGAAGAAGCGGGCGATCGGCGCGACTTCCGAGAGCCAGCTCTCGGCGGCGGCGGGTTCTGCGGCATCCGTCGCGTCGTGCGGAGCCGGACGGACGGCGAACCAGCCGTCGCCGGAGGGGAGGCCGTTCCGGGCGTCGTCGCTCGTGCGCGCCCCCGCGCGGGTGTCGTCGGGTGACGTGGGGTCGGCCCCGAGTCGGGCCCCGAGCGAACGCGCGCCGGACGAGAGGTCGACGGCGAGGACCGGTTCGCTGCGCCGGGAGGCCAGGATGCCGGTCACGCGGTGGGCGAGGGTGCTCGTGCCCGTTCCGGGGGCGAGCGAGAGGAACCCGATCCGCCGGGTGGTGGGAAGCTCGATGGAGATCGCGCGGTGCCAGCCGGTCACGCGAGCGCGTTCGGCGGCGGCGCTGCCGAACAGGGCGGCGGGGAGGGCGCGGACGTCGAGGCTCACGATCCGCCGCCGAACATGCCGAGGAGTTCGGGGTAGATCCCGAGCGCGCCGACGAGGAGCGGGAGGAGCGAGACGACCGCGAGGGTCTCGAGGGCGTTGCCGAAGCCGCGGAGGCGCGCGCGGGTGTGCTCGCGCGGGGCGATGAGGGTCGCGACGGCGACGAGGACGGCGCCGGCCGCGGCGGCGGCGACGCCGAGCCACGACCGCTCGCCCGCCAGCTGCGTGAGGAGGGCCGTGAGCGCGATCGCCGCGACGGCGGCCCACAGGGCCCAGCCCTGCATCCGCAGCGGGAAGGCGCGCGAGCGGAGCGCGGCGATCAGCGCGAAGGCGAGCGCGAGCAGGCCGCTCCACAGCTCGTCGGCGAGCACGAGGGCTGTTCCCGTGATCGCGAGGAGCGCGGCGACCCCGGCGACGCTCCAGGTGAGGGCGGCATAGGCGTCGTCGATCGAGGCGAAGGCCCGCGGGCGGTCCAGGCGCTCGCCGCGCGCGACGCGGCGATCGAGGTCGGTGAGGCCCGCGGCCGACAGCGCGATCCAGGGGAGCGGGCCGGTGGCGAAGGCGGCGAGCGTCCCGGCGATCGCCGCGGCGGGTGCCGGAGCGACCCCGGCCATCAGCATCCCGAGGAGGATGCTCGCCAGCACCGCGCCCCACGCGCCGCCCGCGGCGGCACCGGGCGCACGCAGGGCCACGCCGCGTCCGAGCAGCACGGCGGTTCCGCCGGCGGCGACGGCGACGGATGCCGCGAGCAGCAGCGCCGCGCCCGGATCAGCTCCGGCGGCCAGCGCGGCGCTCGACGACGCGACGGCGAGGGGCAGGACGAGACCCGCGGCGGCGGCGCCGACGCACGCCGACACGCGGCGGAGGCCGAGGAGCCCGAGGCCGACCGCGGTGCCGAGGAGCACCACGATCGCCGCGAGCAGGGTCGCCACGGCGAGGCCCGGTTCGGCGAAGGGTGCGAGCAGGCCCGCCGCGGCGAGCGCGAGCGCGATCCCGGTGCCGCCGGCGATCATGCGCGCGCGATCGTCCCACCGGTCGGGGCGGGCGTCGTGGGCGTCGGCGGCGGCGTCGGTCACGTCGATGACGACCGGGGGCGGCGGCGCGGCATCCAGCCGCACGAGGCGCACCAGGGTGCCGTCGACGAGGTCGAGCTGCTCGGGCGAGAGGCCGATGTCGAGCTGCTCGCCGTCCGGGGTGACGAGCGTGAGCGGACGCGATACGGTCCCCGAGGTCTCGTCGAGCAGGTCGAGCAGGCGCGGCACGGCCGCCCCGAGGGGCTCGCGGCTGGCGACGACGACCTCGCTGCGACGGGTGGCGCCGGCGACGGTGAGGCGGGTGTAGATGCTCATGAGGTCTCTTCCGCGAGGACGACGATGACGGATGCCGCGGCCGGGGCGGTGCTCGCCTCGGCGCGGTCGGCGAGGAGCTGCACGACGAAGGACACCCCGACGCAGACCGCGCAGGCGACGGCCGCGACGATGAGCGACCCGATCAGGCGCTTCAGGTGGTCGTTGACGGTGCGGCGCTCGCCGATGTGGCCGTAGAGCAGGGCGGCGCCGAGCCGCATCCGCTCGATCTTGGCCTGCTCGATGAGGACCGTGTCGCGTTGGTCGGGCATCAGGCCTCGCTTCCGGGCCGGGGTGAGGAGGGTGCGGCCGCCGAGGAGGCGGCGGCGTCCGCGTCGGCGGTCCGCAGCGCCGCGGCGACCTCCGGTGCCACCCCGAGGAGCGCGGACAGGCGCGTGCCGTCGAGGGTGCCGAGCAGCTCCGTCAGACGCGTCCAGCCGCCGCCGTCGACCGAGCCGAGGGGGACGAGGGCGCCCGGGATGCGGGGGCTGCCGACGACCGTGCCGCCGTGCTGCGCGACCCAGGATGCCGCGTCCACACCGAGCGCGCGGATGCCGGGCGGGCCGACGAGGAGCGCGAGAGGCTCGGGGGTGGCGGGTGTCAGCGGTCGCACGGTGAGGTCGGGCGCGCCGATCGTGGCGAAGGCGATGCCCAGGAGCGGCATCCCGACATCGGCGGCGCGCGCGAGGAGGCGCCGGGCGAAGAGCGCGGCATCCGCGGTCCTCGCGTCGCCCGGGCCGCCGAGCTCGGCCCAGACGCGGGTGGTCTCTTCCAGGCCCTCGGAGGTGCGCGCAACCTGCAGGGTCGACAGCAGTGCGTGTTCGGCCGACGCCCTCGCTGCCCAGCGGCTCTCGGTCGGCATCCGTCGTCGCGTGCGTTCGGTGAGGTCGTCGCGGTCCCACGCGGCCACGAGCGGCTCGGTCGGACCCCATGCCGAGGGCGCGCCGTCGACGAGCGTCTCGGTGGCCGCCTCGATCACGCCGCCGAGCCGGACCGGTCGCGAGACCCGGTGGCGCGTGGAGATCGTCGCCACCAGCTGCAGCCGGCTCGAGATCGGTGCGCGCAGGAACACGGGGTGGAGATCGGATGCCGACAGCGGCGCCGTCGCCGACAGGACGTCGGTGATCTGCGCGAGGCGGCGGCCGGTGCGCGCGTCGTAGCCGACCGCGGCGGGATCCTCCGGGCTCCGGATGACCCAGTGCCCGCGGACCGCCGCGAGGGCGTCCGCGAGGACGGGGGTCATCCGGCTGTGCGGACCCGAGATGACGATCGCGCGCGCGCCGTCGCCGGTGACGCGGTGGAGGTAGTCGCTCATCCCCGCGGTCAGCGCGATCACCGGCGCGCGGGTCTCGGTCGCCGACCAGCCGGGGCCGGCGCCGTCCTCGAGAGGGTGGCGTGCGAAGGAGGGGCCCACGTCAGCCGTCCGTCCGGACGGAGAGCTCGCGATCTCCGAGTTCGAGGGTCGCATCGGCCGGTATGGGGGTGCGCTGGAAGGCGAGGAAGGGCTGGGAGCCCGCGTCGGTGCGCAGGAACGTGCCGTTGGTCGAGCCGAGGTCGGTGACCCACACGCGACGGCCGTCCCACTCCAGGCGCGCGTGCGACTTCGACAGGCTCCGCGAGAGGTCGGGCCACTGGTAGACCTCGGCGGGCGCGTCGACAGGTGCCGAGGGGTTGCGGCCGAGTACGAGCGCCGAGGCGAGGGAGACCCGCTGTCCCGAATCGAGTTCGATGACGGGGACCCGGCCGCGCACCGGACGTGCCGGCGGGAGGGCGGCGCGGTCGGGGAACGCGAAGGGCGCCAGCGCCGGGGCGAACGGATCGCGCCCGCGCCGGAGGTCGACCGTGCCGAGATCGCGTCGCGCGAGAGCGGGGAGGAGCGCCCGGCCGGTGGAGGCGCCGGTCGAGCGGCGGACGGTGCGCGTCCCCATTGCCGCGTGCCCCGGAGTGCGGCCGGAGCGGGCGAGGCCGCGCACGATCGCACCCGCGGCGAGCACGGTCGCCACGATGAGGATTCCACCGAGGAGGGCGAGACCCGCCGCGAGGGCGATCACCGCGACGGCGGCGAGGACGAGCACCGCGGCGAGGTCGATGGTCGCCGCGGCGACCCGTGACAGCGGCCGCGCGGGGGCCGTGCCGACGAGCGGATCGACCTCGGGGATCGGAGCGTTCGGAAGTGTCGTCATATCAGGGGGAAATCGCCGGTCGGGGGCCGGTTTTCACGGCCGATCCAGGCTAACCCAGACCGCGGGCGGCGCCCTGTCCCCCATATGGGGGACGTGGACACCGCCCGCGTCGTCGGCTCAGGATGCCGAGGTCGAACCTCCGTTCGGGGCGGACCCCGCTCCGGCACCCGCCGTGGAGCGCGCGGCGATCCCCTGGAGGAGGGCGGAGAGGTCGAGCCCGGTGAGGCCCTTGACGACCTCGGTGCCTTCGCCGAGGACCTTGCCCACGGTCTTGGTCATCTCCGACGCACCGTCGGTGGAGACGACGGTGAGGGTGTCGATCGAGGCGATCGGCTCGGCGGCGGCGCGGACGATCTCCGGCAGGCGCGAGATGATCTCCTGCGCCAGGGCCGCTTCGCCGTACTTCTTGAGCGCCTCGGCCTTGGCGTCGGTCGCGTCGGCCTCGGCGACACCCTCCGCGCGGGTCGCGGCGGCGCGCGCCTCACCCTCGGCGGCGATACCGGCGGCGAGGGCGACCTGGCGGTCGCGGTCGGCTTCACCCGACAGGCGCACGGCCGTGGCGGCGGCCTCGGCATCCTGAACGGCGGCGACCTTGTTGGCCTCGGCGATCTTGGTGCGCTTGAACGCGTCAGCTTCGGTGGCGGCGTTGGCCGCGTCGCGCTGCGCGGTCGCGCGCTGCACTTCGGCGTAGGCCTCGGCCTCGGCGGGCTTGCGGATCTCGATGTCGAGGCGCTCCTGCGTGACGAGGGCCTGCTCGACGAGCGCTTCGCGCTCCTGCTGGGCGACCAGGCGATCCTGCTCGGCCTTGGTGAACAGGCCCGCGGCGTCGGCTTCGGCGTTCGCGCGGTCGGTCTCGGCCTTGATCGAGGCCTGGCGGAGCGAGAGGGCCTTCTGGCGCTCGGCGATCTGCTCCTGCGCCTCGATGCGGGCGAACTCGGACGCGCGCGACGCCTCGGCCTCGCTGACCTCGGCGACCTGGCGGGCCCGCGCGGCCTCGGCGCGACCGAGGTTGGCGAGGTAGTCGCTGCCGGGCGTGGAGATGTCGCTGATGTTGAGGAGGTCGACCTGGAGGCCCTGCTCGACGAGGTCGGCCTTCGTCTCGGCGACGACACGGTCGGACAGGCTCTTGCGGTCGGAGATGATCTGCTCGATGGTCATGTCGCCGACGATGGACCGGAGCGAGCCCTCGAGGGATTCGCGGATGATGTCGGTCAGCGTCCCCTGCTGCGAGAGGAAGCGCTGCGCGGCGCGGCGCACGCCCTCCTCGGTGCCCGAGACCTTGAAGTTGATGGACGCCTTGATCGCGATCTTGATGCGGTTCTTGTCGACGCCTTCGACGGTGATGCCGATCTGGCGCTGCTCGAGCGAGATCGAGAAACCCTGCTGGAGGATCGGCCACACGAACGTGCGGCCGCCGATCACGACCCGCTGGCCGATGCTCTCACCGGGGGCGGCACGGCCGGCGCCGCGACCGACGATGACGAGGGCTTCGTTCGGGGGCACGCGACGGATGCGGCGGGCGATGAAGATCAGCAGTGCCACCGCCGCGATGACGAGGGCGATGATCGCGATGACCTGGATCAGGAGCGGGTCCAACATGGGGTCCTCTCGGAGGTGGGGAGTGGGGACGACAGGGTGGTACCCGAGGGGACTTACTCGGGGATGACTTTGACGCGCGTGCCGCTGTGGGCGATGACGCGGATGCGCAGGCCCTCGGCGATCGGCTCGTCGGAGTATGCGAGGCGTCGCTCGATCTCACCGGGGCCGTCGAGGCTGACCTCGCCGCCGGACGCGGAGATCGGCGACGTCGAGACGCCGGTGAGTCCGATGGCGCTGAGCGGTGCGCCGTCGGAGGTCTTGGTCAGGCGCTTGACGACGACGAGGGCGAGCACATAGGCGGCGATCGCGAAGACGGCGCCGAGCACGTAGGCCCAGATGATGTCGAGGCCGGACTGCGAGGTGAAGACCCCCGCGGCGCCGAAGACGACGGCGGCGATGCCGAGGGCGGTGCCCGAGATCGCCCCCTCGCCGATCTCGAAGTGGTCGAAGATGTCGCCGACGATCAGCGAGATGAGCAGGACGGCCAGACCGACCCCGCCCACGATCAGGAACGGCAGCAGCACGAGTCCCCCTTCGGCAGTGTGCCTTCAGCCTAGGGGGCGGGGTCGGTGCGCGCAGGCGCGGCATCCCGATATGTGGACAAAGGGTCCAAATCTCTCGGAAAGCGCGGTCCGCTCGAGACGGGACTGTGGATCAGGACGAGAACGGCCGGTAGCTCCGCTGGGCCACCATCTGTTCGAATTCGCAGGCCTGGTCGGTGGTGATCTCTTCCAGGGGTGATTCGAGGGCGTTGATGATCGCGGTCTGCACGCTCGCGTGGCGATCGGGAGCCCAGACATCGACGTCCCGGAGGACCTGGTCTTCGAAACCGGCCGGCGTGACGTGGCGGCGCAGCAGACCGTTCGGTGTGCGGTCGGGGCCGAACTGTGCGAAGTAGCGGTCCGGGTCGATGCCGGCATCCGCGTCTGTGGTGTTCTCCGTCCCGCCGACCGGATGCTGCTCGAGAACCTCGCGGATCACCAGATCCGGGTCGTCGAGATCGATCTCGCGTTCCCACCAGCCCTTGTCGACCCGGGGGAGATCGAGCGTGTGGGCGAGGTCGGCGCGGGAGGTCCCGACCAGCACCCGCCCCCGCGCGTTGACGGCCACCGAGACCTCAGCCCCGCGGAAGGTCCCCTCGTGGGAGACCGAGAACAGCTCGTCGAGTTCGCCCGGAGAGACCGCCCGGGTGTACCTCCCGACGCCGTAGCGGTCCTCGAACCCGCGCTCGAGGGTCGCCGGATCGTCGGACGTCACCACGAGGTCCCCCCGGGTGTCGCGATTGGCGGCGTACAGGACCCCATCCAGACGCCCGTACAGGCCGTCAGGTCGCGGAACCGGTGTCATCCCGGGCCTCCTTCGTCTCGGATTGAACGACCTCTCGCCATCATGAGCCTGTCATCGGATGGCGTGTGATCTCCACGCTGATTTCCGCTACCTCGTCCGGCGAGACCAGGGCCGACCATCCGTCGTTCTGATTCCCCGACAACCCCGCAGCCACAGCGGCATCGGGCGCGGTTCCGGCGTTCACCCACGGATCCCTGGCATTGTCGCTGAACTCGACCGCATCGCGGAAGTCGTCGTGAACGCGCGGACCGTCGGTGCGGACGTACACGTGGTCATCACCGCCGGAGAACCAGGAGAAACGACTGCCGCGGTACTCCAACAGCGTCTCACTGACGGGAATCATCGTCCGGTCTCATCTCGATGGCCCCAATCTCCCACGATGTGTTCGATCGTCTTCTCGTAGTTGCGGATGTCGATCACTGCGGGCTCGACCGTCACCACGGTGTCACGGTGCGCGTTGAACCGCGCGCCCGGCACGAGCGTCGCGATCGAACCGGCCTCGGGTCCATCCACGTAGAGCAGGACGGTGAGCCCGGGCGACGCGAACGGGACGGGATGGCGCACGAATTCGTCTTCGTTTCCGGTGTGCCACGTCCGCTCCCTCCCGAATCGTCCGAATGAGGACCTGCTTCGATTCTCGCCTCACCGGTCGTGCGCGACGAAGCGCGTCAGTCGAGGGGTACCCGAGGGGCTTTCGTATGACGTGAGGACAAGCGCGAGATCGATGTTCGGGACGTACGAAAGCGAGACGACGGGCTGCACCATGTCGTGACCGGCCATCGCGACGATCACTTCATCGGAACCGGTCCTCCGAAGTTCAGCCCATCCCGATGGGTTTCGTGAGGCCGTGAACCCCGGTGCCGGCTCGTCCCAGCGGGAAGGGAGCCGGATCGGGGTGAGGCCCTGTGCCGCGCGGCGATCGTCACCCGTCACGGTGACGAGGTGGGCGACAACCGGGTCGCGGGTGGAGGCCGAGAGGATGACCGCGGGCTCCTCCGCGCGCTCTGCTCGGCTGAGCACGATGCGACCGTCTGGCACGCGGATGCCCTACCTCAGTTCGCCGCCCTTGTTCGCGATGACGAGAGCCTCGCCCTTGCCCTCCGGCGTGTAGCCCGTGCGCTCCACCCACTCGACGAAGGCTGCGGGTAGCTTCTGCAGGATCGAACCCGTCATGGATTCCCCTCGCCACGCGCGACCCGCTCACGGAAGATGTCGGAGACGACGGAATATCCGAGGTCTTCGCCGAGCCCTCCGATCTCCGCGTGGACAGGCGTCTCTCCGACGAGCCACCGACCAGGGTGCGGAGAGTTCTGGGCAACCCACAGAAGGATCTGCCAGGGACCGAACGGAGAGTCATTGATACGGATCGGACGGGGTGTTCCCTGGCTTCTCAGGAGGTCGAGCCACTCATCTCCCCATCTCTCCCACCCGACGAGGGCCAGCACCGCCCCCGCGGGGTCGACGAAGTAGCTTGTCTCGATCAGCGGCTTCTCGTCCACTCCCAGAGTGAAATCGTGCATGCCCAGCTGCAGGATCAACGCGTCATCGACCCGGAATCTCGCGGGCCCGGCCGCCTCGACGTCGACGACCTCGCGCAGGTCGGCCAGGAACGGCGTGACCCGCTGGAGCCACTTTTCTCGCGCCTCGTCCTCGCTGGATGCGCCGAGCATCTTAGGAATGCCCACCTGACCCATCGTCGAATGGATGTGTTCGGTCAGGCCGTCCCACAGCTCGGCATCACCGGACACGGTCGGACTCCGGTGCAGGGGAGGCCTGCAGGCTCTGCGGCGGACGGCTGATGTCTTCGCGATAGTCCGAGATGTCGGCAAGGGGAACACGGCCTCCGACGAACTCCATGAGGGGGTTCGAGGTGAAACCCACCCAGCGGGCGACCCGGCGGTGCGCGGGGTCTCGGAAGTAGATGAGCAGCGTGGCGACATGATCCGAGGAACCCGCGGACACGGGGTGCCAGACGATGTCGCCGGCACCGTCCAAGACTCGGCTGAGCTCGAAGCGCTCGCCGCGGTATGAGCAGAGTGGACGCACGATCACGACGTCTTGGACGCGGTCGATCGGCACCGTATCGGCGCGAGGTTCTGCCGAGTGCAGGTGAATCGCGTCGGAACCAGGCTCGGGCACGCCCCGTGCGGCCCGCCAGGCGCCGTCGATACGCGCGTAGGGACCTGCGTTCCTCACCATCCCGTCCTGCCAGCCCGTGGGAACGGGTGTCGAAGCGGTGCGGGGAAGATCCTCCGTCATTCCTTCGTTCCGATCGTGAGCGCTTCGACGTTCTTCTCGTAGTCGGTCACGTCGCAGACCCTCGCGTGAACGGACACTCTCGTGTCCCGATGCACGTCGAACATCGCACCGGGCACTCGCTCAGCGATGTCGCTGCTGTCGGGGCCGTCGCTCCACAGCAGAACCGTCACGTCCTCGGATGTGAAGGGGATCGGCTCGCGAACGTACTCTTCGCCCTCTCGCCACATGGCCCCCATTCGGAAACGGATGCCGGCATACTCGGCGTACGCGCGGATGCGGACGACCTCCAGGACATCGGACATGGGCACGCGCACCCGCTCCAGACCGGGGCCCACGAACACCGGCATGTCCTCGTACTCATCGCCGGACTGGGCATCCCGAGACGACTTGCGCCATCCTGCAGCTGTCCGCACGAAACACCCGGCCGGCCACATCAGGTCATCCGACCACGGCGACACCCGGATCATGCGACGAGACCATGCACGTTCGTCGGCGGAATTGGGGTGTCCACGGTGAGGGGATCGGCCAGGGCGTCGGCGCCACTCTTCTCCGGAAGACGCCGGAAACGATCGTGAACCGAGATCTTCAGCACGTCCTCCCGCGTCGGTGTCAGTCGCGGATCCCCGGGATGTCCAGGGGGCGGTAGTTCCCGGACTCGATCATCAGGATGGCCTGGACAGCCTGCGAGCGGGTGACGGGCCAGATCTCGTGGTCGCGCACACCGAGGCGGTCTTCCCGAAGCAGGCCGGCGGTATCGGGCATCCAGTCTTGCCCCTTCGCACCGTATGTCTCGTCCTGACCGCCCGCGGTGCGGAAGACCCGCACCGGGACGCGGACACCGTTGCGGTAGGTGATCTGGGCGAAGTAGTCGTACTCGACGGTCTCCGGTTCCGGGGCCTGCTCGGCCTTCTTCGCCGGCTGTGCGGTCGGCGGGTAGAACCGCTCGAGATACTTGTCCGGGAGCTGCAGGCGCGCCCACTCGTCCATCTGCCTCAGCACTCCCCGTATGGACGTGTCGTCGCTGTTGAGGGTGAAGCGGTGACCGAAGGGCGCCGTGACAACCCTGCCGCCGGCTAGTTGGATGCCCGCGGCGAGGTTCCCCCGAGGCTGTTCCAGTCCGATTCTGAAGACGAACGCGTCGTAGAGCACACCCGTCACCCCACGGATGTTCTGATCGAGATCGACATACACATCGCTGACGCGACCAGGCAACGTCGTCTTGACGATGCTCATGACACGCATCGCGTCATCCCATCCCGCAGGCCTATCCACGCCGCTCACTCGCCGCTCGGCACGAGTTGTACTCCCTGGATGTCGGTGAGCTCCGCCAGGGGGAGGGTTGCTTCATAGACGGCGGCGTCGGTCTTCTCCAGACCCGCGGCCTCCGCGGCGCGAGAGTCGCGTCCCATGTACACGCCGCGAGCGTGGAGGGCGCCGTCCTGCTGCCACCGGCGCACGATCTGGAACGGCAACTGGCGCCAGAGGCCGGTGAGCTTCAGCGCGAACGGCGTCGTCACCTCGGAGGCATCGACCCGCCCGGCCCACAGGCCTCGCTCGGTGAGCTTCAGACCCGGCTGTTCCGTGAAGGATGCGATCACCACGCCCCCGTCAGGGAGCGGGTCGGCGAGCACCTGCACGCCGCGCCACTCCGCGAAGACGCCGAACACGTCGGAAGCGCCGATGCGGGGTGTGGGGGCGGGCTGCCAGCCCGATGCGACGTTCGCGTAGACGCTGATGAACTCCTCCCGACCGTCGGAGTGAATTCGCCACAGCTCAGAGCCTGCAGGCACACGCATCGGCTCCAGCCACCACACCGGCACGATGTGGTTCTCGGACCCTGCGGCGAATCCGTTGCCGGTGAACGGCGCGTGCTCGATGAAGCCTTCGCCCATCGGCTCGACATCCGCTCCGACGGGTGCGCCGGTGGCATTGATCAGTCGCGCATACGGCGACGCGGGAAACCTCAGGACATCCACTGCCTTCGACTCGGCGGTGAACGGCGACCCGGGGAACCCCAGTCCGTGCACATCGAACAGCTGACGAGGAGTCTTGGCCCACGCCGCATCCGCCGCACGGACCACGAAGCCGCACAGCAGGTCGTCTCCGCCGACCCACGCCGACTCACGGCCCGGGAGGACTGCCTTCTGCAGGAGTTCCGTCATGCCTGTGTCACTCCAACGATTGGTTCGATCGTCTTCTCGTAATTGCGGATGTCGCTCACCGCGGGCTCGACGGTCACCACGGTGTCTCGGTGGGCGTCGAATCGCGCGCCCGGAACGTGCGCTGCGATCGACCCGGCCTCAGGTCCATCCGCGTAGAGCAGGGCGGTGAGCCCGGGCGATGCAAACGGGACGGGATGGCGCACGAAATGGTCTTCGTTTCCGGTGTGCCACACGGTCCCCAGGGTGAATCTGACGCCGTGGTACTCCGCGGTCGCACGCACCCGGACGATCTCCCGCACATCAGAGATCGGCACGTCGTGTTGCGTGTCTCCCGGCCCCATGTAGAGCGGCATATCCGGGTACGACGCGCCCGACTTCGCGAACCGTGACGTCTGGTACCAGCCGGTGTCGGTGCGTACGTACCAGCCGCTCGGCCACAGCAGTGTCGATGTCGATGGTGTCTCAGCGATCAAAATCGGACCCACTTGTCGCCGACTTTGGCGGCAACAAGAATCTCGTCGCCGTTCGGAGTGATCCTCCAGACCTCTGTTCCCGACTCGTACGCAACGCGGGAGGGCAGGTGGTACTCGGGCACGAGCTCCTTGGCGCCGTCGCCGACGAAGCCGTTGCCCGTGTAGGGGTTGTCCGGTCCGAGCGGCGCGACGCTCGCCGGGTGGTAGTAGGGGTTGCCGGAAGCGTCGACCGTGACGTCCGCTTGATCGGCCGTGTCGCGGAGAGGTGTCTGCAGGTCGTGCGCGTCGGTTTTCGCGAACCGCACGGCGTATACGTCACCGATCGAGCCATCGGGTGCCAGCCACTGGCCATCGAATGTCCGACCCGGGCCGTAATCCAGACCGAAGCCGTGAGCGATCGCGTCGGAGGTCACCAACTTCTGCGCGTCCGCGGCACGCGCGACGAACCCGCCGACCGAGCCGCCGTCGCCGTACTTGTCGCGTAGTAGATCCAGATGCTCGGTGTGGCTGATCACCTTCTGCATGATCTCGCCGTTGACCGGCGAGGGGATCGACTCGCGGATCTCAAGGACGAGACGCGCCTCATCCGGGCTGAGTGTCGTCACCGGCCGCTCATGCAGAAGTTGGTGGACATCGGCGACAGTGAGGCCGCGATCGGCTGCCACCTGAGTGATGACCGGCTCGGAGTCGCGGAACTGGACTACCTGGTCGTGAGACGTCCACGGTGTATAGACCTTGCCGTCGGAGCCGACGTACGACTGCCCGCCGCCACTGCCGTTGCCGTCACCTGCCCCACCGGAGCCATCGGCCACGTCACGCGATCCGCCGCTTGGCCCGCCGGAGCCACCCGTGCCCTCACCGTTGCTGCCGCTCCCGCCGCCCGTGGCGGTGTCGGGCTCGCGGACGACCGTGGACTCGCCACCGGTGCCGCCGGTCTCGGTGCGGACGGGGGCGTCGTCGACGATGGAGTTCACCGCGCCAGGGGTCGTCTCTCCGCGCGCGCCGCCCGACGTGACGAGCTCGGGTTCGCGGACGGGAGCTGCGACCGAGGTCTCCGCCCCGCCGTCGGCGGCGCGCACTGCGCCGCCCGCGGCGTTGTCGAAGGTGCCCGCGGGCATCTCGATCTTCCCGCCGGGGAACTCGAGGACGTTGTTGCCGGCGCCGTCCACGCGCGCAGTGACGGTGTTCGGGTCGACCCCGAAGTCGTCGAGCAGCTGCATGCCGGACGCGGCGTCAGTGGCGGTGTACACCTCGATGTTCGGCGACTCGAAGCCGTCGACCTTGCCGATGAGGTTGTCGAGGCTGCCGAGCCCGAGCGAGCCGAGGCGCGTCGCGCCGTTCACGGCCCACGCACCGGGATCGATGACGTCGACCGCGCGCGCCATCCTCGACAGCACGGATGCCGCGGTCCCGGCCGTCTTGACGCCGGCGACGGCGGCGCCGCCGGGGATCAGGATCGTGCCGACGTTGAACACGCTCTCGCCGAGCGCGGTACCCGGGTCATCGGCCCACTTGTCCCACGCGATGAGCGCCTTGCCGGTGTTGACGGCGACCTCGTCGGCATCCGCCTTGAAGTCGCGCACCTCCTGCGGCAGGAATCCGTCGCCGCCCATCGACTGGGCGAGGGAATCGGCCTGGAAGATCGGGGCGAGCAGCCCGCTGTTCATGAGCCCGGCGGCGCCGAGCATGCCGAGGTTGCCCCACGCGGCGCCGTAGGCGTCACCGGAGAACCAGTCGCCCGTCTCGGGGTTGTAGCCGAGGACGAGAGTGCCGAGGCCCTCGATCGTCCCCCATACGCCGCCGACGGCGATGCCCTCCCACAGGAAGTCCTTGAACACGAACTTCGCGGTGGCCTCGCCGCAGCCCTCGGTGCGCTCCACCTCGGCGCCCCACGGCATTTCGGTGCCCTCGGGGATCTCCGACAGTCCGTAGCCGAGCGCGTCGTCCTCCGACTGGTACGCGCGCAGGCCCGCGGCGCCGTAGAGCGCGCGGATCGTGTTGGCGCACGCGCGCTCGGCCTCCCACAGGGCCGTCTGCTGCGCGTTGACCTGACCGATGAGGTCGTTGTTGCGGTCGACGTACGACTGGACCTCGTGCCACTCCTTGCTGACCGTGCGGTACTGCGGGATGTCGGCGGTCGAGGTCGACCCGCCGCCGAGCGACGACGACGAGTACGAGTAGGAGGCCGCGCCCCCGTAGCTCGACTGGGAGTTGATCCACGCGGGGTTGACCTCGCGCACGCTCACGCCGCCGGCGATCTCCGCGTTGAACGCGACCGCCTGGGCGCGGAGGGAGTCCAGCTCCGCTTTGATCGGACGGATGTCGGCGGCGAAGCGCTTCAGAGCCCCGGCGACGACGTCGAGGTTGTCTCCGACCGCCGTCGCCTGTGACGACACCGGCTGCATGAGGCCGAGGAGACGCCCCGACTCGGGAGCGGAATACACCCCCGCCATGCCCTGCCACTTCAGGTGGACGTCCGAGCCGTTCTCGCGCACGCGCGAGGCGACGGAGGTGACGACGCCGGCCTGCGCCTCGATCGTGTCGGGATCGAGGTCGGCGCCGGGGATGGCTTCGGGGTTGATCGCGGTCGCCATCACATCACCCCCCGCGGGAGCGAGGGCGGGAAGATCGCGGCGACACTGGCCGACTGCGCGTTGGCGGCCATCTCCAGATCTCCGGCGACATACGCCTGCGTGGCGGTGACCACGCCGTTCGCCGCCGCACCGATGCGCTCGTTCATCGCCTGGATGCGCGGTGCCTCCTCCTGCTGGAAGTAGGACTGCACCGCCTCGGAGATGGCAGGCGACTGCGTCGCCGTCACGGCGATCTCGAGGGCCGGCGCGAGCTCAGCCAGCGCCGTCCCGAGCGCCTCGGCGTGCGGGTTGACGGACTGGAGAACTTCAGCGACCCCCGACGGCTGGATGCTCCAGTTCGTCATGGGCTCGATTCAGACCGGCTCAGCCGATCGACTCCACAGCGGCGCGGGCCTTGCGGAGGGCATCCTGCGCCGACTCGTCGTTGCGCTCGAGGGACGAGCGCAGGGTCTGGATGATGCCGCGGACCTCGGCGGCGGCGTTCTTCCACCGCAGCTCCTTGGCGCGGTAGTCCTCCGACACGCCTTCCGCGGTGTAGTCGGCCATCGCCGCCTGCACATCGCGGTCGTGCTGGTCGATGACGGCTTCGAGCTGGGATGCGACGCGGTTGAAGTTGTCCTGTGCGTTCTGGGATGCCGCGATGTCGTAGTCGCGACGGTCGCCTTGATTGGCCATGGTGATCGTCCTCTCTGCGCTCAGCGCGATCCGAAACGGGCGGCGTCGAACTGCGACCCCGACTCGAGCGACTGGGTGGAGTCGACCATGGCGGACTCGCCCTCGAGGAAGGAGCGGTTCATCCCGCCGATACCGACGAGAACGGCGTCCAGCGATGCCTTCAGCTCACCGGAGATCGCGTCGGTGCGCGCCTTGAAGCGGTCGAAGGCGGAGCGGCCGGCGCCCTGGAAGCGGCCCTCGAGCGGCTCGGCCGCCTCGAGCAGCTGGCGCACCAGCGCGGCGAGCTCGTCGCTGGAGCCCGAGGTGGTCTTGGTCAGCACGCTCAGCGTGTCAGCACCCATGGCGAACTTCATGCGTCCACTTCCTCTCGTCGTTCGGCCGCGCGCACGCGCACCGATCAGGTCCTCGATGAAGAACTTCGACAGGCTAACCCAGGCCCGCAAAAGACGTCTGTCCCCCTTTCGGTGGACAGGTTGTCTGTGGTAGGCGCGTCAGGCCTTGCGGGCCTTCATCTCCCGCTTGTAATCGCGCACCTTCGCGAGCGATTCCGGCGACACGATGTCGGCGACCGACCGGAAGGATCCCTCGTCTCCGTACGCGCCCGCGGCCTCTCGCCATCCGTCGCCCGTGAAGCCGTATTGCTTGCCGAGGAGGGCGAGGAAGATCTTCGCCTTCTGCTCGCCGAAGCCGGGGAGGGCTTTCAGGCGCCTCAGCACCGTGGCGCCGTCGGGATCGTCTCGTGTCCAGATCTGCGCGGCGTCCCCGTCCCAGTCCTCCGCGACCGCCTGGCAGAGCGACTGCACGCGCCCCGCCATCGACCCCGGATAGCGATGCACCGCGGGGCTCTCGCGGAAGGCCTCGACGAGCGCGTCCGGGTCGTAGCCGGCGAGGGCTGCGGCATCCATCGCCCCCGTGCGCTCGCGGATCTTCAGCGGACCCGCGAAGGCGACCTCCATCGCGACCTGCTGGTCCAGCAGCATGCCGATGAGGAGCGCGAGCGGATCGTCGGTGAGCAGCTCGTCGGCCGCGGCGTTCCCGGTGATGTGCAGCGTCATGCGCTCAGTCTGCCAGGGCGACGTTCAGGCGTGTCGGCCTTTCGACGTCGGCGCGCGCACCGCGTCGCGACCGCGCCACGGCTCGAGCTCGCGTCTTTCCTTCGACTCCTCAGGGCGATATCGTCATGATATGAGTGAGGTGCCGCGTGAACTGCGAGAGCGACGTGAGCGAGCAGGGTTGAGCCAGTCGCAACTCGCTGCGCGCAGCGGAGTGGCTCAGCCGAACATCGCCGCGTACGAGGCGGGTCGACGCAATCCCTCGGCAGCGATGGTGGAGAGGCTCCAATCGGCGCTCCGCCCGTTCCCTCGCGAGGCGCTCGAACAGCACCGTGACGAACTCAAGCGGCTCGCTGCGGAGTACGGGCTCAGCAACGTCCGCGTGTTCGGTTCCGCCGTCGCGGGCGCCGACACGGCGGAGAGCGACCTGGATCTCCTCGTCACCCGGTCACCGGAGGTCGGGTTGTTGGCGATCGCCGAGTTCGCGACTGCTGCTGAGCGCCTTCTCGGCGTTCCGGTCGATGTGGTCACCGACGGTGCTCTCCCCGCCGATCATCCGATCCTTCGGTCTGCGGTGGCCGCGTGACGGAGAAGGACGAGCGCTCGCTGCGCGAGATCGTGCGGTTGTGCGACGTCGGCATCCGACTCGCGGGTCGCGGACACGAGTGGTACGTCTCGGACGATCTCAACATCCCGGGGCTTGCGGCCGAGTCCGTCATCATCAAGATCGGCGAGAACGTGGCACGGCTGAGCGATGACATGATGCGTGCGACTCCGGAGGTGCCGTGGTCGAGCATCAAGCGCATGCGCGATCGGCTCGCGCATCACTATGAGGCGACGGATTACGACGCGGTGTGGGCGACGATCGATCTCGAGCTGCCCCGCGTGCGTGCCGAGGTCGCGTCGCTCCTCGCCCATGAAGCCCGCGACTGACCACCCGCCACGGCTCACCCAGGGACCCACCGCACCGATCCGCCGTCCAGGTGGCCGGGAGGTCCGAATGGAAGGATGGATTCCGTGAGTGCAGCCGGAATGACCGTCGACGATCTTGCCGCCCGCGCCCGCGAGACCCGCGTGGTCGTGGTGGGCGGAGGTCTGGCGGGCCTCGCCGCGGCGTGGCAGTGCGCGAAGGTCGGCATGGCCGTCACGGTGCTCGAGGCCGCGCCCGAGCTCGGCGGAACGCTCCGACGCGTCGAGCTGGCCGGGACGACGGTGAGTGCGGGTCCCTGGGGCTGGTCGTCACGCGGCGGTGCCGTGGACGCGCTCGTCGACGACGCGGGCCTGACCGACCGGGTCGTCGAGGCGGCGGAGACCGCGACCTGGATCGCCCGCGTGCCCAAGGTCGGGGTGGTGCCCGCGCCGGAGGCGACGATCCTCGGCATCCCCGAGAACGCGTGGGACGAGTCCGTGCGCGCGGTGATCGGGTGGAGCGGCACGTGGCGCGCCTATCTCGACCGCGTGCGCCCCCCGCTCACGATCGGCAGCGAGCGCAATCTCGGGACGCTCGTGCGCGCCCGCATGGGGCAGGACGTCGTGGACCGCCTGGTCGCCCCCTTCAGCGTCGGCGGGTTCGGGCTGTCGCCCGACGAGATCGACGTGGGGCACGTCGTGCCGAAGCTCAACGCCGCCCTCACGCGCACCGGATCGCTGCAGGCCGCCATCGCGGAGCTGCGCGCCGAACGCGCCGAGCAGGGCGGGAGCGCCCCGCTGAAGAGCCTTGACGGCGGAATGCCGCAGCTCGTCGACGCGCTCGTCGCGCGCCTGGTCGAGCGCGACGTGCAGATCGAGACCGGCACGCGCGTGGAGCGCATCGTCCGCGTCGGCGACGTGTACGAGGTCGCCGTGGACGAGGATCACGTGCTCGTCGACGACGAGGGCGAGGAGGGGGAGTCGTCCCCCACGCGCGTCGCCGACCTCGTGATCGTCGCCACCGGCGAGACCGATGCGCGGCGCCTCCTCGGCGGACTCCTCGGCCGCGACCTCGGGACGTCCCTGTCTGTCACGCGCGAGGTGGTCACCCTCGTCGTCGATACGTCGGACACGGATGCCGCGCCGCGGGCCGCGACCGTGCACGCCGTGCCGGGGACGGGCGCGGCCGACAGCGTGGTCGTCGAGTCCGCGCGCTGGCCGTGGCTCGCCGGAGCGCTCGGCGCCGGGCGTCAGCTCGTCACCGTCGCCTTCGGATCCTCGCTTCAGGCCCCCGCGACGGCGGCGCTCGGCGACGCCCACGCGATCGAGCTCGCGCGCACCGAAGCGGAGGCGTTCCTCGGCGTCGACCTCTCTGCCGTCGCGGACGCCCACCGCGCCCGCTTCGAGCTCGCACGGCCCGCATCCGCCCTCGGGCAGCCCGAGGAGGCGGAGCAGATCCGCGCCCGTGTCGCCGGGGTCGACGGGCTCGGCGTGGTCGGCGCGTGGGTGTCCGGAAGCGGGCTCGCGCGCGTGGTCGCCGACGCCGCCGACGAGACCGAACGGGTCCGACGCGCACGCCTGTTCGCGGCCGAGCGCGGTGAGTGAACCGGGTATCGACGGCAATGTCAAGGGCGGATGCCGGAATCGGCATACGCCGCTACTCTGGGACTCACTTTCCAGCGCAGAACCGATCGTGAGGAGACCCCATGAGGGGCAAAGCAGGAGTGGTCCTCGGACTGGCCGTCGGGTACGTCCTCGGCACGCGCGCCGGTCGCGAGCGTTACGAGCAGATCAAGACCCAGGCCGACAAGGTCTGGAGCGCCGAACCGGTGCAACGCCAGGTCGTGAAGGTCAAGGAGTTCGCCGCATCCGCGGCGATGGCTCTCCCCAGCACCCTGTGGAACTCTGCCGTGAAGGTCACCAAGGCCGCGGCGTCGAAGGGCACGGCGGAGGAGCGGGTAGAGCGCGTCAAGGCTGCCGGAGCCGAATCGGCCGACGAGATCCAGAAGACCGCGAAGGTGTCGGCGAACGCCGCGAAGAAGGCCGCCGACGACCTCTCGACCGAAGGCAGTGGTTCCTGACATGACGACCCCGCGCGGTTTCCGTGATCGCGCCGACGACTCGATCTTCACCCTCGTCGGCGAGATCCCCGAACTGGTACGCAACCTCGTCGTCGCCGAGATCGACGCGGCCAAGGGCTGGGTCAAGCGCACGGCCAAGGACGCCGGCATCGGCGCCGGGTGGCTCGTCGCCGCCCTCGTCGTGCTCTTCTGGTCGATCCCGGCGCTCGGCGCGTTCATCATCGCCGGCCTGTCGTCGTGGTGGCCCGTGTGGCTCTCGGCGCTGGCGCTCTTCCTGGCGATGCTGCTGCTTACCGGTGTGCTCGCGCTCTTCGGCATCCTCCGCTTCCGCCGTATGGCGAAGGCGGAGAACCCCGCCGAGGCGCTGGCGAAAGATGTGGAGGCGATCCGCGATGGACTCTGACCTGAGGAACTCCCGGGCCCCGATCCCGGTGCCCCGCACGGGGGTCCCACTCGGGATCACCGATCCCGTCGAGAAGGCGCGCGCCGAGCTGAAGGCGGCCCTGGCCGCGATCGAGGTGAAGGCCAATGTGCCGCGCCGTGTGAGCCACGTCGTCGACGAGAAGGTCGCCCAGGCGCGCGAGTTCCGCCGCCGCGAACCGGGCCTCGCCGCGGCCGCCGTCGTCGGTGCGGCCGCGCTGATCGGCACCGCGGTGTGGGCGCTGGTCCGCGGCTACGCCCGCTGACGCGGCGCCGGCCCCGGTGGCCGGAACGTCCGCGAGCCCCGCGCCCAGGGGTATGCTCGCATGCAAGGCAGTGCAATGGTGCGATGCTGCCGACCGCGCGAACCCGATTCGTCCCGCGTGGCGGCTGCTCGAGGTGAGGGCGGCCGACCGAGCACCTCGAGAGTCGATGCCATGAATTCTGCCGCAGCACACCGTCCGCCCAAGCCCCTGGCGGGCTGGCGCGTGCTCGTGCCCCGCGGCGGCCCCTGGGGAGACGGCGTGGCCGCCACCCTCCGCCGTCAGGGTGCGACGCCCGTCATCGCCCCGCTCATCAACTTCGCGCCGACGAACGACCAGGCGAGCCTCGACAACGCGCTCGCCGACCTCGCCGCCGGCCGGTTCGACTGGCTGACCGTCACGAGTGCGACCACCGTCGACGTGCTCTACGCCTATCGCGCCGCCATCCCGGCGTCGACCAAGGTCGCCGCGGTCGGTGAGACCACCGCCGCCGCGCTCCTCGCGGTCGGATACCGCGTCGACCTCGTCCCCGAGCAGGACAACTCCGCCGCAGGCATGGCCGAGCAGCTCATCGGGCTCGAACCGCAGGCGCGCGACATCCTGACCCTCCGGAGCGAGATCGCCAAGCCCGTGCTGACCAACATGCTGACCGAGGCGGGGCATCGCGTCCGCAGCGTCGTGGCGTACCGCACCGTCGGTGTTCCGGTCACCGAGCGGATCGCCGAAGACGTCCGGTCGGGACGCATCAACGCGATCCTCGTGACGAGCGGCTCGGTCGCCGAGCAGGTGCACGAGCAGTTCCCCGAGGTCCCCGAGAGTACGATCATCGCCGCGATCGGCCCGCGCACCGCGAGCGACGCCCTGAAGGCCGGCCTCGAGGTCGACGTGATCGCCGATCAGCAGACGGTCGACGCGCTCATCGATGCCGTCGCGCGCTTCACGCTCCCGCACGCCGAAGACGAGTTCGCCCCGCGCACCGGCGCGGTTCCCCTGCCGCCGTACGACCGCGGATGATTCGCGCGGGCGGCCCCCGCATCGTGGTCCTCGCCGGCGGTGTCGGCGGATCGCGCTTCGTCCTGGGCGTCCGCGCCGCCCTTCGCGCTCGCGGGATCGACGACACGGCGGCGCACCTCACCGTCGTCGTCAACACCGGCGACGACCTGTGGCTCTCGGGTGTCCGCCTGCAGCCCGACCACGATTCGCTCCTCTACGCCCTCGCGGGCGTCGGCGACACCGAGCGGGGCTGGGGTCGCGCGGGCGAGAGCGAGCGGGTGAGCGCCGAGCTGCAGGCGTGGGGGTCCGGCTGGCCGTGGTTCACCCTCGGCGACCTCGACCTCGGCACCCACCTCGCCCGGACGGGCTGGCTGCACGAGGGCGCCACGCCGACCGAGGTCGCCGCGCGGCTCGGTCGCCGTTGGAGCCTCGGAGCGCGCCTCATCCCGATGACGGATGCCGAGGTCGATACCCGCGTGACCGTCGCCGCCGACGCTCCCGACGGGGAACCCGGATCCGAACGCATCCTGCACTTCCAGGAGTGGTGGACGCGGCACCGTGCCGCCCTCCGTCCGCTCCGCTTCGACAATCCCGGCATCGCCGCGGCTGTCCCCGCGCCGGGCGTCATCGAGGCGATCGCCGACGCCGACGTCGTCCTGCTCGCCCCCTCGAACCCGGTCGTCTCGATCGGACCGATCCTCGCCGTGCCCGGCATCCGCGACGCGATGCGCGCGAGCGCGGCGCCGGTCGTCGGCGTCTCGCCGATCATCGGCGGGCGGGTCGTGCGCGGGATGGCGGATGTCTGCCTCACCGCTATCGGGGTCGACACGAACGCTGCCGCCGTCGCCGCGCACTACGGTGCCCGCCGCGATCCCTCCGGCCTGCTGGATGCGTGGCTCCTGGCCGAGGAGGACGCCGGCGCGGCCGCCCGCGTGGCCGACGCCGGAATCCGCCCCGTCGTCACGCCGCTGTGGATGACGGATGCCGCGCGCTCGGCGCGTTTGGCCGAGGACGCCCTCCGGGCGGCGGGCCTGACGTGATCGACCTCGGCGCGGGAGCATGGGTGCTCCTCGGCGTCGCTGCGGTCGTGATCGGTCTGTCCAAGACCGCCGTCCCGGCATCCGGGACCATCGCCGTGGCGATCTTCGCCGCGGTGCTGCCGGCGCGGCAGTCGACCGGCACCATCCTGCTGCTGCTGATCCTCGCCGACATGATCGCGCTCATCGCCTACCGCCGCGACGTGAACGGGCGGGCGCTCGTGCGGCTCGCGCCCGCGGTGGGGGTCGGCATACTCCTCGGGGTGGCGTTCCTCGCCGTGGCGGACGACACCGCGGTCACGCGCGTGATCGGCGTCATCCTGCTCGTCGTGGTCGCCTTCACGCTGCTCCGCCGACGGTTCGGCAGCGCCGCGGCGAGCGGCCGTGCCCCGCGGGTGGCCGCGGCCGCCTACGGCACGCTCGGCGGCTTCGCCACGATGGTCGCCAACGCCGCGGGTCCGGTGATGTCGATGTACTTCCTCGCGGCGCGGATGCCCGTGAAGGAGTTCCTCGGCACGGCGGCGTGGTTCTTCGCGATCGTGAACATCTCGAAGGTGCCGTTCTCCGTCGGCCTCGGGCTGATCACCCCGGAGGGACTGCTCCTCGACCTCGTGCTCGCCCCGATCGTCGTGGCCGCGGCGATCTTCGGGCGGTGGCTCGCGCCGCGTCTGTCGCAGCGGCTGTTCGAACGGCTCGTCGTGGCGGCGACGCTCTTCGGCGCCCTGTACCTCCTCTTCGCCTGAGTCTCAGACAGGAAGCCCCGCGCTCGCGGCCGCGGTCCGCGGACCCACTCCGAGTGCGAGGGCGGCGCGGAGCTGCGCGATCGTGTCGACGTCGCGCCGGAGCGGTGACGACGACGGAAGGTCGAGGAGGCGGCATCCGCTCTCCACGTGCCGGGCGAGCGAGCCGTCGCCGAAGGACGACGCCCACGGCACCCCCGCGGCGGCGGTGACGAGCGTCGACCCCGAGCCCTCGGCATCCGCCACCACGGCGCGATCGACGCCCGCGGCGAGATCGAGCGCCGCCGTGAGGTCGTCCGCGCGCAGGGCGGGGAGGTCGCCGAGGAGGGCGGCGCGGGGGAGCACGGCCCGCGGATCGATCGCCTCGACACCGGCGGCGACGGCGCGGTCGAGGCCGCCGGGCCGCGGGTCGGGGACGAAGCGGACCGCGGGGAGCATCGCCGCCTCCCGGGCGAGCTGGGGGTCATCGCCGACGACGACGAGCTGCAGCACCCGGGGCGACGCGGCGACGGCGGCGAGGGTGTCCAGGGCGATCGCTCGGGCGAGGTCGGTGCGACGGGCGCCGTCGACCTGTAGGCGCGACTTCCCCTCACCGGCGGGCTTGACCGGGACGACGACGACCCAGCGGGCGGGGCGGGCGGTGTCGGTCACGCGCCGAAACGCTCGCGCAGACGCGGGAGGATCTCCGCGCCGTAGCGGCGGAGGAAGGCCTCCTGGTCGTGACCCGGATCGTGGAAGACGAGGTGGCGGAAGCCCTGCTCGACGTACCAGGCGATCCGCTCGACGTGCTCGTCGGGATCGTCCGAGACGATGAACCGCGACGCGGCCCGCTCGATCGGGAGCGCATCGCCCAGGCGCTGCATCTCGATCGGGTCGTCCGTACCCATCTTCTCGTCGGGGCTGAGGGCGAGCGGGGCCCAGAAGCGCGTCTTCTCGCGGCCCTCCTCGAGGGTGTCGGCGAGCGAGACCTTGACCTCCATGAGGGTGTCGATGTCGTCCCTCGTGCGCCCCTCCTTGCGGAGGCCCTCGTCGAGGGCGGGGAGGAGGGTGTCGGTGTAGAGCTCGGGCTTCTTCCCGCTGGTGGTGATGAAGCCATCGGCGATCCGGCCCGCGAGGCGGGTCGCGGCCGGGCCCGCCGCGCCGATGTAGACCGGCACGCGCTCATCGGGGCGGTCGTAGATCGTCACGTTCCTGGTCGTGTAGAACGTGCCGTCGAAGCTGACGCGCTCCTCGCTCCACAGGCGATCGATGAGGCCGAGGGCCTCCTTCAGACGCTGGAAGCGCTCGGGGGGATCGGGCCACGCGAAGCCGAGGTTCGCCTCGTTGAGCGCCTCGCCCGTTCCGACGCCGAGGATCACGCGTCCGGGGTACAGTGCGCCGAGGGTGGCGAACTCCTGGGCGATGACGGTCGGGTTGTAGCGGAAGGTCGGGGTGAGCACCGAGGTGCCGATGAGCACCCGCGAGGTGCGCGCCCCGAGCGCGCCGAGGAGCGGAACGGACGCCGGCGCGTGACCGCCGTCGTGCAGCCACGGCTGGAGGTGGTCCGACACGAACACCGAGTCGAACCCGACCTCCTCGGCGATCACGGCGAAATCGAGCAGCTCGCCCGGGCCGAACTGCTCGGCGGAGGCCTTGTATCCCAAACGGAGGGGGATGGTCATGGTGCTCCCTTTCCCGCCCGCGCCGCTGCGGGGGCGAATTCGGATCCGTCGGTGCGCGCGAGCCGCGCGCGGAAGGCGTCGACTGTGCCCGGCCACAACAGGGTGAGGCGGCCGGAGCGGGGATCGACGTACCAGTTGCGGCATCCGCCGGTGATCCACGGCGTGGATGCCGCCGCCGCGTCGATCTCCGCGGTGTAGGCGGCCTCGGCGTCGGGTCGCACCCGCAGGACGCCGTCGGGCATCGTGTCGCGGTGGTCGAGGGCGTTCACGGCGTACGCGGCCTGCTCCTGGATCATCAGGACCGCGGAGTTGTGACCGAGCGAGGCGTTCGGGCCGTTGAGGACGAAGAGGTTCGGGAAGCCCGAGACCACGGTGGAGGCGAACGAGGTCATGCCCGCGGCCCAGTGCTCGGCGAGGGTGACGTCGTCCTCGCCGACCACGAGGTCGGCGTAGGGCTGCTGCGCGGAGGCGAAGCCGGTGGCGAGGATCACGACGTCGGCGTCGTGCGCGCGGCCCGCGGCGGAGATCAGACGACCGCCGTCGACCTGCGCGAGGGCGGTCGGCTCGAGCGTCACCCGGTCGCCTGCGACGGCGGGGTAGAAGTCGTCGGAGAGGAGCACGCGCGTGCAGCCGAAGGCGTAATCGGGAGTGAGTGCGGCGCGGAGGGCGGGGTCGGCGACCTGGGCGTGCAGGTGCGCCAGGGCTTCCGCGCGGGCAGCCTCCGAGGCCGCGGCATCCCCCGAGCGCGACGCGAAGCGCTCCTCGCCCTGGAGGTACAGCGTCCGGCGGAGGCGTGCGAGGGCATCGGGGTCGTCCCTCAGACGCCGGCGTTCGGCATCCGTGTAGGGCGCGTCGCCGCGCGGCACGATCCACGCCGGCGTCCGCTGGAACAGCGTCACGTGGGCGGCGGTGCGGGCGAGCTCGGGGAGGATCTGTATGGCGCTCGCGCCGGTGCCGACGAGCGCGACCCGGGCGCTGGCGAGGGGGACGTCGTGATCCCAGCGCGCGGAGTGGAACATCGGCCCCGGGAAGGTCTCGAGACCGGCGATGTCGGGGATCGACGGCTCGGTGAGCCGCCCGCACGCGAGCACCAGCACCTCGGCCTCGAACGCCTCCGCGGTGGGGCCCGCGGTCTCGATCCGCCAGACGTTCGCGGCGGCATCCCACCTCGCCGCGGTCACGGCGGTGCGCAGGCGCAGGCGCTCGCCGAGACGCTCGCGGGCGGCGACGTCCTCGAGGTACGCGCGGATCTCGGCGCCCCGCGCGTAGATCCCCGGGGCATCCGGGCGCGGGTACTCGGCGAAGCCGTACAGGTGCGCCGGCACGTCGCACGCGACGCCGGGGTAGGTGTTCTCGCGCCAGGTCCCGCCGACGGATGCCGCCCGCTCGAGCAGCACGAAGTCGTCGCGGCCCGCCCGCTGGAGCGCGATCGCCATCCCGAGCCCGGCGAACCCGGCGCCGACGATCGCCACCTCCACGCGGCGCGCGGTCACCGGGCGGCCTCGCGGTAGTCCGTGGTGCGCTGGCGGAACGGCCGGAGGAGTCGCGCGGCGAGGCGGGCGGCATCCGCTCGGGGGAACTCGAGTCCCTGCTCGATGCCGGTGTCGGGGCGGACGCGCCCGTCGAGCAGCGTGCCGCCGAGGTCGTCTCCGCCGGAGCGGAGGAGGGTGGCGGCGGCGTCGCGGCCGACGCGGGTCCACGGGATCTGCACGTGAGCGATGCTGCCGCTGAGCAGCAGACGCGACACCGCGACCATCGCGCGGTGCTCGTCGATGGCGGCGCGCCCGGGCACGAGCGGGACGCCGCCGGCGGGACCGGGGAGGGGGATCGGCACGAACTCGGTGAACCCGCGCGTGCGCTCCTGGATTCCCCGGAGGCGGCGGAGGTGGGCGATGCGCTCGGCTCCGGTCTCGACGTGACCGTAGAAGAGCACCGAGGTCGAGCGGAACCCCGCCTCGTGGGCGGCGATGATCCCCTCCTCCCACCGGGCGATGTCGAGGTCGTCGGGGGCCACGAGGGTGCGAACGCGTTCGCTGAGCACCTTCACGCCGGTGCCGGGGACGGTGTCGACGCCGGCGTCCCGCAGAGCCGCGAGGGCGCCGTCGAGGCCGAGGCCGCCGCGGTCGGCGAGGTCGCGGACGTCCTGCGGGCGGTACGCGTGGAGGTGGAGGGCGGGAGCTGCGGCCGTGATCGTCCGCGCGATCGCCAGGTACGCGGCGGGGTCCTCCGTGTCGGGGAGGCGCCCCTGGACGCAGATCTCCGTCGCGCCCAGGGCGGCGGCATCCGCGGCGATCTCGGCGACCTCGTCGAGCGAGAACGTCCCGGGCTCACCGGTCGGCGACGCACGGAAACCGCTGGAGGTGAGGTTGCGGTTGACGACCATGCTCACCGCCTCGCCGACGGTGTAGCGGCGGACGTCGTCCGCGGTGCGGGCGAGGACGTCGAGCGCCTCCCCCGTGGCCTCGAGGAGGGCGACCCATTCGGGGTCGTCGAGGCTCGCCGGGTCGTCGGCGGCGCGTTCGGCCAGGCGGGTGGCGCCCGATCGCGGTGAAGGACGCGGGACGGATGGGGGTCCCGCCGGTTCTGCCGGGTTGTCGGGGTCGATCCGTCCCGCGTTTTCGACCGCGGAGACGGGGGAACCGACGGCGGAGACGGGGGAACCGACCGCGGAGGCGGGGGAAGCGGCCGCGGCGAGGCCGGAATCCGGATCGGCGAGGGCGGCGACGGCGGGGGCGAGGCCGGGGTCGATCCACGTCCCGGCGTCCCGGACGTACTCGGGATGGGCCGTCAGGCGCTCGCGGAGGGTGTAGCCGAGGTCGGCGGTGGCCGCGGCGAGATCGTCGACGTGCGGCCACGGGCGCTCGGGGTTGACGTGGTCGGCGGTGAGCGGCGAGACCCCGCCCCAGTCGTCGATCCCGGCCGCGACGAGCCGGGCGAACTCGCGCGTGTCCGACAGGTTCGGCGGCACCTGGATCCGCATGTGCGGGCCCATCACCAGACGCGCGACCGCGACGGTGCGGACGTACTCGTCGAGATCGGCGTCGGGGGCGTCGCGCATCGCCGTCTGCGCCTTGGCGCGGAAGTTCTGCACGATCACCTCCTGCACGTGTCCGCGTCCGGACGCCGCATGACGGAGGTGCGCGTCGCGGATCGCCACCAGCGACTCGGCCCGATCGCGGATCGTCTCGCCGATGCCGACGAGGATGCCGGTGGTGAACGGCACGCGCAGACGCCCGGCGTCCTCGATGACGGCGAGGCGGAGATCGGGGTCCTTATCGGGCGAGCCGTAGTGGACCTGGCCGCGTTCCTCGAACAGCCGCCGCGAGGTCGTCTCGAGCATCATGCCCATCGACGGCGACACGGTGCGCAGGCGTCGGAGCTCGGCATCCGTCATCACGCCGGGGTTGGCGTGCACGAGCATCCCGGTCTCGGCCGTGATGAGCGCGGCGACGTGGGCGACGTAGTCGATCGTGGACGCGAAGCCGTGGTCGTCCAGCCATGCGCGCGCCTCGGGCCAGCGCTCCTCCGGGCGGTCGCCGAGGGTGAGCAGCGCCTCCTTGCACCCGAGCGCCTGCCCCTGCCGCACGACCTGGAGCACCTGCTCGGGCGACATGTACGCGGGCTTCCGCAACAACGCGAGCTGGCCCGGGGTGTCGACGAACACGCAGTAGTGGCAGCGATCGCGGCAGAGGGTGGTGAGCGGCACGAACACCTTGCGCGAATACGTGATGACCCCGGCGCGTCCGGCCGCGGCGAGCCCCTCGTCGCGGAGGCTGCCGGCGAGGGCGGCGAGCGTCTCCTCGTCGGGACCGGATGCCGCCAGCAGCGCTTCGGCGTCATCGGCGTCGAGCGCGGCGCCGGAGCGGACGCGATCGAGCGCGCGGTGCACCGCGGAGCCGAGCAGGGTCATCGCTCAAGTCTCCCACCGCGCGGCATCCGTCGCGTCGCGGATCGTTGCGCTCCTGTGAGCAAACGCCCCGGAACGCGCGCCGCGACGCTGGCAGACTAGGGGCATGGTCACGCTCCTGCTCGATTCCACCCGGCTCGAAATCGCGCTGTCGGGGTCGGAGCGCCTCCTCGCATTCCGCAAGGAGAATGTGCTGGTCGAGCGGTCCCAGATCGGGAAGGTCCAGCTCACCGCGGACGTCTGGACCTGGCTTCGCGGCGTCCCGAGCCCGGGATCGCACGTGCGCGGGATCGTCGCGGCGGGCCGCTGGCGCTCGGCGGGCGGCGACGACTTCGCGATGATCCGCCGACGCCGCGAAGGGGTCGTCATCGACCTCGAGGGGCACGAGGAGTTCGAACGGATCCTCCTCACGACCCGTCACGGACTCGCGCTCGTCCAGGCGCTCCGGATCGACGTGGACGCCGACGACGCGGCGACGGATGTCGTCGAGATCGTCGAGACCGCGGCGGTTCCGGTGATCGCTCCCGGCGTCAGCTGACGTCGCGTCGCCAGGTGGTCGCCCACCCGACCACGAGGAACACCACGGCATAGGCGAGCAGCACGATGCCGCCGACCCACCACTCGAGCGTCCCGCCGTCGCCGCCGGTCGGGCCGATGCCGGTGAAGACGCTCGCGCCGACGAGGGCGTCGCCCGCGGCTCCCGGGAGGAATCGGACGACGTCGGAGAGACCGTCGACGAACGAGCCGGCGACACGGCCGATCGGCTCGAGGAACTGGGTGAACACCAGCACGCCGACGACGGCGCCGACCTGGTTGCGGACGAGCGCGCCGACGCCGATGCCGATGAGGACCCACAGGACGAAGGCGATCAGCATCCGCCCGATGAGCGCCCACGTGTCGGCCTCACCGAGGCCCGTGTCGATGCCGAAACCGGCGAGGAACCCCGCGCCGGCGCCGACGGCCGCGAGCGTTCCGAGCACGCCGTAGACAAGGCCGAGCAGGATGCCGACCACGACCTTGCCCGTGAGCGCCGTGCCGCGCCGGGGGAAGGCGAGGAAGGTCGGAGTGAGCGTCTGATGGCGGAACTCGCTCGTGACCATCAGCGTGCCGATGAGGAGCGGGAAGACGTAGCCGACGGAGGTGGCGGAGCTGTAGATCGTCGGCGGGAGGATCGACGGGTCGATCGTCATCTGCTGCCCGGGGAGTGCGCCGCTCGCCGAGGCGGCGAAGACGAACCCGAGCGCCGCCGCGGTGAAGGCGACGTAGGCGACGAGGATGATCGCGAGCAGCCACCACATCGAGGTGGTGATCTGCTTGACGGACTCGGAGCGGACCGCGGTGGCGAGGCTCATCGCAGGTCACCTCTTTCCTCGGTCGTGACGTCTTCGTCGGCGGGCGCGTCCTCGGTCGGTGCTTCCGCCTCGGCCGGGGCCGCGGCATCCGTCGCCGTCGGCGTGTGGACGCGCGTGCCGTTGACGAGGTCGAGGAACACCTCCTCCAGCGCGGGGCCGCGTCGCTGGAGGCCGGACAGGGCCACGCCCGCGGCCGCGGCGATCGCGCCGACCTCGGCCGCGTCGCGATCGGCGACCCGGATGCCGCCGCGGATGACCTCCACGCTCGCCCCGGCGGCGGCGAGGGCGTCGAGGAGGCCGTCGCGGTCGGGGGCGTCGACGACGGTGGCGTACTCGGTGGGATCGGCGAGGTCGTCGAGGCCGCCCTGGAAGACGCGCTGTCCGCGGGAGATGATCAGCACCGCATCGGCGGTCTGCTGCACTTCGGCGAGGAGGTGCGAGGAGACGAGCACCGTTCGCCCTTCGCGTGCGAGCTCCTGCAGGAGCCGGCGCATCCAGCGGATGCCCTCGGGGTCGAGGCCGTTGGACGGCTCGTCCAGCACGAGGACGCCGGGGTCGCCGAGAAGGGCCGAGGCGAGGCCCAGCCGCTGGCGCATGCCGAGCGAGTAGCCCCCGACCTTCCGGCCGGCGGCATCCGAGAGTCCGACGAGGGCGAGGGTCTCGTCCACACGGGTGCGGGGGAGGCCGGCCGCCGCGGCGAGGACCCGGAGATGCCCCGCGCCGGTGCGGCCCGGGTGGAAGCTGGAGGCTTCGAGCGCGGCACCCACGGAGCGCAGCGGATGCCGCAGCTCGGCGTAGGGACGCCCGCCGATGGTCGCCGACCCGTGAGTGGCGCGGACGAGTCCCAGCAACATGCGGAGGGTGGTGGTCTTCCCCGCGCCGTTGGGACCGAGGAAGCCCGTCACCCGTCCGGGTTCGACGCGGGCGGTGAAGTCGGAGACGGCGCGGATGCGGCCGAAGTCTTTCGTGAGTCCGGTGAACTCGAGCGCCAGTGCGTCGGGCATGCCGCGCCTTTCGTCGGTGTCGTCGTTCTGCGGTCAGGTCCTCCCATCCTGTCGGAACGGACGCGGCGATGCAGAAACGCCCCGGTAACGTGTGTGCCGTGACCGACGACGCCGCGCCCACCGTCCTCGCCCGTCCCGCGGGCAGACTCGGGTGGCTGACGCTCAATCGGCCCCGTGCGATCAACGCCCTCGACCTCGAGATGATCCGCGCCCTGCACGCCGCGCTCGACGGGTGGGAGGACGACACCGACATCGAGGCCGTCCTCATCGACGGAGCGGGCGACCGGGGGCTCTGCGCGGGCGGCGACGTGCGCGACCTCGCGGCCCGCATCACCGCGGGACGCCCGGCGGAGGTGGCGCTCTTCTTCCAGGAGGAGTACGCGCTCAACGCCCGCATCGCCGAGTATCCGAAGCCCGTCATCGCGCTCGCCGACGGCATCACGATGGGAGGCGGCATCGGCGTCGCCGGCCACGCGGCGATTCGCATCGTCACCGAGACCTCGCGCCTGGCGATGCCCGAGACCCGGATCGGGTTCACCCCGGACGTCGGCGGTTCGTGGCTGCTCGCCCGCGCGCCGGGCAGGCTCGGGGAGTTCCTCGCGCTCACCGGCGGGACGATGGATGCCGGCGACGCGGTCTACGCCGGATTCGCCGACCACTGCGTGCCCCGCGCGCACCTCGACGCCCTCCGCGAGGCGTTCGAGCGGCGTGCGGATCCGGAGACCCCGACCGAGCTCGTGCTCCTCTTCGACGAGACGCCGGAACCGTCCCGCCTCGCCGCCGCGCGCGTCTGGATCGACGACGCGTTCGCCGCCGACACGGTCCCCGAGATCATCGAGCGGCTCCGGGCGCGCGACGAGGATGCCGCGCACGCCGCCGCCGACACCCTCGAGGAGCTCTCGCCGACGGCGCTGACGGTGACCCTCGCCGCCGTCCGCCGCGCGCGCGAGCTGCCCGACCTCCGTGCGGCGCTCGCTCAGGAGTACGGGCTGGTGATGTGGTTCGCCCACACCCAGCCCGACCTTCCCGAGGGCGTCCGCGCGCAGCTCATCGACAAGGACCGGTCGCCCCGGTGGCAGCCCGCGACGCTCGCGGAGATCGATCCCGGACTCGCGGCATCCGCTCTCGCCTTCGTCCCCGACGAGCCGCTCCGGGGGTGAGGGGACGATGACCCGGACCCGCCGACGGACGTACTCGCTCGGCATCGCCGTCGACTGGTTCTTCTTCGTCTTCGCGGGCCTCGCGGCGGTGTGGCTGGCCTACCTCAGCTTCACCGAGTCGTTCCGCGTGGGGTGGTGGGGGCTGCCGTTCTTCATCGGCTTCTGGGTGCTGCTGGCCTACCTGGTGCTGCCGCGCCTGCACCGGATCCTCACGACCGTCTACGTGCCGGACTACTTCATCGGCCGCACGCGCACGAGCGACGGCCTCCTCGGCGATCCCGTGAACCTCGCCCTCCTCGGCGAGGGCGCGCAGATCGAGCAGGCGATGCGCCGCGCCGGATGGACCAAGGCCGACCCGGTCACCCTCGCGTCGTCGTGGCGGATCATCACCTCGACGCTTCGTCGGCGCAGCTACCACGAGGCTCCGGTGAGCCCGCTGTTCCTGTTCGGGCGGCAGCAGGACTTCGCCTACCAGCAGGAGGTCGACGGCAATCCCGCCCAGCGCCACCACGTGCGGTTCTGGCGGTGCCCGGACGGCTGGCTGCTTCCCGGCGGAACCCGGGTGGACTGGCTCGCGGCGGGCACCTTCGACACGCGCGTGGGCCTGTCGCTGTTCACCCTCCAGGTCACCCACAAGATCGACGCCGACACGGATGTCGAGCGCGACCACATCGTCCGTACCGTGTCGGAGGCCGACCCGCGCGTGCGGGTGGACGTCATCGCCGACTTCGCCACCGGGTACCACTCCCGCAACGGCGGCGGAGACAGCATCCGCACCGACGGGGATCTGCCGATCATCGATGTCCGCGCCGTGACCGGCGACGCGCAGCCGCGCGGTGAGGAGGCGACGTCGTGAGTTCTGCACCCCCTCCGCATGTGCCCGGCAAGCGCCCGGCGTACGAGCCGGGTGCGAGGCTGCTGTCGCCCGTGCGTTACGACCCGGACATGCCGCGCCCGGCGACGACGGTCGCGGGGACGTTCCTGGTGCTGCTCCGCGCGATCGCCGGGGCCTTCGTGCTCCTGGAGCTCGCGCGGGAATGGGACTCCCTCTTCGGCACCGTCACGGCATCCGATGCGGCGCTCAACGATCCGGAGGTCCGCTCGCTCCTCCTCGGCGTCGTGCTCGTCGGCGGCGGAATCCTGGTCCTCGCCGACGCCGTGCTCGGAATCCTGATCTATCGTGGCCATAACTGGCCGCGCGTGCTCGTCATGCTGTTCTCGGTCATCTCCATCAGCACCGTGTTCACCGCGTGGTGGGTGCGGGGCGAGGAGATCACCCTGGACGGGACGTTCCTGTCGCTGAGCCTGGACATCCTGCTGCTGCTCGCGCTGTCGAGCCGCAGCGCGGCGGCTTACGCCCGCCGGAACGAGAGACGACCCGAGAACGACTGAGGAAGGAGCGGGATGTTCGACAGCCCGCTGTCGGCCTCCGCGTACGACGTGCTGGGGGTCGCCCCCGACGTCGACGACGACGCCCTCCGCAAGGCCTACCGCCTGCGACTGCGACAGACCCACCCCGACACCGGCGGTGACGCCGCGACCTTCGTGCAGGTCCAGCGCGCGTGGGAGCTCGTCGGCACCGCCGATGCGCGCGCGGCGTACGACCGCGGGCACGGCTTCGGCTCGAGCGAGGCGCCGGAGTGGTCGGATGCCGCGGGGTCGGCCTCCGATGCCACCTCCTGGCGCGCCCCGCGGGCGGCCTCGCGCGACACCCGTCCGCGCGCCCGCTCGCACGGGCATCCGGGCGGCTGGCGACGCGAACGCTACCTCGACCTCATGCGCGAGTGGGTCGGCCGCGGCGTTCCGCTGGAGGACCCGTACGACCCCGCTCTCGTGCGCACCGCCCCGCACCATCTGCGGCGCCTCCTCGCCGACGCGCTCGCCGAGGAGGCGACCGCCCGCATCGTCGCCGATCTCGGCATGGGGTACACGGTGTGGCACGACGTGATGGCCGAAGGACGCGACGCGGGGCCCGACGACAAGATCGACCACATCGTGCTGGGCCCGAGCGGCCTCTACGGGGTGCTGTCGGAGGACTTCGGCGGACCGGTCGGTGTCCGCCGCGGCGAGATCGTGGGCGACGGTGTGGTGGGCACGCCGATCGCGGACCTCGTCGCGCGCGTGCGCGGCATGGGGCGTGCGGCGGGGGTGCGGTTCCGCGGCGCGATCGTGGTGCTTCCCGATGACGACCTCGATCAGGCGATCACCGAGCTCGGCAAGGTGCGCGGCGTGCCCGTCGCGGTCGTCGCCCGCAGTGCGCTGTCGACGATCCTCCGTCGCGGGCTCACGGGCGCGCGCGCGATGGGCGGCAACGAGGTCTTCGACGCCCGCACGCGGCTGCAGCAGCGCGTCCGCTTCGCCTGAGGTCCGCGCCGGTTCCCGCCTCAGTCGTCGAGGCCGAAGAGCTCGAGCGGGTGGGTGAGGCGCCACCAGGCGCTCGGGGGCTCGATGTCTTCGGCCAGCCGCAGGTCGACGAGGGCGTCGTCGAGCGGACCGTCGACCGAGAGCGCTCCGACGACGTCGCCGGCGGTGCGGGCGTCGCCGAGGTCGTACCGGGTCGACACCGTTCCGGCACCGCCGTTCCACAGGACGACGGCCGCGTCGCTCGCGGTGACGATCGAGACCTCTTCGCCCCATTCCGTGCGGACGAGCCCCGCGACGGTGTCGGCGGTGACGGACGGTCGAGGCTGCAGCTCCTGCTCCAGCTGCGCGTACAGCGCGCGCGAGGCCTCGACCCGTGCGGCGTCGTCGGGCTGACCGAGGACCGCGGCGTACAGCCGGACGGTGGTGTCGCCGGCGACGACATCCTTCGCCGACAGGAGATTCCACGCGTCGAGGGTGCCGGTCTTGATGCCGAGGACGCCGGGGTCGGCGAGGAGTCCGTTGGTGTTCTCCACCCGGCCGGCGCCCGGGAGCTCGACGGCCTGTTTCGCGACGATCTCGGCGACGACCGGGTTCTCCATCGCCTTCTTGGCCAGGGGGATGAGCGACTCGGCCGTCGCGGTGTTGCCGCCGTCGATCCCCGTCGGCTCGACGACGGTCACCCCGGGGATGCCGTGGGTCGACAGCCAGGAGCGCGCCGCCGAGGAGAAGACCTGGTCCGAGGGCCAGATCGTCGACGCGAGACGCTCGGCGTAGTTGTTCGCCGAGCCCACGAGGATGCCCTCGAGCATCTGATACTCGGTGAGCACTCCGTCGATGGGCACGTCGAGGGCGGACTCGCCACGGGCGCGGTAATCCCAGTACTCGAGCATGTCGGTGTAGCCGAAGCGGTACTCCGGTCCCTGCTCCCCCGGCGCGAGGGGCAGCTCGTCGAGGATCATCAGCGCCGTGACCACCTTGGTGATGCTGGCGATGGATGCCGGATCCAGCGACGACGCGAGCGTCCCGTCGATGCCCTCGACGGCGATCGCCGCCGAACCCACTCCCGGCCAGGCCGGGACGGCTGCGACCGAGGCGATCGGCTCGACCTGCACGGGGGCCACTTCCGGTGCCACGGCGTGCAGCGGCCACAGGAGGGTGGTGGCGGCGTAGGCGCCGGCGAGCGCGGCGAACACGCCGACCGGGATGAGGACCCCCGGGCGCAGGATCGAGCGGCGCGGGGCGTCGGCGAGCAGGTCGGGTTCGACCGGGACGAAGGGAGCGGATGCCGTGGCGAAGTCGGTCCGGGTCGACGCGCCCGTCACCCGCTCCGGGTCGACCCACGCCAGCGCCCCCGTCGGGGTCGGGCCCGTCGTCGACGCGACGGTCTCCCGACGGGCGCGACGCGTCGTCGCGGGGGCTTCGTCCACGCTCACCCGGCCAAGATACCGCGCCCGGGCGCCGCTATACTCGAGCGCACAACCACGGGAGTCCGGTGAGCCGGGCTGAGAGGAAGCGAACCACGCTTCGACCGTCGAACCTGATCCGGATCATGCCGGCGCAGGGAGGAGCATCGATGTCTGCATCCACGTCCACGTCCGTCCCCACCTCGACGCCGCCGCGGACCCACCGCTGGCGCGTCGTGGACATCGTCGTCGCCAGCGTCCTCGGCGTCGCGTGCGGACTCGTCTTCCTGCTCTGGAACGTCGCGTACCGCGGTCCGAGCGCCTTCCTCGAACCGCTCCTGCCGGGGCTCCAGGGACTCCTCGACGGACCCTGGCTGTTCGCGGGCGTCCTCGGCGCCCTCATCATCCGCAAGCCCGGCGCGGCGGTGTACACCGAACTCGTCGCGGCGGCCGTGTCGGCCCTCACGCTGGTCGGCAACACGTGGGGGGCGTTCCTCACGCTCGAGGCGGGCCTCATCCAGGGCCTCGGCGCCGAGCTCGTCTTCCTCGCCTTCTTCTACCGCCGCTGGTCGCTGCCGGTCGCCGTCCTCGCGGGGATCGGGGCCGCGCTCTTCGGCGGCGTGAACAACCTCCTGCTCTGGTACGCCGGCGCCGACATCACCTTCGTGGTGGTCTACCTCGTCAGCACGATGATCTCGGGCGCGGTGATCGCCGGTGCCCTGTCGTGGGCGATCGCGCGCGGGCTCGCCGCCACCGGCGCGCTCGACCGGTTCGCGTCGGGTCGCGCGCACCGCACCCGCGTCTGAGCGTGTCGCGGATGCCGGGCGCCGCGGCCGCGGTGCGGGTGCGCGGGTGGGGCTGGCGGCACGCGTCGCGGCGCGCCTGGGCGGTGCGAGGCGTGGACCTGCGGATCGAGCCGGGGGAGCGGGTCCTCCTCCTCGGCGCATCCGGGGCCGGGAAGTCCACGCTCCTCCAGGGGCTCGCGGGTGTCCTCGGCGGTGCCGAGGAGGGCGAGTCCGAGGGGGAGCTGCTCCTCGACGACGTTCCCGCGGAGGCCGCGCGCGGGCGCGCGGGCCTGCTCCTGCAGGATCCCGACGCGCAGGTGATCCTCGCCCGGGTGGGCGACGACATCGCCTTCGGCTGCGAGAACCTCGGCATCCCGCACGACGAGATCTGGCCGCGCGTGCACGCCGCCCGCGACGCCGTGGGGCTGGACGTCCCCTTGGACCGTCCGACGAAGGAGCTCTCCGGCGGTCAGAAGCAGCGGATGGCGCTGGCCGGCGTCCTCGCGATGCGGCCGGGGCTGATCCTGCTCGACGAACCCACCGCCAACCTCGATCCGGACGGGGCCGCGGAGGTGCGCGCCGCGGTCGGTGGACTCCTCGACGCCCATCCGGCGACCCTCGTGGTCGTCGAGCACCGCGTGGAGGTGTGGCTCCCGCTGGTCACGCGCGTGGTCGTCCTCGGTGCGGGCGGCGACGGGGTGATCGCCGACGGGACACCCGACGAGGTCCTGGGCGCCGAGCGCGCGCGGTTGACGGATGCCGGGGTCTGGGTCCCCGCCTCGCCCCCGCCGCACCCCGCTCCTCCCGCGTCGCCGCCCGGTGACGTGCTGCTGCGGGCGCGCGACCTGGCCGTGCAGCGGGTGGCGGGCAGCCCCGTGGCCTCCGGCATCGACCTGGAGGTCCGCGCCGGCGCGGCGCTGGCGATCACCGGGCCGAACGGGTCGGGGAAGTCGACGCTCGGGCTGACGCTCGCGGGGCTGATCGCTCCGGCATCCGGTCTCCTCGAGGCATCCGACGCGCTCGCCGCCGGGGCGGGTCCCACACCGATCCGCTGGCGCTCCCGCCAGCTGCTGACACGGATCGGCACGGTCTTCCAGGATCCCGAGCATCAGCTCCTCGAGCGAACGGTGCGGGGGGAGCTCGAGGTCGGGCCGCGCGCTCTCGGACAGGATGCCGCGGCGCGGGAGGCCGTGGTCGACGAGCTCCTCGCGCGGCTCCGGCTGGATCATCTGGCCGCAGCCAACCCGTACACGCTCTCCGGTGGGGAGAAGCGCCGCCTGACGGTGGCCGCGGCGCTCGCCACGGCGCCCCGGGTGCTGGTCCTCGATGAGCCGACGTTCGGGCAGGACGCGCGGACGTGGGCGGAGATGGTCGCGCTCCTCGCGCGCCTGCGGGACGAGGGGTCCGCGATCGTGACGATCACGCATGACGCCGACGTCGTGCGCGCCCTCCGTGCCACGCGGGTCGAGATCCGCGGAGCGACGCGATGACGCTGGCACCGGATCGGGCGCGCACGAGCACGATGGCGCGGGTGAACCCCGTGGCGAAGCTCGCCGCGACGATGGTGCTCACCGTGCCGCTCGTGCTGACCCTCGACGTCGTCTCGGCCGGCGCGGCGCTCCTCGTCGAGCTGCTCCTGATGCCGTGGGCGGGGCTCCGGTGGGGCGAGTTCTGGCGGCGGACGTGGCTCGTCTGGGCTCTCGCTCCGCTCACCGGCGTGACGATCGCCCTCTACGGGCGGACGAGCGGACAGATCTACGTCGAGTGGCTCGCGGTGCGCGTCAGCGACGGATCGCTCGAGCTGGCCCTCGCGACCACGCTCCGCGTGCTCGCCATCGCCCTGCCGTCGGTCGTGCTGTTCGCGAGCGTCGACCCCACCGATCTCGCCGACGGGCTGTCGCAGATCTGGCGTCTTCCGGCGCGGTTCGTGCTCGGCGCTCTCGCGGGCCTGCGGATGGTCGGCCTCTTCCTCGACGACTGGCGCGCGCTCGAACTCGCCCGCCGCGCGCGCGGCGTTGCCGACCGGGGGCGGCTGCGCCGGTTCCTCGGGATGGCGTTCGCGCTGCTCGTGCTGTCCATCCGTCGCGGGGCGAAGCTCGCCACCGCGATGGAAGCGCGCGGCTTCGGGGCTCCGGGGCCGCGGACGTGGGCGCGGATCTCGACGTTCGGCGGGCGCGAATGGGCGCTCATCGCCGTGGGGGCGGGGATCGCCCTCGTCGCCGTGGCCGCCGCGCTCGCCGTCGGCACGTGGAACTTCATCCTCGGCCCCGGCTGACCCCGATTCCTCGTGAGACGCAGTCCCGCCTAAGCTGACATGTGATGTCGACGCCTCCGGGCGCAGTTCGAAGGAGAACGGATGGACCTCACCTCCTCCGCCGCCCTGGTCACCGGCGGTGCCAGCGGCCTGGGCCTCGCCACGGCCCGACGCCTCATCGACGCCGGCGCCGCCGTCACGCTCGTCGACCTCCCCGGGTCTCCCGGGGCCGCCGTCGCGGCCGAGATCGGCGCGTCCTTCGCCGCGGCCGACGTGACCGACCCCGAGCAGGTCGCCGCCACCGTGGCGCAGGCGAGCGAGGCGGGCCCCCTGCGCGTCGTCGTCAACTGCGCGGGGATCGCCCCGCCCGCGAAGGTCCTCGACCGGGACGGCGTCCCCACCCCGATCGCCGACTTCGAGCGCATCCTGCGGGTGAACCTCCTCGGCACCTACACGGTCATCGCCCACGGCGCCGCGGCGATCGCCCGCACCGAGCCGGACGCGTCGGGCGATCGCGGCGTGATCGTCAGCACCGCGAGCGTCGCCGCCTTCGACGGGCAGATCGGACAGCCCGCCTACGCCGCCAGCAAGGGCGGCGTGCACGCGATGACCCTCCCCATCGCCCGCGAGCTCGCCCGCCACGCGATCCGCGTGGTCACCATCGCGCCCGGAATCATGGAGACGCCGATGCTCGCCGGTCTCCCGCAGCCCGCGCAGGACTCGCTCGGCCAGCAGGTGCCCTACCCGGCTCGGCTCGGGAAACCCGACGAGTACGCGCGCCTGGTGATGGCGATCGTCGACAACGGCTACCTGAACGGCGAGACGATCCGCCTCGACGGCGCGATCCGGATGGCACCGAAATGAGCGTGGAAGGCACCGACATGACCGCAGAGGGCACCGACACGGGCGCAGACGCCTCGTCGATCCTGCTCACGCGCGAGGGTGCTCTCGCACGCGTGCGCTTCAACCGTCCGGCGTCGCTCAACGCGATGGGATTCGCGATGGGTCGACGCTGGCGTGACATCGCGCGCGAGATCACCGCGGACGACACGGTCGGGGCGATCCTGCTCGAGGCGTCGGGGCCGGCGTTCTGCGCCGGGGGCGACGTCCGCGAGATGGCCACGTCCGGCGCCGACGGCGGGGCCGTCACCGAGACCGCGCACGTCATCCACGACGGCATCCGTGCGTTCGTGGAATCGTCGATTCCCGTCGTCGCCGCCGTCCAGGGCGCCGTCGCCGGCGGCGGGCTCGGCCTCATGCTCGCGGCGGACTACATCGTCGCGTCCGAGAGTGCGCGCTTCGTGAGCAAGTACGCCGAGATCGGACTCACCCCCGACCTCGGGGTCTCCACCCTCCTCCCCGCGGCCGTCGGTCAGCGACGAGCCCTGCGGATGCTGCTGCAGGACGTCACGATCGATGCGGACACGGCCCTCGACTGGGGTCTCGTGACCGAGGTCGTCCCGGCCGCCGACGTCGCCGAGCGGGCGCTCGCCGTCGCCCGGAGCTGGCTCTCGGGGGCCACGGGGGCGTACGGTCAGGCCAAGCGGCTCGTCCGCGCCGGTGCGGAGCGCGACTTCGCCGCCAACCTCGCCGATGAGTCCGCCACGATCGGCGCACGATTCGACACCCCGGAGGCGGCCGCACGCATCCGGGCCTTCGCTTCCGGAAAGGACGCCCGATGACCGAGAACGACTCCGTGAACACCCCCGGCGAGACGAGTGCGTCGCGCACGAGCCTCGCGGGGAAGACCGTGCTCCTCTCCGGGGGCAGCCGCGGCATCGGTCTGGCGATCGCGCTGCGCGCCGCCCGCGACGGGGCCAACGTCGCCATCCTCGCCAAGACCGACACCCCGCATCCGAAGCTCGAAGGCACCGTGCACACCGCGGCCGAGCAGATCCGTGCGGCCGGCGGCAACGCCCTCCCGATCGTCGGCGACGTCCGCAACGACGACGACGTGACCGAGGCGGTCCTGATGACCCAGGGCGAGTTCGGCGGCATCGACGTCGTCGTCAACAACGCCTCCGTCGTCGACCTGTCGGGCACCGAAGCTCTGTCGATGAAGAAGTACGACCTGATGCAGGACGTCAACGTGCGCGGGACGTTCCTGCTCTCGCGCGCGGCGCTGCCGATGCTGAAGGATGCCGAGAACCCGCACATCCTGTCGCTCTCGCCGCCCTTGAACCTCTCGCCGAAGTGGCTCGGCGCCCACACCGGCTACACGCTGGCGAAGTACGGGATGACCATGGCGACGCTCGGGATCGGGGCGGAGTTCGCCTCCGCCGGGATCGCGGCGAACACGCTGTGGCCGCGGACGACGATCGCGACCGCCGCAGTGCAGTTCTCCCTCGGCGGCGACCGCATGATGAAGGTCAGTCGCACGCCGGAGATCTACGCCGACGCCGCCTACGAGGTCGTCACGCGGCCGGCGTCGTCGTACACCGGTCAGACGCTCATCGTCGAAGACGTGCTGGAAGAGGCGGGCGTCACCGACTTCTCGCGATACGCCGCGGTGCCCGGCACCCCCGACGACGCGCTCTTCCCCGACATCTTCCTCTGAGGACGGGTCGGCCGCCGGGCGGGTCAGTGGGTCGATCCGCTGAAGAGCAGGACGCCCCCGAGCCCGATCATCATGCCGCCACCGGTGGCCGACAGCGTCGCAAGGCGCTTCGGCGAGCGGCCGAACCACGTGCGCGCCGCCGCGGCGGCGAGCGCCCACGCGCCGTCCGAGATGAGGGCGAGCGCGAAGAACACCAGGCCGAGCTCGACCATCTGCAGGGGCACCGCTCCGGCATCCAGGTCGACGAACTGGGGGAGGACCGCGCCGAAGAACGCGATGCTCTTCGGATTCGTCACCCCCACGACGAAACCGGCGCCGAGCTGTCGCCACGCCGATCCCGCGACCGGGGTCGCGTCGGCGCCGCCGGCCGCGCGGTTCCGGTGACGGATCGCCTGGATGCCGAGGTAGGCGAGGTAGAGCGCCCCGACGATCTTGACCGCGGTGAACAGGACCGCCGACCGCGCGACGATCCCGCCGACGCCGAAGGCCACGAGGCCGATGATCGGGAGGAGTCCGAGGGCGTTCCCGAGCACGCTGAGCAGGCCGCCGATGCGTCCGAGTGCGAGCGCGCGACCGATCGTGAAGAGGACGCTCGGCCCCGGGATGACGATGAGCACCAGGGCGGCGAGCGTGAAGGCGAGGAGATTCTCGAGGGGAACCACGGGAGCAGGCTACTGCCTGCCCGTCACGGCGCCGCGGGGATCACGGCGCTGTCGCGGGGAGCGGTGCGAGCACGACCTCGACGTTGTCGTCCGCTCGCCACCAGAAGCCGACGGCATCCGTCTCGGTCATCCCCTCGGGACGGTCATCGGCGGGGATGTCGGATGCCGGGATGACGACGAGCAGGGCGTTCCGGCGGTGCGCCTCCTCGGGGAGGCAGGTGCCGCGGGTGCCGGCGGCGAGCTCGACGACGAGGCAGAGCTCGTCGGAGTCGGCGCGGGCCCGCCACAGCTGACCGGAGTAGTAGCGCCCGGCCGGGGTGATCCACTCGCTGTCGCGGTCGCCGGGCAGCGCGGGCGGGATCAGGGTCGCGGTGTTGCCGGTGATGTCGCTCAGCCTGCCGTCGAGCGGGACGGTGAACAGGGTCAGGGCCTCGGGGGCGTCGAGGAACACCGTCGCGTCGCGGACGGCATCCTCGATCGTGCGCAGCTCGGTGTGGTCGGCGCCGGGGAGCGTGTCTCCCAGGAGAGGCGCGAGGAACGCCCCCGCGAGCGTCACGGCGGCGGCGCCGCCGACGAGTGCCGCAGCGAGCCGGGCGCGGTGTCCGGTCCGTCGCGGGGATGCGGGTCGCTGCGGGTGCTGCGGGTGAGGGTTTTCGGGGTCCGCCGCCGGAGGTCCGGCCACGCCCGGTGCGGCGGGCCTGGCGGTGACATCCGGCCTGTCTTTGACATCCGGCGCGGCGGTGACACCTCGTGCGGGCGGCCCGGCTGAGCTTTCGGCGCGACTCTCCGCCTCGAGCTCGGCCAGCCGTGCCTGCGCCGCGGGGTCGTCGTCGAGTCCGCCGCCCGCGCCCCACGCGCGACGACGCAGGGCGTCCAATTCGCGGCGGGAGGCGGCATCCATGTCAGTCCTTCGTCAGGGGCTTCCGGAGGAACACCTGCTCGGTGCCGTCGTCTCCCGGCACGCGCTGGGTCTCGCGGTAGCCCTCCCGCTCGTACAGGCGCAGGTTGGCCTCGCTGAGCGACCCGGTGAAGAGCTCGGCCTCGGTCGCACCGGCGTCGCGGCCGCGCGTCTCGACGGCGTCGAGCAGGGTGGTACCGATGCCGCGGCCCTGCTGGTCGGGGGCGATGGCGATCCGGCCGATGAGGAGGAGGTCACCGTCCCGGCGGGCGCGGACCACGCCGACCATGCGCGGCCCGTCGAGGGCGACGCATCCGAGGTTCTCCTCGAGCTCCGCACGCACCTCGTCGAGGGTCTGGGTGAGCGGGGGCATGTCGACCGATCGGTAGATCAGCGCCTCCTGCACGAACGCGGCACGCTGGAGGGTGAGGACCTCGCCGGCGTCGTCGGGGGTGATGTCGCGCACGGTGATCCGACCCATGGGTCCACGCTAGTGCCGCGCACACGGGCGGCGGCCAGGCCGTTCCCGTACCCTCGGAGGATGAGCACTCCGCCCCCCGTGCGCCGCACCGAGCCGCGACAGGTCCGCCCGCGCACCGAGGGCTGGTCGCAGAAGAAGGACGAGGAGGGCCGGCCGCTGCTGCAGTTCGCCAGCCCCAAGCGCGGCAAGCCGCCCGTCCACCTCGCCGACCTCACTCCCGAGGAGCGCGTGGCGAAGGTCAAGGAGCTCGGGCTGCCGGGCTTCCGGGCGGGGCAGCTCGAGAAGCACTACTTCACCCACTACACGCACGACCCGGCCGAGATGACCGATCTCCCCGCCGACGGGCGCGAGGAGTTCGTCCACGGGATGCTGCCGCCGCTCCTGACCGAGGTGCGGCGTCTGGAGACCGACCGCGGGGACACGATCAAGTTCCTCTGGAAGCTGCACGACGGCGCCCTCGTGGAGTCGGTGCTCATGCGCTACCCGGGCCGCATCACGCTGTGCGTGTCGAGTCAGGCCGGGTGCGGCATGAACTGCCCGTTCTGCGCGACCGGGCAGGCGGGGCTGACGCGCAACATGTCGGCGGCGGAGATCGTCGAGCAGATCGTGCGCGCCAACGCCCTCATCGCCGCCGGCGGCCTCGGCGGCAAGAAGCGCGACGACCACAGCGCCGAGCGCGTGAGCAACATCGTCTTCATGGGCATGGGGGAGCCGCTGGCCAACTACGCCCGCGTGATGCAGGCGGTGCGGGTCATGGTGGACAACAAGCACGGCCTCGGCATGAGCGCGCGAGGGATCACCGTGTCGACGGTGGGTCTCGTCCCCGCGATCCGGAAGCTCTCCGCCGAGGACATCCCCGTCACGTTCGCGCTGTCGCTGCACGCTCCCGACGACCAGCTGCGCGACGAGCTCATCCCGGTCAACTCGCGCTGGAAGGTCGACGAGGCGCTGGATGCCGCACGCGAGTACTTCGACAAGACGAAGCGGCGCGTGTCGATCGAGTACGCGCTCATCAAGGACATGAACGATCACGGCTGGCGCGCCGACCTCCTCGCCGAGAAGCTCAACGCCCGCGGGCGCGGGTGGGTGCACGTGAACCCGATCCCGCTGAACCCGACGCCCGGGTCGGTGTGGACCGCGTCGGAGCGCGACGTGCAGAACGAGTTCGTCCGTCGCCTCAACGACGCCGGCATCCCGACGACCCTCCGCGACACCCGCGGTAAGGAGATCGACGGAGCGTGCGGTCAGCTCGTCGCCACCACCGAGGACGAGGCCGCGGCCGAGGCGACGCCCACCGAGGCCTGACGCCTCTCCGCGCGCGTCTACGGCAAGAAGTGGTCCCGCGCGAGCGGGGCGACCTCGAGGTCCTGCGCGTCGGCGCGCGACACCCAGCGGAGCTCTTCGATCTCGGCTCCGATCGCCGGATGCTGAGCCCCGATGTCGGCGGCGAACACATCGGCCACCACGACGAAGCCCGGTTCGTTGGCGGCGGCCGCCTCGTATCGACCCAGCGCCCGCAACGCCGAGGGGTCGAGGTGCAGTCCGAGCTCCTCGGCCAGCTCGCGCGACAGCGTCTCGGCCGGCGTCTCGCCGGGCTCGGGCTTGCCGCCCGGCTGCATGAACGCCGTCGTGCCGGCCTTGCGGACGAGCAGCAGGCGGGACTCCGCATCGACGATCACAGCCGCGGAGACATGGATGCGGCGCGGAGAGGTCATCGTCGCACGCTAACAGGCGACGTAGAATCTCCTGTGCCCGACGAGACCTCCGCCCCCACCGCGCTGGCGCCGTCCGGCATCGATCCCGACGATCTCGCGGCCACCCTGCGGGTGCTCGAGGGCATGGCCGGACTCGACGAGACGCATCCCGACTTCGTCGCCGTGCGCCAGGCCACGGCCAAGATGTTCAAGGCCGTCAAGCGCGTGCGGCGCCGTGAGATCCGGGAGGCCATCGCCCGGGCCGACCGCGCCGTCGTCGCGGCGACGGCCACGGGAGCGCCCGACCGCATCGACGACGAGACCCGCGGCATCCCGATCTCGACGGCGACGACCGCGCCGACGGCGGGGACCCTGCTCAAGGCGCGTCCCTGCTACATCTGCAAGCAGCCGTACACGCGCGTCGACGCGTTCTACCACCAGCTCTGTCCGTCGTGCGCGGCGATGAGTCACGCCAAGCGCGACGCGCGCACCGACCTCACCGGCAAGCGGGCGCTGCTGACCGGTGGTCGCGCGAAGATCGGCATGTACATCGCCCTGCGTCTCCTGCGCGACGGTGCGCACACGACGATCACGACGCGATTCCCGCGGGATGCCGTGCGCCGGTTCCGCAGTCTCCCCGACGCCCCCGAGTGGATCGACCGGCTGAAGATCGTCGGCATCGACCTGCGCGACCCCGCCCAGGTGCTCGGGCTCGCCGACGACGTCGCGGCAGCCGGCCCCCTCGACATCCTCATCAACAACGCCACGCAGACCGTCCGTCGCTCACCGGGCGCGTACCAGCCGCTCGTCGACGCCGAACTCGCGCCGCTCCCGGACGGACCGCTTCCCGCGCTCGTGACGTTCGGGCACACGAACGACCAGCACCCGCAGGCGCTCGAGCGGTCCGTGACGGCGCATCCGATCCTCGCCGCGGCAGCCGAGCGCGCCGACGAGCTCACCGAGCAGGCGATGCTGGCCGGGTCGAGCTCGCTCGACCGACTCGCCGCCGGCACCGCGATCGACGCGGGCGGGCTCATCCCCGATCTCCACGACGTGAACTCCTGGACCCAGCGCGTCGACGAGGTCGATCCGCTCGAGATGCTCGAGGTGCAGCTGGCCAATACGACCGCGCCGTTCCTCCTCGTGTCGAAGCTCCGACCGTCGCTGGCCGCCAGCGCCGCGCGTCGCACCTACATCGTCAACGTCAGCGCGATGGAGGGCGTCTTCGGCCGCGGATACAAGGGCCCCGGGCATCCGCACACGAACATGGCCAAGGCGGCGGTCAACATGCTGACCCGCACCAGCGCGCGCGAGATGTTCGAGTCCGACGGCATCCTGATGACGAGCGTGGACACCGGCTGGATCACCGACGAACGTCCGCACCCGACGAAGGTGCGCCTCGCCGAAGAGGGATTCCACGCCCCTCTCGACCTCGTCGACGGCGCCGCCCGCGTCTACGACCCGATCGTCCGCGGCGAGGCGGGCGAAGACCTGTTCGGCGTCTTCCTCAAGGACTACGCGCGGGGCTCGTGGTGACGCTCCCCGAGCCCGGCCGTCGCGTCGTCGTGCGGTACCTGCTGCCGTCGGGGCAGGCGACCGACGCGCTCGGCGAGCTGCTCGGCGCGGACGCCGAGACGGTGGTGGTCGACGGCAAGCGCGGGGTCGAGCGCATCGCCGTGGCCGACATCATCGCCGCGAAAGAGGTGCCGCCCTCTCCGCCGCCGCGTGCGCGCCGAGGCTCGGGCGGACGCGGCTGATCGCAAGGACCGCCTCGCACTTCACGCCGCGTGCGGCCGCTGACAGAATCGGGCCATGCCGGATTGGCTCGTCCTCACGCTCATCCTCATCGCCTTCGCCGTCACGACGGCCTGGGTCGTCCGTCGCCTCCTCGACGTGCATGTCGGGTGGCTGCGAGCGGTCGTCGTCGCGGGGGTGGTCTTCCTCGTCGCCGCGCCCGTGGCGATCTGGACGCTCGAGCAGGCCGAGGTCTACTCCGCCGGCGTCTTCACGGTCAGCGGTCCGATCGCCGTGGCCTTCCTCGCCCTCACGATCGGCTGGACGTTCGCCGCGGTCGTGATCGCCGTGCTCACGGTCGAGTTCCTCTGGCCGTCGCGCGGCTGGCGGAATCCGATCACTGTCATCAGGAACGCCATCCGGCGCCGCGCCCGCGCGAAGCGGTACGCGCAGATCCTCGCGATCGGATCGAGGCACGGCCTGACGTTCTACGAGGGGCGGCGCCGCGGCGATGACGACGATCTCCCCGCAGCGCTGGTGGCCGCCATGAACGACGCCGGCGTGACTTTCGTGAAGCTGGGGCAGGTGCTGTCGTCCCGCGAGGACGTCCTTCCTCCGGCGCTCATCGACGCCTTCTCGACCCTGCAGATGGATTCGACCGCGATCCCGTGGGAGGAGGCACGGGAAGCCATCCGCGCGCAGCTCGGTCGCCCCCTCGAGGAGGTGTTCGCCGAGATCGACACGACTCCGCTCGCCGCGGCATCCGTCGCTCAGGTCCACGCCGCGCGCCTCCTCGACGGCGAGGAGGTCGTCGTGAAGATCCAGCGCCCTCGCGCGCGAGAACAGGTCACGACGGATCTCGACATCCTCGTCCGGCTCGCCGCCGAGGCCGAGCGGCGGACCGACTGGGCGCGTGCCTACGGTGCCGCCGCTCTCGTGGACGAGTTCGCCCGCGCCCTTCGGGAGGAGCTGGACTATCGCGTCGAGGTCGCGAACAGCGGGATGCTGCGCGGTGCCGTCGAGGCATCCGGCGCGGCGGGCCTGCGCGTGCCCCGGGTCTGGCCGGAGTTCTCCACGGCGCAGATGATCGTGCAGGAGCGGGTGGACGGCACCCCCTTCGCGAGGCTGGCGCCCGGAGCGCTCGACGAGGACGACGCGCGCGAGGTCGCCGACCGGCTGCTCGAATCGGTGTTCGACCAGATCGCCGTGCGCGGGGTGTTCCACGCCGATCTCCACGCCGGCAACGTCATCCTCGACGGTGAGGGCGGGATCGCCCTGATCGACTTCGGCGCCGTCGGCATCCTCGAGCGCAGCATGCGGCGGCTCCTGGTGCCGATGCTCATCGCGATGGCGAACGAGGACGACGTCGCCGTGACGGATGTCGTCCTGCTCATGTGCGGCACCGACGGCGTGGATGCGGCGGCGCTGCAACGCGACATCGGCGTCATCCTCACCCGCATACGCAGCTCGCGCGGCAGGGGCGGACCCGGGATGGACGAGAACGTCTTCCGGCTCCTCCTGGACGTCCTCCGCCGCAACCGGATGGCTCTGCCGCCGTCGCTGCTGCTGGTCTTCCGCACGCTGGCGTCGCTGGAGGGCACGCTCCGGCGGGTGTGTCCCGACTACGACATGGTGGGGCGGGCGCTCACCATCGCTCCGCGGATGGCGACGAAGCTGGTGTCGCCCGAGGATGCCGCGATGTCGTTGCAGACCTGGTCGGCGCTCCTCGCAGAGCAGCTGCTGCGGATGCCGCGGCGAGTGGAGAGCATCTCCCGTGGACTCGAGGAAGGGACGCTCTCGGTCCGCCTGCGCTCGTTCGAATCGCCGGACGAGCGCGGCTGGGTCGACGGGCTCGCCGGTCGCCTCACCACGACCGTTGTCGGCTCGACCCTCCTGTTCGCGGGCATCCTGCTCGCCGTCGACGACGGCGGCCCCATGCTCACCGGTGACGTCCCGGCCTTCGCGTTCCTCGGCAGCGTGGCCGGTCTCGGGGGGCTCCTGCTCCTCCTGCGGTCGCTGCGGAGCGCCTTCCGGCGTCGATGAGCGGGACGGGCGTGGGTTCCGCGTCAGCTCGTGGTCACCGCCACGACGGGCACGGCCGCTCCTGTCTCCCGCGTCTCCGGCTCCCCGGCCGCGGTATCCGTGCACGCCGCGCCGTCGACGCCGCAGGCCTGCGCGTCGACGTCGAGGATCTCCAGCAGGCGCAGCGCCGCGGGCTCGGCGGTGCTCGACGCGATGGCCGACACGATCCAGACCGGGGTCTCCTCCGGCGGAAGGGCGACGGTGACGAGTCCCGCCGCCTGCGGCTTCGCGGCGACGTGCTGCGGGACCAGCGCGATCCCGAGGCCGCGGTGGATGAGGTCGAGGAGCGTGTGGATGTCGTCGACCGTGCAGGGGACGCGGCGGGTGATGCCGTGGGCGGCGAACGCGGCGTCGGTGAGGGTCCGCACGCCCCACGACTCGCGGAAGTCGATGAAGTCGCGCTCGCGCAGCTGCTCCCACTCCACGCGCGCGGACGCGGCCAGGGGGTCCCCCGGCGGCACGAGCAGCACCAGCGGACGCTTTCCGAGCTCGGCCGGGCTCATCGACGCCAGATGATCGGTGGTCGCCACGAACGCGACGTCGAGGTCTCCGGCGCGGACCTGGGCGGCCAGTTCGTGCGATCCGGCCTGGACGAAGTGGATGTCGACCAGAGGGTAGCGGCGGTGGAATCTTTCGAGCAGCGGGGGGACGTCCACGACGCCCAGGCACTGCTCCGCGCCCACGCGCAGACGCCCGGAGAGCTGCCGCGTCGCGCGGACGACCGCGTCGCGGCCGGCGGCGGCCTGCGTCAGCATCTCGCGCGCGAAGGGAAGGAGGGCGCGACCGGCGTCGGTGGCGACGACGCGGCGGGTCGTGCGGGTGAACAGGCTCGTGCCGAACTCCTCCTCGAGGCTGCGGATCGCGGCCGACAGGCCGGACTGCGAGACCCCGCACACCGCGGCGGCGCGCGTGAACTGCTGCTCCTCGGCGAGTGTGACGAGGTACTCCATCTGCCGCAGATCCATTTATCGCCTTCTCTTCTGAATCACAGAACACATAGTTGTTGGACTTCTAGGATGAGGGCTCCTACCGTGGACACGCAACACACGACGACGTAAGGAAGTGCTGTGCAGCAGAGAACAATCGGCGACGTCACCGTCAGTGCCCTCGGCCTCGGCGGCATGCCCATGTCGATCGAGGGCCGTCCCGACGAGGACCGCTCGATCGCGACCATCCACGCCGCCCTCGACGCGGGCGTCACTCTGATCGACACCGCGGACGCGTACCATCGGGACGCCGACGAGGTCGGACACAACGAGGAACTCATCGCGCGCGCCCTCCGCAGCTACGGGGGCGACACGTCCGGCGTGCTCGTCGCCACCAAGGGTGGCCACCTGCGCCCCGGCGACGGGTCCTGGACGAAGAACGGCCGGCCCGAGTACCTCCGCGAGGCGGCCAAGGCCTCCGCGTCGCGCCTCGGCGTCGAGGCGATCGGCCTCTATCAGTTCCACCGCCCCGACCCCGAGGTCCCCTACGCCGACTCGATCGGCGCCATCCGCGATCTGCTCGATGCGGGCGTCATCCGGATGGCCGGGATCTCCAACGCCGACGTCGCGCAGATCGACGAGGCGAACGCCATCCTCGGTGGACGGCTCGTCTCGGTGCAGAACCAGTTCTCGCCCGCGTTCCGCTCCAGCCTCGGCGAGCTGCAGCACTGCGCCGAGCTCGGCATCGCGTTCCTCCCGTGGTCACCGCTCGGCGGCATCTCGCGCGCCGGTGCGGTCGGGGAGAACCACGGTGCGTTCCAGCGGGTCGCGGATGCCCGCGGCGTGAGCCCGCAGCAGATCGCCCTCGCGTGGGAGCTCGCCCTCGCGCCGGTGGTCATCCCGATCCCGGGAGCCTCGCGTCCGGCCAGCATCCAGGACTCCGTCCGGGCCGCCGACCTCGAGCTCACCGCGGACGAGATCGCCGCTCTCTCGGACGAGGCCGCGCAGTGACCGTGCGGCGCGTCCCGCTCGGACCCGCGGGTCTCGACGCTCCCAACGTCACCCTCGGGCTCATGCGGATCCAGGAGAAGACCGACGACGAGGTGCGCGAGCTGGTCCGCACGGCCCGCGACGCCGGCATCGACTTCTTCGATCACGCCGACGTGTACGGCGCCGATCTGCACGGCTGCGAGGCGCGGTTCGCCGAGGCGATGGCGCTCACGCCGTCCGAGCGCGCCGAGATCACGATCCAGACGAAGGCCGGCATCGTCCGCGAAGGTCCGTACTTCGACTTCTCGTACGAGCACATCGTCCGGTCGGTGGACGGCTCCCTCCGTGCCCTGCAGACCGACTACATCGACGTGCTCCTGCTCCACCGGCCCGACGCGCTCGTCGAGCCGGAGGAGGTCGCCCGCGCGTTCGACGAGCTCGAGGCCGCGGGGAAGGTGCGCGCGTTCGGCGTCTCCAACCACACCCCGCGCCAGATCGACCTGCTCCGCACCGCGGTGCGACAGCCGATCGTCGCCAATCAGGTGCAGCTGTCGATCACCCACGCGCCGATCGTGGCGCAGGGCGTGGCGGCGAACATGGCCGGGCTCGACCAGTCGGTCACGCTCGACGGCGGCGGGATCGTCGAGTACTCCCGCATCCACGGGATCACGCTGCAGGCCTGGTCGCCGTTCCAGTCGGGCTTCTTCACCGGGACGTTCCTCGGATCCGATGACCACCCCGAGCTGAACGCGGTGATCGACCGGCTCGCGAAGGAGTACGACGTCCCCGCGATCGCGATCGCGACGGCGTGGATCACCCGGCATCCGGCGAACATGCAGGTCGTCCTCGGGACGACCACCCCCGAGCGGGTCGCCGGCGCCGCCGCGGGATCCGACATCCCCCTCACACGGGCCCAGTGGTACGAGCTGTTCCGCGCCGCCGGGCACCGCGTGCCCTGAGTCGGCCCGCGCCCGCCCGCAGACCCCCGATCCCCCGAAAGAGAGAAGACGTATGGTCAACTACCGCTACCTCGGCAACTCCGGCCTGAAGGTCTCCGAGATCACCTACGGCAACTGGGTCACCCACGGCTCGCAGGTCGACGACTCGGCCGCCATCGCCACGGTCCACGCCGCACAGGATGCCGGCATCACGACCTTCGACACCGCCGACACCTACGCCAACACCGCCGCGGAGGCGGTGCTCGGCAAGGCCATCGCCGGCCAGCGTCGCGCGTCGCTCGAGATCTTTACGAAGGTGTACTTCCCGACCGGCCCGGGCGGCCCCAACGACACCGGACTCAGCCGCAAGCACATCTTCGAGTCGATCGACGGCTCGCTCAGCCGCCTCGGCACCGATTACGTCGACCTCTACCAGGCGCACCGTTTCGACTACGAGACCCCGCTCGAAGAGACGATGCAGGCCTTCGCCGACGTCGTCCGCGCGGGCAAGGCGCTGTACATCGGCGTCTCGGAGTGGACCGCGGAGCAGCTGCGCGCGGGCCACGCCCTCGCCACCGATCTCGGCTTCCAGCTGATCTCGAACCAGCCGCAGTACTCGATGCTCTGGCGTGTCATCGAGGGCAAGGTCGTCCCGACGTCGGAAGAGCTGGGGATCTCGCAGATCGTCTGGTCGCCGATGGCGCAGGGCGTGCTGTCGGGCAAGTACCTCCCCGGTCAGCCGCTTCCGGAGGGCTCCCGCGCGACCGATGAGAAGAGCGGCGCGAACTTCATCAAGAGCTTCCTGCGTGACGAGGTCCTCGAGGCCGTCCAGCGCCTGAAGCCGGTGGCGGAGGAGGCGGGCCTGACCATGCCGCAGCTGGCGATCGCATGGGTGCTGCAGAACCCGAACGTCGCCGCCGCGCTCGTCGGCGCCTCGCGCCCCGAGCAGCTCGCCGACACCGTGAAGGCGTCGGGGGTCACCCTCGACGCCGACACGCTGGCCGCGATCGACCGGGCGCTGTCGGGCGTCGTCTTCGACGACCCGTCGCACACCGACGGCGTCTCGCCCAAGACCCGCCTGGTCTGAGACCCGCCGGCGAGCAGCCGGCGACTGTCAGGGGAAGGCGAGCGGCGTCCCGCCCCATCCCGCACGGAGCGCGCCATCCAGGTCCGGCACCACACGATCGTGGGTGTCGATGACCAGGGTGGCGCGCTCCTCGGCGTCGAAGGCCGGCCATGCCGGCCCGGTGTCGGCGTTCGGCTCCTCGCCCGCGGCGAAGGCGACCCAGCGCTGCTGCATCCGGTGCGAGATCGCCTCGGCCGTGCGGCGACCGCCGAGCCGGAAGGTCAGGTCGTGGGCGCGCCGTCCGAAGGTCCCCCACACGTACGGGAGTTCGGTGGCGTGGGTCGCCCCGATCCGCAGCGCGTGGAGCATGGGGGTGGCGTGATCGAAGCGGTACAGCCACACCGGTGCGCGACGCGCGTGACCCTCGACGGCCCAGAGGGTCGGCATCCGGAATCCGATGTCACGCGCGATGCCGAGTCCGATCTCGCGGTGGCGGACGCCCTCGTACGCCTGGAGGATCTGCTCCTTCGGTGGGATCGGCACGTCCGGACGCTCGGCGGCGAGATCGGCCATCATGCGGTCGATGTCGTCCTCGTGGATGGGCAGCAACGGCGACTTCATCATGCGGAACAGCGATGACTCGTCGTGGTTCGTGCCGATGAGCAGCGGCACCGGGAGTCCGCGTCCGGCGGCGAGCACGGCATCCGGTGCCTCGGGGAGGAGGTCGCCGTCGATGACCGGGCCGAACGCGATCGTCCCGGGGTGGCGCGCCGGGATCTCGGCGAACACGCGCGTCCCGGCCTGCACGATCCGGTCCACCGCGACGTCGCGCAGGGCTGCCGGGTCGGGCTCGCCGACGAGCTCGAGGAAGAGGTCGGTGACGGATGCCGCGCGGGCGGCGTCGTAGACGCTGGAGACCGGTGACGACTCGGCGATCGCGCGGGAGAACAGACCCTCCGCGCGCGGGACGGCGAGGAGCGTGGCCACCAGCCCCGCGCCGGCGGACTCGCCGAAGACGGTCACCCGCTCCGGATCGCCGCCGAAGGAGGCGATGTTCTCGCGCACCCATTCCAGCGCGCACAGCACGTCCTTCAGCGCGAGGTTGCCGTCGAACGGGTGCGCGTCGGTGCTCTTCGCGGAGAGGTCGAGGAAACCGAGCGCGCCGATGCGGTAGTTGATCGTGACGATCACCGTGCCGCGCGCGGCGAGGGCCTCGCCGTCGTAGAGCGGCTGCGAGCCGGAGCCGAACGTGTAGGCGCCGCCGTGCACCCACACCATGACCGGAAGGCCTGACGGTTCGGCATCCGCCGGCGACCAGACGTTCAGGAACAGGCAGTCCTCCGCGAACACCGCGTCGGGGCCGAGGTCGATCGCCGGGTTCGTGTTCTGCGGTGCGGCGGCGCCGAAGCGCACAGCGTCGACGACGCCGTCCGCGGGGGCTGCCGGGCGCGGATCCCGCCACCGCGCGTCGCCGGTCGGGGGCTCTGCGTAGCGGATGCCGCGCCAGACGCGTGCTCCGCTCGGGAGGGTTTCGCCGCGGAAGCGGCCGGCCGGTGCGTTCGCTGTGTGGTCGGGCACGCCCCCAGCGTAGGGGCTGGTGCCATCATCGAGGGATGCCGGTCACCAGTGCGGGACTCATCGTCCACCGTCGCGGCGCGGAGGGGCGCGAGGTGCTCATCGCGCACATGGGCGGTCCGTTCTGGGCCCGGAAGGACGCCGGGGCGTGGACCTTCCCCAAGGGCGAGTTCGACCCCGCCGAGGAAGAGGCGGCGGATGCCGCACGGCGGGAGTTCCGCGAGGAGCTGGGGCTCACGCCGCCCGACGGGCCGATGGTCGCCCTCGCCCCGGTCGCGGCATCCCGGAAGGTGCTGCACTTCTTCGCGGTGGAGGCGGATCTCGATGTCGCGGACGCGGTCTTCGGTGAGTTCGAGATGGAGTGGCCGCCGCGGTCGGGGGAGCGGCGGTCCTTTCCCGAAGTTGATCGGGTCGCGTGGGTGCCCGTCGTCGCCGCCCGGGACCTGCTGTCGGCGGGTCAGCGGCCCGCGATCGACGCGCTGCGGGCGGCGATCGGCGAGGCCTGACCCCTCACCCGTCCGGGGCGAGCTCGCGGCGCCGCATCAGCGTGAGAGCCGCGGTCATCGCCGCAGCGGTGGTCCCGAGCATCCACCACAGTCCGCGGATGTCGGTCCCGTCGCCGACGGGAATGGGTGCCGCCGCGATGGGGGAGAGTCGGGCGAGGTCGTCGGGGAGTCCGAGAATCGGACCGAAGAGCCCCAGGACCGCGGCGACGGCGACGAGGCCCCACCCGAGGGGGAGCGTCGCGCGCGGCGACAGGGTGAACACCAGGGCGGCGAGGGCGGTGAAGACGGTCGCCGCGACCAGTTGGCCGCCCGCGGCGACGACGGCGCTGCGGTACAGGTCGGGGGCGCCCGAGGTTCCCACGACTCCGAGGCATGCGCCGGCGACCCCGACGGTCAGGACGAGGGCGATCGCGATGACGCTGACGGCGGCGGCGGCTCCCAGCCACCGCACTCGGCCCACGGCGGTCGCGAGCACCGGCTCCGCGGTCCCATGCACCTCCTCCTGACGGATGCGCACGACCCCCTGGACACCGGCGCACGCCGCGAAGATCCCGATCATCACGAAGAAGGTGGTGAGGACGGCCTGATCGAGAGAGCCGTCCGCCGCGGAGATCTGCGCCAGGATCGCCTCCAGCGCGGGGTTGTCGGCCCCGATCTCCTCGACGACCGAGCCGAGAGTCGTGGAGAGGAGTCCCGCCAGGGCCGCGCCCGCCGACCAGGCGAGGACGGCTCCCGCCGAGAGCCGCCACAGCAGGGACGCCGGCGACCGGAGGGTCGCGTGCGCCTCGGCGGGACCGGTGCGCTCGCCGAGGAGGCTTGCGCCGACATCCCGCCGATGGGAGGAGGCGAGCGCGCCGAGGCTCAGAAGGAGGGCGACACCGAGCGCCGGCAGAAGCGGTGCGAGTGCGTCGTCGGAGAAGGGGCGCGTGTTCTCCGCCCAGCCGAAGGGGGAGAGCCAGGTCGGCCACGCACTCTCCATCCGCTGGAGGTCCGCGCTGGGGGTTCCGAGCGCGTTGCCGATGCCGGCGATCAGGTACGCGAGGAGGATTCCCGTGACCCCCGCCGTGTTCGCGGCCCGCGAGGTGCGGAAGACCTGGGCGGCGATCAGCCCGAATCCCAGGAACACCAGCCCGACACCGCCCGCGGCTGCGCCGGTGACGAGGGCGCCGGGTACCGGAAGGCCCACCGCGATCAGCCCGAGCGCGACCAGGGTCGCGAAGACCGTGTTCGCCGCCGCGCCGTGCAGCAGCGCGACGGCGACGGGCAGCATCCGTCCCGCCGAGGTGGCTCCGACGAGGTCGGCCCGCCCGGACTCCTCCTCCGCCCGCGTGTGGCGCACCGCGAGGAACGTGCTCATGAGCGCCGCGAGGAGACAGAGGAACGGCACGATCAGGAAGGCGACGAACGCGCCCTCGCCGGCGCCGGACGGGAGCCCCCGGAAGAGCAGGATGACGGGATTGGCGAGGGCCGCGGCCAGGAGTGAGCGGCGCGCAGCGTCCGAGTCGAACGCGCTCTGCACGCCCGCGTAGGCGGCCGCGGCGAGGACCGCGGCGCCCACGATCCAGAGGATGAGCTGCACCCCGTCTCTGCGCAGGCGCTGACTCGCCAGTGCGGCCGCACGCGGGAGATCGGTCATGTCGGGTGACCCCCGCGCGCCGCCGGATCGACGCGGTCGTAATGGCGGAGGAAGAGCTCCTCCAACGACGGCGGTTCGATTCGCAGACCCTCCACCCCCATCGCGCCGAGGGTCGGCAGGATGGTCGCGACGCGGTCGCTGTCGACCGTGAGGTGCACGCGGCCGTTCTCGACGCGGAGGTCGTGCCCGCCCGGGATCGTGGGTGTTCCGCCCTCGCGCGGCGCGGTGAACGACACCGCCGTGCGCGTCAGGTGGCGGAGGTCGGTCAGTGTCCCCGTCTCGACGACCCGGCCGGCGCGGATGATGCTGACACGGTCGCAGAGCTGCTCGACCTCGGACAGGATGTGGCTCGACAGCAGGACCGTGGCACCCTCGGCGCGCACACGGGCGATCTCGCCCTGGAAGACCATCTCCATGAGGGGATCGAGGCCGCTCGTCGGCTCGTCCATGATGTAGAGGTCGGCGGGGACGGCGAACGCCGCGACCAGGGCGATCTTCTGACGGTTGCCTTTCGAGTACGCCCGCCCCTTCTTCCGCGGATCGAACTGGAAGTCCGCCATCAGCCGATCCCGCGCTGCGCGGTAACCGGCCGCGGTGCGCCCGCCGCCCCGCAGCCGGGCGAGCAGATCGACCGTCTCGCCTCCGGTGAGATTCGGCCACACGCTCACATCCCCGGGCACAGAGGCGATGCGGCGGTGCAGGTCGATGGCATCCTTCCAGGGGTCGCGGTCGAAGACCGTCGCCGTGCCGGAGGTCGCGCGCGCGAGCCCGAGCAGGATGCGGATGGCGGTGGTCTTCCCCGCCCCGTTCGGGCCGAGGAAGCCGTGCACCTCGCCCGCTCCCACATCGAGGTCGAGGCCGTCGAGCGCCGCGGTGCGCCCGTAGGACTTCGTGAGACCGGTGGTGCGGATGACGGTCGTCATGGCGGTGATGGTACGCCTGGGGCGCCACTGTCGCGATGACTCTCCTTCCCGCGGCAGAGTCGGACGTCGAGGGCTGCTAGGAAGGGCCTATGCCGGATATCGACATGCCCGAGGACATCGACCGTTCCGCCCTCATGAGACGCACGGCGTCCGAGCTGCGCGACAGGGCTCGAGCGGCAGGTGTGACGGGCCGATCCGGGATGACGAAGGCGCAGCTCGTCGAAGCGCTGTCGGATCAGTCGCGGCCGTCCGACGACTCGGACTCTCCCGCGGGGGGCGGTGGCGGCCTCGACCACGGAGTCCACCCGGCCGCGTCAAGGGTCGAGGCGTTCCGTCTCCTCGCTGAAGCCAGATCCCGCGGCGAGATGGTCTTCCTGCCGCGACAGTTGCACGGCGGTGAGCGCCGCAGCCACGTTCGGCAGACGATCCGCGAGGACCATCAGACCCGCATCGCGAACGCCGACGAAGAGGCCATCGCGAAGTTCGACAAGCTCGCCGGTTCGACGTTCTCCTTCTTCCGCGGTACGTGCCTGCTCTTCTACCGGGATATGGCGGGTGAGGACGCGTGGATGCCGACCGTTCTGACCCTCGGTGATGTGCACCCCGACAACTTCGGAGTCATGCCGAGCCGCGACGACGTGCCGATCTTCGGCGTCAACGACTTCGACGAGGCCTACTACGCGCCGTTCACGTGGGATCTCAAGCGTGGGGCGACGGGTTTCCTGCTCGCCGCAGAGGAGAAGGGCGATCACGGGAGGACGCGTCAGGCCAAGATCGCCGCCGCGTTCGTCGAGGGCTACATCGATGGCGTGCGGGATTATGCCGGAAGCAAGGACGAGACCACCTCGCAACTGCGCATGGACAACGCGCCCGAGATCATCGCGAACCTCATCCAGAACTCTCTCGAGGATCGGTCCACCTGGCTGGCGCGGAAGTATCACGACGAGTTCCGCAGGGGCTTCCGCGCCGACGACCAGCTGGTGCCGGTCAGCGGGCGTCGAGAAGAGTTCCAGACGGCCCTCGACGCGTACCTGCGTGACAACGACGTCGACGTGCCCGAGGACCGGACCCCCGCCATGAGGGTCAAGGACGTCTGCATGAGGCTCGGCCAGGGCACTGCGTCGCTGGGGCTCCCGCGCTACTACCTCATGATCGAGGGAGCGCGTGGTGACGGAAGCGACGATGTCGTGCTGGAGTTCAAACAGGCGCGACGCTCGGCGCTCGACGGGCCCGTGCCCCCCTCGCCCTATGTCGTGGACGGCTACGCCGAGCGCATCAGCCACGCCCAGGGGGTCCACCTCGTCGCGGGCGATCGGTTCTACGGAGCCGCTCGTCTCGACGGTCTGAGCTTCATGGTGCGTGAACGGGCGCCGTACCGGGATTCGATCAATCTGAAGAAGCTGTCGAAGAAGCAGTGGATGTCGTACGCCCGGATCTGCGGCCGTTCCCTCGCCCAGTCCCACGCGCTCTCGGACGAATCGGGGCTGATCGATCACGACGCCGAACCGGAGATCCTGAGCGCCATCGGACGCGAGGCGCTGTTCGTGGACGACATCGTGCGCTTCGCGATCGAGGCGGCAGACCGGGTCCGCATCGATCACGAGCACTTCCGGGCGGACCACGCCCTCGGAGCGTTCACGGCCATCGATCACGTGTACCGCTGAGATGAGCAGGTGCGCTTTGTATACGTAATGGGGTCGTTCTGCTGAATTCTCGCCGGTAGGGCGTAATTCTGTATACAGTGGAGGGATGCGGCGCGAGGGAGCAACGGTGCGGGCGAGCGATCGCGCATACACCGAGCTGCTCCGTCAGATCCAGGTCGGCGCACTCCCGCCCGGAACCGTCCTCGGCGAGGTCGAGCAGGCCTCGCGGCTCGGGGTGAGCAGGACCCCTCTCCGCGAAGCGCTGCGGCGTCTTGCGTCGGACGGACTCGTCGTCCAGCAGTCGCCGCGCATGACCGTCGTCAGCGACATCGACGTGGACGACATCCGTTCGCTGTTCGAGGTGCGCCGCGCGTTGGAGGAGACGGCGGCGCGGCTGGCGGCACGCCACGGCGATCCTGCGGTCTTCGCTGCTCTGTCTGCGGATTTCGCCCGCGCCGCGCCCGCGGAGGGGTCGGAGCGCGAGGACTATTACGCGCTCATCGCCCGGTTCGACGCGGCGGTGGATGCCGCCGCCGCCAACGACTACCTGACCGCGGCCCTCCGGACCGTCCGCACGCACCTCGGACGCGTGCGCCGCCTCGCCCGCGACAACCCCGAGCGTCTCGCGGCATCCGTCGCCGAGCATCGGGTCATCGCCGACGCCATCGCGGCCGGCGACCCCGAACTCGCCGCCCACGCCACCCACCTGCACCTCCACCACGCCCTGACGAGCGTGCTGACCGCGCTCTCCGCCGACCCCGCCCCCGTGAAAGGCACGCCATGACCGTCACGCACCACCTCCGCGTCCACCGCAGCGACGAGCACCTCCCGCGCGAGGGGCAGCTCGCGTCGCGCATCGCCGAGATCGCCGCCGACCCCGTCGGCGTCGACGACGACGTGACCGAGATGATCATCAACCGCGTCATCGACAACGCCGCCGTCGCCGCGGCGTCGCTGCGACGCGCGCCGGTGAGCGCCGCCCGCCAGCAGGCCCTCGACCACGCCGTGTCGGTCGGCGGATCCGGCGCCACCGTCTTCGGCTGCGCGCTCGAACGCCGCACGTCGCCCGAGTGGGCGGCGTGGGCCAACGGTGTGGCGGTGCGCGAGCTCGACTACCACGACACCTTCCTCGCGGCGGATTACTCGCATCCCGGCGACAACATCCCTCCGATCCTCGCGGTCGCCCAGCACGTCGGTGTCGACGGCGCCGCGCTCGTGCGCGGACTCGCCACCGGGTACGAGATCCAGATCGACCTCGTCCGGGCGATCTGCCTGCACAAGCACAAGATCGACCACGTCGCGCACCTCGGGCCCTCGGCCGCGGCCGGAATCGGCACGCTCCTGGGTCTTCCCGCGGAGACCATCTACCAGGCGGTCGGGCAGGCGCTGCACACCACCACCGCGACGCGGCAGTCGCGCAAGGGCGAGATCTCGACCTGGAAGGCGCACGCCCCCGCGTTCGCCGGGAAGATGGCGATCGAGGCCGTCGACCGCGCGATGCGCGGCGAGACGTCTCCGTCGCCGATCTACGAGGGCGAGGACGGCGTCATCGCCTGGATGCTCGACGGGCCCGACGCCGCGTACGAGGTGCCCCTGCCCGCTGAGGGTGAGGCCAAGCGCGGCATCCTGGACTCCTACACGAAGGAGCACTCGGCGGAGTACCAGGCGCAGGCGTGGATCGACCTGGCGCGGAAGTTGCACGGGGAGGCCGCCTTCGACCCCGCCGACGTCGCCTCGATCGTGCTGCACACCTCGCACCACACGCACTACGTCATCGGATCCGGCGCGAACGACCCGCAGAAGTACGACCCGACCGCGTCGCGCGAGACCCTCGACCACTCGATCCCGTACATCTTCGCGGTCGCCCTGCAGGACGGCGGCTGGCACCACGTCGACTCGTACACCCCCGAGCGCGCGGGCCGCGAGGACACCGTCGCGCTGTGGCACAAGATCACCACGGCCGAGGATGCCGAGTGGACGCGTCGCTACCACTCGGAAGACCCGAACGAGAAGGCCTTCGGCGGTCGGGTGGTCGTGACGCTGAACGACGGCACCGTCATCGAGGACGAGATCGCCGTCGCCGACGCCCACCCGCTCGGCGCACGCCCGTTCGCGCGCGCCGATTACGTCGCGAAGTTCCGGCTGCTGGCCGAGCCCGTGCTGTCGCCGGAGGAGATCGACCGGTTCCTCGCGCTCGCCGAGCGGCTGCCGGAACTGTCCGTCGACGAGGTTCGACAGCTGTCGATCGTCGCGCTCCCCGGGGTCCTGGCCACCGCTCCCGCGCCGAAGGGCCTGTTCTGATGGCCCGGGCGGCCGTGGTGAGGGACGTGCGCGTGAAAGCGTGGGGAGAAATCGACGTCTCGGGGCCTTCGGGCGCCGTGCGGGGTCGAATTCGCCCCGGGGTTTCACGGCGGGCCCTGGCGCGACGCGCGGAAGGCGGCCGCTGATGCTGTACGCGACGACGAGCGCGGCCGAGAAGCGGCGGGTCCTGCGCGAACGGCTGGCTTCGGGCGAGCTGCTGCGCTTCCCCGGGGCGTTCAACCCCCTGAGCGCGAAGCTCATCCAGCGGCACGGCTTCGAGGGTGTGTACATCTCCGGCGCCGTGCTGTCCGCCGACCTGGGGCTTCCCGACATCGGGCTCACGACCCTCAGCGAGATCGCCGGGCGCGGGCAGCAGATCGCGCGGATGACCGACCTCCCGGCCCTGATCGACGCCGACACCGGCTTCGGCGAGCCCATGAACGTCGCGCGCACCATCCAGACCCTGGAGGATGCCGGGCTCGCCGGCATGCACATCGAAGACCAGGTGAACCCCAAGCGCTGCGGTCACCTCGACGGCAAGTCCGTCGTCGATCTCGACACCGCGATCCGCCGCATCCGTGCCGCCGCCGACGCCCGACGCGATGAGAACTTCCTCGTCATGGCGCGCACCGACGTCCGCGCGATCGACGGGGTGGACGCCGCGATCGACCGGGCCAAGGCGCTGGTGGATGCCGGAGCCGACGCGATCTTCCCCGAGGCCATGCGCACCCTCGAGGAGTTCGCCGCCGTCCGCGCCGCCGTGGACGTGCCGATCCTGGCGAACATGACGGAGTTCGGAAAGAGCGACCTCTTCACCGTCGACCAGCTGCGCGACGTCGGGGTGAACATCGTCATCTGGCCGGTGTCGCTCCTGCGGATGGCGATGGGGGCGTCGTCCCGCGCCCTCGAGACCCTCACCGAGGAGGGGCGCCTCACGTCCCGCCTCGGCGAGATGCAGCACCGCGCCGACCTGTACGACCTGGTCGATTACGAGCAGTACACCCGGTTCGACCAGGACGTCTTCACGTTCCAGGTCGAGCGCTGACCCCGGCAGACCCGCACCCGCGAGGAGAGACGATGACCGACACCACCGACATCAAGAAGGGGCTCGCGGGCGTCGTCGCCGACGTCACCGCGATCTCGAAGGTCAACCCCGAGACCAATTCGCTGCTGTACCGCGGGTACCCCGTGCAGGAGCTCGCGGCCACGCAGCCGTTCGAGGCGGTCGCGCACCTGCTGTGGACCGGAGAGCTCCCGGATGCCGCGGCCCTGGCCGACCTGCGTGCGACCGAGCGGGAGTACCGAGCGCTCGCCGACGAGGTGCGTGCCGTGATCGACCTGGTGCCGGTCGACGCGCACCCCATGGACGAGGTGCGGACCGCCGTGAGCCTCCTGGGCGCGCAGGATCTCGCCGGCTCGGGGTCGGTGCTGGCGGCGAGCGGCAGCGCGGAGGACAACCTGCGGCGCAGCATCCGTCTCTTCGCCGCCCTCCCCGCGATCGTGGCGTACGGGCAGCGTCGCCGGCGAGGGCTAGAGATCGTCGCGCCGCGCGACGATCTCGACTACGCGGCGAACTTCCTCTGGATGACGTTCGGCGAAGAGGCGGACGACGTCGTCGTCGACGCGTTCAACCGGTCCATGATCCTCTACGCCGAGCACTCCTTCAACGCCTCGACCTTCACCGCCCGGGTCATCGCCTCCACGCTCAGCGACCTGTACTCCGCGGTCGTCGGGGCCGTCGGCGCCCTGAAGGGACCGCTCCACGGCGGGGCCAATGAGGCCGTGCTGCACGTCTTCGACGAGATCGGCGAGGCCGCGAACGTCTCTGCTTGGCTCGACGACGCCCTCGAGAACAAGCGGAAGATCATGGGCTTCGGGCACCGCGTCTACAAGCGGGGCGACTCGCGCGTGCCGACGATGAAGGCGGCGCTGGACACCCTCGTCGAGCACTACGAGCGTCCCGATGTGGCCGAGCTCTACGACGCCCTCGAGTCCGAGTTCGTCGCGCGGAAGGGGATCTACCCCAATCTCGATTACCCCTCGGGCCCGGCCTACGCGCTGATGGGCTTCGACACGCTCACTTTCACGCCGCTGTTCGTCGCCGCGCGCGTGACCGGGTGGACCGCGCACGTCATGGAGCAGTTCGGGGCGAATGCCCTCATCCGCCCGCTGTCGGAGTACGTCGGTCCCGCCGAGCGGCATGTCGCGGGCTATGTTCCGGATGCCGCGGCCGCCGAGGTCGCGGCGCGCCCCGAGGAGGCCGCCGGCTGAGCGAGGGCCGCGTGCGGGTTCAGCGGAGGAGGTCGGAGCGCCAGTGCAGGGCGGCGGCGCCGATGAGCGGGGCATCCGCTCCGGCGGCGGCGGGGACGACGCGTACGCGACGCCCGTACGCGTTCACCGCGTGCGCGTGGGCGGAGCGCTCGACGAGCTCGGTGTAGTCGGCGCTGACGCGTGCGAACCCGCCGCCGACGACCGCGAGGTCGATGTCGAGGAGCATCGCGACGTTCGTCACCGCGATGCCGACGACTCGCGCCGATCGTTCGACGGCGCGGCGGGCGATCGCGTCGCCGCCGGCGGCATCCGCGGCGAGGTCCTCGCCGGTGTCTCCGTTCCAGCCCTGCCGACGCGCCCAGGCCACGGTGTGCGGTCCCGAGCCGAGCCCTTCGGCGGTCCAGCCCGCGGCGCCGCCGGCCGTGTCGAGACCCGCGTTGTCGTCGACGGATGCCGCGACCACGAGCTGGCCGAGGTGGCCGGCGTTGCCCGTACCGCCCGCGAGCAGCCGACCGCCGCTGAGGATGCCGCCGCCGATCCCGGTGGAGACGACGAACACGAGCGCGTCCGAGGCGCCGCGGGCGGCGCCGACCCACGTCTCGGCGAGCGCGATGCACGCGCCGTCGAGCCGCAGGGCGAGGTCGGAGACGCCGGATGCCGCCGCAACGGTCTGCACGATCGGGAACCCCGCGGCTCGGGGCAGGTTCAGCGGGCTCGTCGTGCCCGCGGGGAGATCCACCGGTCCGGCGGTGCCGATCCCGGCGGCCACGGGCGCTGCGGGCGAGGACGCCAGGGTCCGCGCGATCGCGTCGCGGAGGGCGGCGTCGAGGGACCCGGCGTCCGTCGCCGGGCCCGTCGGGGCGCGATGGCGGGTGCCGGCGACGACGCCGCCCTCGGCATCCACCATCGCCGTCTCGAGCTTCGTTCCCCCGACATCGACGGCGAGGACCAGGTCGCGTGCGTTCATGCGGTCCATCCTGGCCGAGCCCGAACCGCATGGCCGCGCGCCTGGACGTCCGCGTGCCGCTCAGCGACGATGGGGTCATGCTCCGAACCGCTGTCATCGTCGACGCCGTCCGCACCCCCGCCGGTCGGGGCAAGCCCTCCGGGGCGCTGCACGGGGTGCACCCGGTCGATCTCGCCGCGGGGGTCCTGTCGGGGGTGCTCGAGCGGAACGGCATCCCGTCCGGTGAGGTCGACGACGTTCTGCTCGGATGCGTCAGCCAGGTCGGCGACCAGTCGATGAACGTCGCCCGGCAGGCGGTGCTCGCCGCGGGGTTCGATGAGCGCGTGCCGGCGGCGACGATCGACCGGCAGTGCGGATCGAGCCAGCAGGCGGTGCACTTCGCGGCGCAGGGCATCATCGCCGGCGCCTACGACGTCGTCATCGCCGGCGGGGTCGAGTCGATGAGCTGCGTCCCGCTCGGGTCGTCGACCGCGGGGGCGGCGCCGTCGGAGGGGATCCGACGCCGCTATCCGGAGGGCCTGGTGAACCAGGGCGTCGCCGCCGAGCTCATCGCGGCGCGCTGGGGCTTGGGGCGCGACGAGCTCGACGGCTATGCCGCGCAGTCCCACGCACGGGCCGCGCGCGCGTGGGCGGCCTGGCGCTTCGACCGCGAGGTTATCCCCGTCGCCACGGACCGCGGCGTCATCGACGGTGACGAGACGGTGCGGCCCGGGACGACCGCCGCCACCCTCGCCGGCCTCCCCGCGGCATTCCGCACGGACGAAATGGCCGCGCGCTTCCCCGAGATCGGCTGGCACGTCACGGCGGGGAACTCCTCGCCGCTGACGGATGCCGCATCCGCGGTCCTGCTGATGTCCGAGGAGCGCGCGCTCGCCCTCGGCCTGACCCCGCGGGCCCGCTTCCACACCTTCGCCGTCGTCGGCGACGACCCGCTGATGATGCTCACCGGGCCGATCCCGGCGACCCGCCGCATCCTGGAGCGCTCCGGTCTGACACTGTCGGACATCGACGTGTACGAGGTCAACGAGGCGTTCGCCTCCGTGCCGCTCGCGTGGCAGCGCGAGCTCGACGCCGATCCCGCGCGCCTGAACCCGTGGGGCGGCGCGATCGCCCTCGGTCACGCCGTCGGCGCCTCCGGCACCCGGCTCCTCGGCACGATGCTCGCCCACCTCGAGGCCACCGGCGGACGCTACGGTCTGCAGACGATGTGCGAGGGCGGCGGGCTCGCGAACGCCACGATCATCGAACGGCTCTGAGAAACGCGACGCCCCGGAACCGCGCGCAGCGGTCCCGGGGCGTCGACGTCGGAGGCGGATCAGGCTCCCGGACGCACGCTCCGGCGCGTCACGACGAGCAAGCCACCGAGGGCCGCCATCACGGCGGCGACCAGGGCGATGCCCCACGGCAGCTCCACACCGGTGACGGCGAGGTCACCGCCCGAGCCCGAGCCGGAGCCCGAGCCGCTGCCGGAGCCGTTGCCGTTGCCGGCGCCCGGGGTCGTGCCCGGGTCGGTCGGCGTCGGGGTCGGCGTCGGGGTGACGGCATCCGCCACGACCGCACGGCCGAGCGGCGCAGGGTCGACGACGTCGAACGCCTCGAAGTACTCCACGGTCGCAACCAGGTCGACCTGCCCCGTGTCGGTGCGGTCGGTGCCCTCGGCGAAGGTGAAGAAGTTGTCACCGCCGGCCGCGAGGAACGAGTTGGTCACGACGGTGACCTCGTCGGCCGCCGCGATCTCCGCCCCGTCGAGCGTCATCGACAGGACGCGCTCGCCGGATGCCGCCTCGGGGTCGTACTCATATGAGAAGCCCTCCGAGACGCCGAGGTGGAGCTTCGGACGCGACGAGCCCGCGGGCTGCCACTGCTCCTCGAGCACGGCCTTCAGCTGTGCTCCGGTGAGGGTGACGGTGACCAGCGTGTTGGCGAAGGGCTGCACGTTCGCCACGTCGCGGTAGGTCTGGGTGCCGTCGGCGCCGAAGAGCAGGTCCGCGCGGAGTCCGCCGGGGTTCATCAGGCCGATCTGGGCGGGCGTCCCCGCGTACGCGTCGTTGGACGTCGCCCACAGGTACATGTCGGCGACCAGGTTGCCGAGCGTCGACTCCACCCCGCGGTCATCTCCCGGAGGAGTGCCACCGCGGAGGATGTCGGCGCTGATCGCCCCGACCTCGACCGAGCCCTCGACCTCGGCGACCTCGACCGCCGCGGCGACGATCTCGGCCACCGCCGGGTCGGCGGGGAATGCCGCGACGCCGTCGACGACGAGCGGAACGGTCGCACCCGACACCGACACGAGCTCCTTCGTGTCGGCATCCACCGAGATGTCGAGCTTGCCGAGGGTCGTGCCGTACTGGTTCGCCTGGATGACCGGGCGCTCCGTTCCGGCGACGCCATTCACGGGCACCTCGCACGCGTACGTCTGATGCGTGTGGCCCGAGACGATCGCGTCGATCTCCGCCGAGGCGCCGTTCACCAGCGCGGCGTAGTCCGAGTCGCCCTGCGAGAGCGTGGCGCAGTCCGAGGTCGGGGCGCCGTCGTGCGTGAGCAGGATGATGACGTCCGCGGCATCGGCCGAGGTGAGCTCGGCCGCCACGCGGTTCGCCGCCTCCATCTGGTCGCCGAACGCGATGTCGGCGATTCCGGTGGGGCTCACCATCGTCGCGGTGTCGGGGGTGACGGTGCCGATGAAGGCCACGCGCACGCCGTCGACCTCACGTACCGTGTACTCCGGCAGCGCCGGGGTGGTGGTGCCGGCTTCGTACACGTTCGCACCCAGACCGAAGACGTCGTCGCCGTAGCGCGGCAACACGCGGTCTGTCAGGTCGGCGAACCCGCTGTCGAACTCGTGGTTGCCCACGGCGCCGAGGTCGAGGCCCGCGGCCACGAGAGCGTCGATCGTCGGGTTGTCCTGCTGGATGAAGGACGTGAAGGTCGAGGCGCCGATGTTGTCGCCGGAGGAGACGAAGAGCGTGTTCGGGTTCTCCGCCTCGAACGTGTCGATCGCGCCGGCGATGACCGCCGCGCCCGCTTCACGGTTTCCGAGGTTCTGCTCGATGCGACCGTGGAAGTCGTTGATCGTCAGCACCTGGATGTCGGTGGTCGACGACTCCGCGCCGATGGCGAAGAGGGTGACCGTTCCCGAGACCTCGTTGGCCACGGCGATCATCGGCTCGCCCGTGGGCGACGCGTCGGCGGGGATGAACTCCACGCCCTCGGCGCCGAGGTCCCCGGCATCCGCGAGTGCCCCGCCGTCCTCGACCGAGACCGAGAAGTCGCGGTTGTTGAGGTACGTCACGAAGTCGGATGCCGAGGGGTCGGTGATGTCGTAGACCGCGATGCCGCCCACGCGCTCGAAGCCGATGAAGGCGTAGGTGCGCCCGTCGACCTCGCCGATAGCGAGGTTCTCCGGCTCGGGGCCCTTGTCGTCGCTGCGGCCCTCGAGGTTCGATTCCGAGTGGTTGGAGTTGAAGAAGTCGGGCGCGGCGGCGTGGGTGATCTCCTCGAAGTCGTTGCCCGAGTCGAACACCTGCGTGCCGTCGGTCGCCCAGATCGAGAAGGAGCGCGATCCGAACGAGTAGAGCTCGTCGTAGCAGCCGGCGGCCGCGTCGAAGCCGTTCTCGATCGTGACATTCAGGCGTCCGAGATCAGCGTCGCCGAGGAGGCCGGCGAGCGGGCTGTCGGCGCAGACCGGGCCGAGGCCGTCGGCGGCGAGGTCTTTCGCGCGGACCGGCTCGGCGTACTCGCCCCACTCGCGGGCGTCGCCCTCGTTCGCGGTGACGAGGTAGGTCTCACCGCCGGCCTGGTAGGACTCCATGCCGTCGGGCATGTAGATGCCCTTCAGGCCCGGGAAGGTACGAGGGTTGTGGGTCGGCGCGTCGCGGGGGTCGCGGTCGCTCGGGTCGAGCGGGACGACACTGTGATCCTGGAACCCGAGGGGCAGGATGTCGGTCACCTCGCCGGCGGCGATGTCGACGACCGCGACGGCGTTGGCCTCCTGCAGAGCGACGTACGCCGTCGTGCCGGAGATGGTGACGTACTCCGGCTCGAGGTTGCGCGAGACCGGGAAGTCCGCCTCGGGGGTGGGGCCGAACACGCGGACGCCCTCGGGGAGGGGCATCGAGCCGCCCTCCTCGAACGCGTGGAAGTCCGCCGTGCGGACGGCCTCCTGCGCGGGAGCGGCCACCGTGCCGGGCAGGGCGACGATCCCGACCGAGCCCTCGGGGTCGGCGGAGAAGTCGTCGGCGGGCTCGCCCTCGTTCGCGACGACCGCGTACGCGCCGTCCTCGGAGATCGCGACCATGTCGGGGAGGGCGCCGACCGTGACCGTTCCGAGGATGCTCGGGGTCGCGGCGTTCGCGTCGAAGAACACCAGGGTTCCGGCATCCGTCTTCGTGGGCGCCTCGAACGCGACGACGCCGAGACCGTCCTCGCGGATGGCGATCGAGTTGGCGACGCCGGCGGAGGTGAGGGTGTGCACCTTGGCCGGTGCGGTCGGGTCGGCGTAGTCGAGCACGTCGACCGCGCCGGCCTGGGCGTTGACGACGAACAGGCGATCGCCGTAGGCCTTGACGATCTCGGCGGCCGAGGCGTCGAACACACCGCTCTCGTACGTGCCGACGGGGGTGAGGGTCAGCGCGGCGTCGTCCGCGCTGTAGACGATGGGATCGGCGACGATCCCGGCGGTGGCGACCCCCGCGGGGGCGAGGGCCAGGGTGGCGGTGACGGCGGTGGCCGCGGCGAGCGCTCCGGCTCGTCTCGGTGTCTTCATCAGGGAGGGATCCTCTGCTCGTTCGTGCGTCGGGAAGGGCGCGGTGAGGCGCCGTCCCGTCCTACGGGGCAGGGGTGTCGATCAGGTGAACGAGCGGGGGCCGTCAGGTGACGGCGCCGCCCCGGGTGGTGGTGCCGGTCCGCGCGACGTCGGCGATCGCCGCGCGGAGGTGCGGATGCCGGAACCGGTAGCCCGCGCGCTCGAGCACGCCCGGGAGCGTCCAGCGGCTCTTGAGGACGAGCTCGGGCTCGGTGCGCAGCACCCACATCGCCGGTTCGAGCATGAACCGCCAGGCGGGGATCCCGATCGGCATCCCGACGGCCCGGCGGAGTTCGCGCATGAGCGTGCGGTTGTCGCTCGGGCGAGGGCTCGTGAGGTTGACGGGCCCGGCGATGTCGTCCCGGTCGATGAGGAGGTCGATCGCGCCGAGGACGTCGTCGAGGTGGATCCAGCTGAACCGCTGGCGCCCGCGGGTGCGGTGCCACGCGAAGCCGGTGCCGCCGGACGGGGTGGTGCCGATGCCGCGGTACCGGCGGTGCGGGAACCACCATCCGTCGATCTGCGGACCGCCGGCACCCAGGCGCGCGAGGCGCAGGAGCAGCGCCGTCGCAGGGCCGTCGCCGAGGACGATCGCCATCCGAAGGGCCACCCGCCTGGTCGCCGGGAGGTCGCCGGCGAAGAACGCCCGCTCCCACTCGCGACCGACATCCACCGAGAATCCGGTACCGAGCTCGCCGTCGACTTCGGTCTGCGGGCGGTCCATCGCGTGCCGGTAGATCGTGCCGGTCGAGGCGTTCAGCCACAACCGCGGAGGAGCGGATGCCGCGGCCACCGCGTCGTGGAGTGCCGTGGTCGTCTCGACCCGTGAGCGGAGGATCTCGTCGCGGTTGGCGTCGGTGTACCGGCAGTTCACCGACTTCCCGGCGAGGTTGACGAGGACCTCGGCGCCGTCGACCGCGCGGGCGACCGCCGCCGGGTCCGCCCACGTCACCGGCCCGGAGCGGCCGATCGTCAGCACGTCGTAGCCGGCCTTGTGCAGATGGGTCACAAGGGCCCGGCCGATGAAGCCGCTCGCGCCGGCGACGACGGCGCGAGGTCGGTCGGCTCGGGGTCGGTCGGTCTCGCTCATCCCCCCATCCTGCCCCGCGCCCGGTGGATGCACTCCCGCCCCGACCCGAACTCCTCAAGAACGTCGTGTTGCGGCGCCCGGGAGGCCCAAGTCCGGCCTGACCGGGCTGGTTTTGAGGAGTTCGGCCCGCGCCGCCGCGACGGGCCTCGGGATGCAAGCGTTTGCGCGGTGGCGCGCGGGGGCGGGCGTGTGAGCGAGAACATCGCGGGATGAGAGGCTTCTCATGATGTAAGCGCTTGCAACTCTGCGGGACGCCGGGATACGGTCGCTCCCAGCCGACGTCACGCAGCCGTGCCGCCGCTTCCGCTCCCACCGCTCCCCAGGAGTCTCTGTGTCGATGACGACCCCCTCGCGCGCGCGCCGCGCCCTCGCTTCCCTCGCGACCGCCGCGCTCGTCCTGACCGCGGGGGTCTCGTCCCTCGCCGTGCCCGCGCTCGCCGCGCCCGCGGCCGCCGCCGCGGACCGCACCGTCGCCCTCGTCGGGTCGCTGCAGAGCGAGCTCGGCTGCAGCGCCGACTGGCAGCCCGAGTGCGAGGCCACCGAGCTCGCCCCGACCGGCGACGACGGCCGCTACGCCGCCGAGTTCGAGGTCCCGGCCGGCACGTGGGAGTACAAGGTCGCCCTCGACGACGCCTGGGACGAGGCGTACGGACTCGACGGCACCGACGCGAACATCCCCGTGACCATCGCGGGTCCCGCGCGGCTCCGGTTCGTCTTCGACGCGACCCTCCAGCGCGTGGGTGTGGAGGCCCTCGATCTCACCGGCGGCTACAGCGACGCCGACGACGCGCTCGTGGCTGAGCCGGTCCGCCAGCCGGGCGCGGAGGAGCAGTTCTACTTCGTCATGACCGACCGGTTCGCCAACGGCGACCCCTCCAACGACACCGGTGGCCTCGAGGGCGACCGCCTCGCCACCGGCCTCGATCCGTCGGACTCCGGCTTCTATCACGGCGGTGACATCGCCGGTCTCCGCCAGAACCTCGATTACATCGAGGGGCTCGGCACGAGCGCGATCTGGCTGACCCCGAGCTTCATGAACAAGCCCGTCCAGGGCTCCGGCGCCGACGCCTCGGCCGGCTACCACGGGTACTGGATCACGGACTTCACGCGCATCGACCCGCACCTCGGCACCAACGAGGAGCTCGCGGCCTTCATCGAGGAGGCCCACGCGCGCGACATCAAGGTCTACTTCGACATCATCACCAACCACACCGCCGACGTCATCACCTACGCCGAGGGCCGGTACTCGTACGTCGATCAGGCGACGCGTCCGTATCGGGATGCCGCAGGCGCCGACTTCGACCCGGCGACGTATGCGGGCACCGACTCCTTCCCCGCGCTCGACCCCGCGACCTCCTTCCCGTACACCCCCGTCATCGCGCCGGAGGAGGCGGAGGTCAAGGTGCCGGCGTGGTTGAACGACCCGACGCTCTACCACAACCGCGGTGACTCGACCTGGGCGGGGGAGTCGGTCACGTACGGCGACTTCGTCGGTCTCGACGACCTCATGACCGAGCACCCCACCGTGGTGAACGGCTTCGTGGAGGTGTATCAGGACTGGGTGGACCTCGGCATCGACGGGTTCCGCATCGACACCGTCAAACACGTCAACACCGAGTTCTGGGAGACCTGGACCACGGAGGTCCTCGACTACGCCCGCGCGCAGGGTAAGCCCGACTTCTTCATGTTCGGCGAGGTGTACGACGGAGACCCGGCCAAGCTCGCGCCCTACGTCCGCGGAACCGACATGAACTCCGTCCTCGACTTCGCCTTCCAGGGCGCGGCCTCCTCCTTCGCCGGCGGCGGCAAGCCCACGGGCCTGTCGACGCTCTTCGCGGGCGATGACCGCTACACGACTCCGGATTCTTCCGCGACGGCGCTGCCGACCTTCCTCGGCAACCACGACATGGGCCGCATCGGACACTTCCTCAGCGGCAAGGGCGACGTCCTCCAGCGCGACCGTCTCGCGCACGAGCTGATGTTCCTCACCCGCGGCCAGCCGGTGATCTACTACGGCGACGAGCAGGGCTTCGCCGGCAACGGCGGCGACCGCGCCGCGCGTCAGTCGCTCTTCGCCAGCCAGGTCGCCGAGTACACCGAGCAGCCGCTCGTGACCGGCGAGACCGTCGGCACGCAGGACCGCTACGACACGGAGGCTCCGCTCTACACCGACATCGCGGCGCTCTCGCAGCTGCGGGCCGAGCACCCGACCCTCACCACCGGTGCGCAGATCGAGCGTCACGCCGCCGACGCCGCGGGGATCTACGCGTTCTCCCGCGTCGACCCCACCGAGCGTGTCGAGTACCTCGTCGCGATCAACAACGCCACCACCGAGGCATCCGTCGCCCTGTCCACCCTGACCGCGGACGCTTCCTACGCCCCGGTCTACGGCGACGCCGAGACTCTCGCCACGGATGCCGCCGCCGAAGTGTCGTTGACCGTGCCGCCGCTGTCCGCCGTGGTGTGGCGGGCCGATCGCACCGTGTCGGCACCGGCGGAGGCCGCGCCGCTGACGGTGTCGGTCCCCGCCGCGGGGGCGGGTCTCTCCGGAAGCGCCCCGATCGCCGCGACGGCGGACGATGCGTGGCGTCAGACCGCGTTCGCGTGGCGCGTCGTCGGCGGCGGCGACTGGCAGCCGCTCGGCGTAGCCGAGGACGTCGACCCGCGCGTCTTCCACGACGTCGACGACCTCGCACCCGGAACGCTCATCGAGTACCGTGCCGTGTCGACCGATGCCGCGGGTGCGCGGTCGGCCGCATCGACCTACGCCTCGGTCGGCAACCGCGTCGATCTCGGCGTCGTCGAGGAGGAGCCCGAGGGCCCCGGCGAGGTCGAGCCGCAGGAGCCGACCGTCTACGGCGCGGTCAGTGTTCCCGGAAGCCTCAACAGTGAGGCCGGATGCCCGGACGACTGGCAGCCGGGGTGCGACGCGGTGCAGATGACCCAGGTCGACGGCATCTGGACGCTGCGCCTCGACGACCTGGCGGCCGGCGACTACGAGTACAAGATCGCCACCGAGAAGAGCTGGGACGAGAACTACGGCGCCGGCGGCGTCCTCAACGGCCCGAACATCACCCTCGCCCACGCGGGCGGACCGATCGAGTTCTTCTTCGACCCGCGGACGAAGAACGTCGCCTCCACCGCGGACGGCCCCGTCATCACCCTCCCCGGTTCGTTCCAGAGCGAGCTGGGCTGCCCGGCCGACTGGTCGCCGGCCTGCCTGGCGAGCATGATGTTCGATCGCGACGGCGACGGCGTCTTCCAGTTCACCACCGACGACCTGCCGACCGGCTCGTACGAGGTGAAGGTCGCCCACGACCGCAGCTGGGACGAGAATTACGGGGCGGACGGCGCCCCCGGCGGGTCGAACATCACCTTCCGCGCCACCGAGGGGAAGGTCACCACGTTCCGCTACGACATCGCCTCGCACCGCCTCACCGTCCGCTCCACCGAGAGCGCGGTCGACGGGCTCGGCGAGCTCCGCGCCCACTGGATCGACCAGGCGACGATCGCGGTCCCGAGCGACCTCGGGTCCTCGGCCGCGGGCGCGGTGTGGGAGCTCTACGGCTCGACGGATGCCGGTCTCTCGCTCGAGGGCACCGAGATCCGCGGGGGCGACCCCCTCACGCTCTCGGTGATCGAGGGCGGCCTCACCGAGGAGCAGCGCTCCCGGTTCCCGGCGCTCGCCGCGTACACCGCGCTGCGGGTGGACGACGTCGATCGCGAGACCGTCGCCGCGCTCCTGACGGGGCAGCTCGCCCTCGCCCAGCGGACGGCGAACGGTGCGGTGTCGGCGTTCACCGGCATCCAGATCCCGGGCGTCCTCGACGACCTCTACGCGGATGCGGTGCGCGACCTGCCCCTCGGGGTGACGTTCTCGGGCAAGAAGCCGACGTTCCGCCTCTGGGCCCCCACGGCGCAGTCGGCGACGCTGCTGACGTGGGAGGCCGGAGCCACCGGCGACCCCGTCCGGCACGAGGCGCGCAGGGATGCGGCATCCGGATCCTGGACCGTCGAGGGCGGAGCGAAGCTGCGCGGCGACGAATACCTGTGGGAGGTCGTCGTCTACGCCCCGACCACGGGGGCGATCGAGACGAACCTCGTGACGGACCCCTCGTCGGTGGCCCTCACGACGAACTCCGAGCGCTCGGTCGCGATCGACCTCGCCGACAAGGCCTTCCGGCCGAAGGCGTGGGAGAAGACGGCGGCGCCGAAGATCGACCGCCCCGTGGACCGTGCGATCTACGAACTGCACATCCGCGACTTCTCGATCACCGACACCACCGTCCCCGAGGACGAGCGCGGTACGTACCGGGCGTTCACGCGGGCCGGGAGCGCCGGCATGACCCAGCTCGCCCAGCTGGCGGATGCCGGGATCAACACCGTGCACCTCCTGCCCTCGTTCGACATCGCCACGATCGAGGAGGACCGTGCGGCGCAGGCCGTGCCGGACTGCGACCTGGCCTCGTTCGCGCCGGATTCGGATCAGCAACAGGCCTGCATCGACGCCGTCCGCGACGCCGACGGCTTCAACTGGGGCTACGACCCGTTCCACTTCTTCGCACCGGAGGGGTCGTACGCGACCGATCCCGAGGGCGGGGCGCGCGTGGCGGAGTTCCGCGACATGGTCGGGGCGCTGCACGCCACGGGCCTGCAGGTCGTGCTCGACCAGGTCTACAACCACACCGCCCAGTCGGGTCAGGGCGAGCGCTCGGTCCTCGACCGCGTCGTCCCCGGCTACTACCACCGCCTCAACGCGGCGGGCGGCGTGGAGACCTCGACCTGCTGCGAGAACGTCGCCACCGAGCACGAGGTCGCCGAGAAGCTCATGGTCGATGCGGTCGTCCTGTGGGCGCGCGACTACAAGGTCGACGGATTCCGCTTCGACCTCATGGGGCACCACTCGCGCGACAACATGCTCGCCGTGCGCGCCGCGCTCGACGAGTTGACGCTGAAGAAGGACGGCGTCGACGGGAAGAGCGTCTACCTCTACGGCGAGGGCTGGAACTTCGGCGAGGTGGCGGACAACGCCCTCTTCGAGCAGGCCACGCAGGGGCAGCTCGGCGGCACCGGCATCGGCACGTTCAACGACCGTCTCCGCGACGGGGTGCACGGCGGCAGCCCGGTCGACGGCTCATCGACGCTCGACCAGGGCTTCGGCACGGGCCTCGGCACCGATCCGAACGGCTCGCCCGTCGACCCGGCCGACCGCACGCTCGGTCAGCAGACCGACCTCGTCAAGCTCGGGCTCGCCGGAAACCTCCGCGACTTCACGTTCACGGCATCCGACGGGTCCGTGAAGCGGGGCGACGAGGTCGACTACAACGGCTCGGCCGCCGGCTACGCCGACCAGCCGGACGAGGTCATCACCTACGTCGACGCGCACGACAACGAGACGCTCTACGACCTGTCGGTGCTGAAGCTGCCGGTCGAGACGTCGATGGCCGACCGGGTGCGGATGAACACCGTCTCGCTCGCGACCGTCGCCCTGGCGCAGACGCCCGCGTTCTGGCACGCCGGCACCGAGCTGCTGCGCTCGAAGTCGCTCGATCGCAACAGCTACAACTCCGGCGACTGGTTCAACCGGATCGACTGGACCGGGACCGAGTCGACCTTCGGGTCGGGCCTCCCCCCTCGCGCCGACAACGAGGAGAAGTGGCCGCTGATGGCGCCGCTCCTGGCGAACCCGGCGCTGAAGCCCGCGGCATCCGACATCGCCGCGGCGGAGTCGGCGGCGCTGGACCTCCTGCGGGTGCGGTCGGAGGTCGGACTCCTGCGCCTCGGGTCGGCGGATCTCATCACCGAGAAGGTCTCGTTCCCCGGTGGGGGAGCGGATGCCGCACCCGGCGTGATCACGATGGTGATCGACGACCGGATCGGCGCGGGAGTCGACGACGAGCTCGCCGGTGCGCTGGTGGTCTTCAACGCCTCGCCGGAGCCGGTCACCCAGACCGTCGACGCGCTCGCCGGTCGGGACTTCGCCCTGACTCCGGCGCTCGCGAACGGCGCCGACCCGGTGGTGAAGACCACGACGTGGGATGCCGCCACGGGAACGGTGACGGTGCCCGCGCGCTCGGTCGCGGTGCTCACCGAGGCGGAGATCGTGCCGGTCGCCACGACCGTCGTGGCGGTACCGGATCGGTTCGTCGTCCCCGTCGGCAAGTCCGTGTCGGTCAGCGGTGCGGTCTTCGCCCGCGACCGGACCGCGCCCGTCGGCACCGTGACGATCACCGACGCGGGGAAGACCGTGGCGACCGTCGCGGTGACGGCCGACACCAACGGCCGCTTCCGCGTGACGCTCCCGCCGCTCTCGCGCGGCCTGCATCTGCTGCGGGTGTCGTTCACGGGGGCCTCGGGCTACGAGGACTCGCGCATGGTGGTTCCGCTGCCGGTCATCGCGCGCTGACGCGCTCCGCCGGAAACACCTCGGCCCCCTCACCGCGATGGTGAGGGGGCCGAGGTGTTCTCGTTAGATTGGATCCCCTGCCGAAAAGTAGGACGTCCATGTAAAATCTCCACAGTGACAATGTCGTCCCACGAGGAAGCAGCATCATGACCATGGAGATGTCCGTCGCCGCCGCATCCGGCGCGACCGAATCCGCCCCCACCCTGTCCGCAGAGGACCGCGCTGCGGTCCTGGAGGCGGTACGGGACTTCGCCGCCGCCGAGCTCGCGCCGCACGCGCTGGAGTGGGACCTCGCCGGGCACTTCCCGCGCGAGACGCTCGAGCGCGCGGGCGAGCTGGGGCTCGGCGGAATCTACGTCCGCGAGGATGTCGGCGGCACCGGCCTCGGCCGCAGTGATGCGGTCGCGATCTTCGAGGAGCTCGCCCAGGGCGATCCTGCGGTGGCGGCCTTCGTGACGATCCACAACATGGTCGCCTGGATGATCGACACGTACGGCAGCGAGGTGCAGCGCCGCCGGTTCCTCCCCGAGCTCACCGCGATGCGCGGCTTCGGGAGCTACTGCCTCACCGAGCCCGGTGCGGGATCGGATGCCGCCGCCATCACCACCAGCGCGATCCGCGACGGCGCGCACTACGTGCTCACGGGCGTCAAGCAGTTCATCTCCGGCGCGGGGGAGGCATCCGTCTACGTGGTGATGGCCCGCACCGGCGAGCCGGGTGCCCGCGGCATCTCCGCGTTCCTCGTCCCGGGCGACGCCGAGGGACTCTCGTTCGGGCCGCACGAGAGGAAGATGGGGTGGAAGGCGCAGCCCACCCGGCAGGTCATCCTCGACGAGGTGCGCGTGGGGGCCGATGCGCTGCTCGGCACCGAGGGGCGCGGCTTCGCGATGGCGATGTCGGCGCTCGACGGCGGGCGGCTGAACATCGCCGCGTGCTCGCTCGGCGGGGCGCAGTGGGCGCTGGATCGCGCGACGCGGTACGTCCACGAGCGGTTCACGTTCGGCGACCCCCTCGCCGAGAAGCAGTCGGTGGTCTTCACCCTCGCCGACCTGGCCACCGAGCTCCGCGCCGCCCGTGCGCTCGTCCGCGATGCGGCGGCGGCGCTGGATGCCCGCGAACCGGATGCGGGGATGCAGTGCGCCATGGCCAAACGCTTCGCCACCGACGTCGGGTTCCGCGTCGCCAACGACGCCCTCCAGCTCCACGGCGGGTACGGCTACCTGCACGAGTACGGCATCGAGAAGGTGGTGCGCGACCTCCGCGTCCACCAGATCCTCGAGGGTACGAACGAGATCATGCGGGTCGTCATCGGCCGGCACCTTCTCGGAGCCTGACGTGCGCGTCGCCTTCCTCGGCCTCGGTCACATGGGACTCCCGATGGCGGTGAACCTCCATCGCGCCGGACACCGGGTGGTCGGTTTCGACGTGGCGGATCGGGCTCGGGGTGCCGCGCGGGAGGCGGGCCTGGAGGTCGCGGGCTCCGCCCCGGATGCCGTCCGCCGCGCGGAGGCCGAGGTGGTCGTGACGATGTTCCAGAACGGCGCGCAGGTGCTCGCGGCCTACGCCGGGGCGGTCGGTGACCCGGGGCTCTGCGACGTCGCGGCGCCGGGGACGCTGTTCGTGGACTGCTCCACCATCGCCGTCGACGACGCCCGGAACGCGCACGAGATCGCGGAAGCCGCCGGTCACCGCGCGCTGGACGCCCCGGTGTCCGGCGGGGTCGTGGGGGCCGAGGCGGGCACCCTGACCTTCATGATCGGGGGTGCGGCATCCGATCTCGACGAGGTCCGCGCGCTCCTGGAGACCATGGGGCGACGCGTCGTCCCCTGCGGCGGACCCGGCCTCGGACAGGCCGCGAAGATCTGCAACAACATGATCCTGGCGGTGTCGCAGATCGCCGTGGCGGAGGCGTTCGTCCTCGGTGAGAGCCTCGGCCTCGGCCACGCGGAGCTGTACGACGTCGCCGCGCACGCGAGCGGTCAATGCTGGGCGCTGACGGTGAACTGCCCCGTCCCGGGCCCCGTGCCGTCGAGCCCCGCGAACCGCGACTTCGCCCCCGGGTTCGTCGGTGCCCTCATGGACAAGGACCTCACGCTCGCCGCCCGGGCGATCGCGGACGCCGGCGTCTCGGCGCGCCTCGGATCGGCCGCGCACGAGATGTACCGTCGCTTCGCGGAGGGGGAGGGTGCCGGACGGGACTTCTCGGGCATCATCGAGACCATCCGCGCGCACAGCCGCGGAGCCGAATCGCCCGACGACGCACGAGGAGCACCCCGATGACCGAGTACGACACGATCCTGGTCGACACGCGCGGACGCGTGGGGTGGATCACGCTGAACCGTCCCGAGGCGCTGAACGCCCTCAACGGCCGTCTCATGCACGAGGTCGTCGACGTCGCGACGCGCTTCGACGCCGATCTCGGGATCGGGGCGATCGTCGTCACCGGATCGGATCGGGCCTTCGCCGCCGGTGCCGACATCAAGGAGATGGAGGACAAGACCGGGCTCGACATGGTCATGGAGGACCACTTCGGCGGCTGGGCGCGGTTCGCGGCGCTGCGGACGCCGGTCGTCGCCGCCGTCGCCGGGTACGCCCTCGGGGGCGGGTGCGAGCTGGCGATGATGTGCGACATCATCCTCGCCGCCGACACCGCGCGGTTCGGGCAACCGGAGGTGAACCTCGGCGTCATCCCCGGCATGGGCGGATCGCAGCGCCTGGTCCGCGCGGTCGGCCCCTACAAGGCCGCCGACCTCATCCTCACCGGTCGGATGATGGATGCCGCGGAGGCCGAGCGCGCGGGCCTCGTCTCGCGGGTCGTCCCCGCCGCCGACCTCCTGATCGAGGCGGGCGCGGTGGCGGAGCAGATCGCCGCGAAATCGCTCCCGTCGCTCTATGCCGCCACCGCGGTGCTGGATGCCGCGCAGGAGACGACCCTCGCCGAGGGGCTCCGCCTGGAGCGCCACATCTTCGCCGGTCTCTTCGACACCGAGGACCAGAAGGAGGGCATGGCCGCCTTCCGCGAGAAGCGCGCCGCGGAGTTCCGGCACCGGTGAGAGGCGTCAGAGGTGAGGCGGGTCAGAGGGGTTCCGGTAGCGGCCGCGGATCGGTGAAGTCCCCCGCGGAGCGCCGCAGTCGCGCGATGATCCGGACGAGGTCGGTCACATCCTGCTCGTCCAGCCCCGGCTGCGCGAAGACCTCCGCATTCAGTGCCGCCGTCGCGTCTTCGACGACCGTCCGCCCGGATGCGGTGAGCACGAGCATCGCGGCCCGGCGATCGGTCGGGTGCTGCTCCCGCATCACCAGGCCGTCGCGCACCAGCCGATCCACCGTGCTGCTGACGCTCGTCGGATGCACCTGCAGGCGCGCGATGGCGCTCGACATCGGCATCCGTCCCTCGCGGGTGAAGCCGAGCAGGCGCAGCATCTCGTACCGCGCGAACGAGAGGCCGAAGGGCTTCAGCGTCTGGTCGATGCGCGCGAACATGAGCTGCTGCGCACGGATGACGGAGGTCACCGCGGACATGCCGGCAGCGGCATCCGTCCAGCCGTGGTCGATCCACTGCCGCTTGGCCTCCGCGATCGGATCGACCGGGAGCGGTCCGTTCCTGGGCATGCGCACCTCCCGTCTCACCCACCACGCTAGCCCTCGCGGCATCCTAGACTCGAGGGCACGAAGGAGCGGAGCATCATGAAGATCGTCGTCCTGGTCAAAGAGGTTCCGGATACCTGGGGGCAGCGCCGCCTCGATCTGCGAACGGGGCTCGCCGACCGTGCCGCGAGCGACGCCGTGCTCGATGAGATCGGCGAGCGAGCGCTCGAGGTCGCGCTGTCGTACGCCGATGCCCACGAGGGCACTGAGGTCGTCGTGATGTCGATGGCGCCGGATTCCGCGGCGACGACCGTGCGGAAGGGGCTCGCGATGGGCGCCGCCTCCGCGGTGCAGATCGTCGACGAGGGCCTCCTCGGGGCCGACCTGGGCCTCACCGCCGAGGTCCTCGCCGCCGCCCTCCGCCGCACGGGCTTCGACCTCGTCGTGGCCGGAAACCTCTCCACCGACGGTGCCGGCGGCGTGCTCCCGGCGATGATCGCGGAGCTTCTGGACGTCCCCGCGGCGACGTCGCTGACCGAGGTCGAGATCACCGAGGGCGGGGACGGCGGCGCGGTGCGCGGCATCCGTTCGTCCGACGGCGCGACGATGCGCGTGACGGCGCCGCTGCCGGCGGTCATCTCGATCACCGAGGCGCTGCCGGACGCCCGCTTCCCGAACTTCAAGGGGATCATGGCGGCCAAGAAGAAGCCGTTCGAGACCCTGTCGTGTGCCGACCTCGGCGTCGACCCGCACGCTCACGAGCACGCGCGGTCCATCGTGATCGGCCTCGCCGAGAAGCCCCCGCGCGAGGCCGGCGTGAAGATCGTCGACGACGGCACGGCGGCCGAGCAGCTCGCAGACTTCCTCGCACAGAATCGGCTGGTGTGACATGGCGGACACGACCTTCCCGGACGACGCGATCCTCGTCCTCCTCGACACGACGCCCGACGGTGCGCTCGCATCCTCCGGCGCCGGCCTGATCGGCGCCGCGGCGTCGATCGGGACCCCGGTCGCCCTCGTCGTCGGCGACACCGCGCGGGAGGCGGATGCCGCGGCCCTCGGTGCCGGCATCGTGCTCGTCGCCGCCCCGCGCGACGGACTCGGCGTCGCGGCGACCGACGCGCTCGCCGCCGCATCCGAGCTCGTGCGGCCCGCCGCGGTCCTCGCGGCGCACTCGGTCGAAGGGCGGGAGGCCGCGGCACGGTTCGCCGCCCGGACCGGCTCGGGCCTGTGCGTGGACGCGGTCGGGGTGTCGCGCGACGAGGAGGGCATCCTCGCCCAGCACTCGGTGTACGGCGGCGAGTATCTCGTCGACTCCGCAGTGACGTGGGGCGCGCCCGTCATCACCCTGCGGATCGGGGCCGTCGATGCGCGGGCGGAAGCGGTTGCGGAGCCGGCCGTGCACGCGCTGGAGGTGCGTTCCTCGGGTCGCCGGGCCGCGGTCGTGGAGTCGGTCGAGGCGGCGGTCGCGACGTCCGCGCGTCCAGAGCTGCGCGGTGCTGCGCGCGTCGTGTCGGGTGGACGCGGCTTGGGTTCCGGTGAGAAGTTCGCGCTCGTCGAAGAACTCGCCGACAGCCTCGGCGCGGCGGTCGGAGCGTCGCGCGCGGCGGTCGACGCCGGGTACGTCCCCGCCACCTACCAGGTCGGTCAGACGGGCGTTTCGGTCTCGCCGCAGCTGTATGTCGCTCTCGGCATATCCGGCGCGATCCAGCACAAGGCGGGGATGCAGACGGCGAAGACGATCGTCGCGATCAACAAGGACGCCGATGCGCCGATCTTCGAGATCGCGGACTTCGGCGTCGTCGGCGATCTCTTCGAGGTCGTGCCGCGGCTGATCACGGCGCTGCAGGCGAAGAGGGGCTGAGGATGACGACGACCCGACGCCTGCGGCGGGGACTGCCGCGCGTGGTCGGCGGGGAGCCCTGGCCTCCGGCATCCGTCGCGCCGCTCGCGCCCGACGTCGCGCCCGCGCCGGCGCCTGACCTCGCGCCCGCGCCGCCCGTCGACGCCGACGTCGCGCCCGCGCCCGCGTTCGCTGAGGTGTCGCTCGTGGCCCCCTCCGCGCCCGGGACGGGGCCACGAGCGACACCCGAACGCCCGCTGCGGCGAGGGCTGCCGCGCGTCGCCGGCGGCGAGCCGTGGCCTCCGGCATCCGCTGCGCCGACGCCCGCGCCCACGAGCGCGCCCGCACTGTCACCCGCGCCGGCGTCTGTCGCTTCTCAGGTGGCAGTTCCGGCCCCCTCCGAGCCCGTGACGGGGCCGCAAGCGACACCCGAAGCGGAGTCCGGCGCGCCGATGACGGATGCCGGGCTGCGCCGCGGGCTCCCGCGCGTACCGGGTGGCGAGCCGTGGCCCCCGGCATCCGCGTCCCGCGTCGCCGCACCCGAGACCCCCGAACCCGCCCCGACGGCCGCGCCCGCACCCGTTGCGCCCGGGACGCCCTCTGCACCTGAGGTGGCGGGTGTGGCCGCATCGGATGCCGCGACGCGGCCACACCCGCCACTCGACGGCGCCGCCCCGGCGCGCGACCTGTCCGTTCCGTTGCCCTTCACCCCGACGGTGTGGGCGGGAGCATCGGCCGCCGCGCGCCCCGCTCCTCGCCCCGAACCCCGCCGGTTCGGCCCGTTCACCGCTCTGCAGTGGCTCGGCGCGGTCGTGGTCGGCGGCGCGGGCCTGATCTACGTCGCCGGCATGCTCGTCGTCGCCGTGCGGTGGCTGGTGAGCACGGCGCCGGTGCAGGAGTTCCTCGTCCGCTACCCCGGCGAGTACCACCTCCCCGAGGGGGCGCCGGTCGGCATCCCCGCGTGGCTGGCCTGGCAGCACTTCTTCAACGTTTTCCTGATGGTGCTCATCATCCGCACGGGCCTGCGCGTGCGCACCGAGAAGCGGCCCGACGCCTTCTGGTCGCCGCGCGGCGCGAAGAAGCGCAAGACGAGCCTGAACATCTGGTTCCACCAGAGCCTCGACGTGCTGTGGGTCATCAACGGCGTCGTGTTCGTCGTGCTGCTGTTCGCGACCGGCCAGTGGATGCGGATCGTGCCGACGAGCTGGGAGGTGTTCCCCAACCTCGTCTCGGCCGGGCTCCAGTACGTCTCGCTCGACTGGCCGACCGAGAACGGGTGGGTGAACTACAACAGCCTGCAGCAGCTCGCCTACTTCTCGACGGTGTTCATCGCCGCGCCGCTCGCGATCATCACCGGCATCCGGATGAGCATGTGGTGGCCGAAGAACGCCTCGCGCCTGAACAAGGCATACCCGGTCGAATGGGCGCGGAAGCTCCACTTCCCGGTGATGCTGTACTTCGTGGTGTTCATCATCATCCACGTCGCGCTCGTCTTCGCCACGGGGGCGCTGCGGAACCTGAACCACATGTACGCCGCGCAGGGGTCGGTCGACCCCGACGCGTACGCGACGAACTGGACCGGCTTCTGGCTGTTCACGCTGTCGATGGCGGTGATCGCCGCCGCCTGGGTCGCCGCCCGCCCGATGGTGCTCGCCCCGATCGCCCGACTGTTCGGCACGGTGTCGTCGCGCTGACCGGGCTCGTCGCGCTGACCAGACTCCGCTTCCCGGTGCGGGGGATAACCCGAATCGGAGTCTCCGGATGCCTCGGGGGCGCGTCAGCGCACGCCGCTCTACCGTGAAGGTATGACCGACATCGCCGCTTTCCCGCCCGCTCGACCCCCACGCGCCGTGCGTCCGCTGCGCGTGACCGGCGCGGCCCTCCAGCTGGCCGCCCTCGGTGTCGTGGGACCGGTGGTGTTCACGATCCTCGGCGTGCTCCTGGGCGTCGGGATCGGGCTCGTCCCCGTGATCGGAGTCGGCCTCCTCCTCCTCCTCGGCTTCGTCTACGGACTCTTCGCGCTGGCGTTCCTCGAATACGCGCGCGTCGACGGGCTGTACGACCTGTCGCTCCCCGCTGTCCGACCGCGCACGAGCGGACGCCCCGGGTTCGGCGGATTCCTGCGGACGATCTGGGCGCAGTTCACCGATCCCCTCATGTGGCGCGGGGTCGCGAGCGCCGCGGTGGCGACCGTCCTCGGGTTCATCGTCCTCGCCGCCGCCTCCGTCCTCGTCTCCGGAATCGCCGTCGTCTTCTCCCCGCTCTACGCCGATGGTGCCGACTCGGTCCGTCTCGAGCGCACCCCCTTCGACATCCCCGTCTCGCTGGGCGTCCCGCTCGGCCTCCTCGCCGTCCTGCTCTCCGCCGTCGCGATCGTGGGCGTCGCGCTCCTCCACGGCGTCATCGCCCGCGCGATCCTCATCCCCTCGCGCGAGGGAGCGCTCGCCGAGCAGGCGCGCACCTCCTCCGCCCAGCGCGCCGGCGCCGTCCGTGCCGCCGACCTCGAGCGCACCCGCATCGAGCGCGACCTCCACGACGGGGTGCAACCGCGCCTGGTCTCGGTGGGGATGACACTCGGACTCGCGCAGCAGAAGATCGACTCCGATCCGGATGCCGCCAAGACCCTCCTCGCCGAGGCGCACACCTCGACGAAGGCGGCCATCACCGAGCTCCGCCAGCTCGCCCGCGGCATCCACACCTCCGTGTTGGACGATCGCGGACTGGATGCCGCCCTCTCGGCGCTCGCCGCCCGCTCGCACGTGCCCGTCGCCCTCGACGTGCGCATCGACGAGCGCTGCAGCAAGACGGCGGAGACCGCGGCCTACTTCGTGATCGCGGAGGCGTTGACCAACGCCGCGAAGCACTCGCGGGCTTCCGCATGCCGCGTGGTGGTGCGCCAGCGCGAGGGCGGCATCCTGTGGGCCCGCGTCGAGGACAACGGCATCGGCGGTGCGCAGATCGTCCCCGGAGGCGGCCTCGACGGCATCGCCAACCGCGCACTCGGCGCCGGCGGGGAATTCCGTCTCGACAGTCCCGTCGGCGGTCCGACCGCCCTGGAGGTGAGCATTCCGTGCGCATCCTGATCTGTGAGGACTCCGTCCTCCTCCGCGAGGGACTCTCGCGCCTGCTCGCGGATGCCGGACACGACATCGTCGCTGCGCTCCCCGACGCCACCGACCTCGAAGCGACGGTCGCCTCCGCGAATCCCGACCTCTGCATCCTCGACGTGCGGCTTCCGCCGACGGGGACCGACGAGGGGATCCGCGCTGCGCTGGCGCTCCGACGCGATCGGCCGGAACTCCCGGTGCTCGTCCTGTCGCAGTACGTCGAGGAGCGCTACGCCAGCGAGCTCATCGCGGGCCGCGGCGGTGCCCTCGGCTACCTCCTGAAGGACCGCGTCGCCGACGTGGCGGAGTTCCTCGAGACCGTCGAGGCGATCGGGTCCGGCGCGACGATCTTCGACCCCGAAGTCGTCGCCCAGCTCCTCGGCCGCCGCACCCGCGACGAGCGGATGCAGCGCCTCACCGATCGCGAGTCCACGGTGCTCGCCCTCATCGCCGAAGGTCGGTCCAACCAGGCGATCGCCCGGACGCTGCACGTCAGCGAGGGCAGCGTCGAGAAGCACATCACCGCGGTGTTCCAGAAGCTCGATCTCGAGCAGGACGAGGCGGGCAACCGCCGGGTCCTCGCCGCGCTCGCCCACATCGCCCACGGGGCGCCCACTCAGACAGGAGACCCCTCATGACCACCTCGACCTCGCGTGTGATCGCGATCCTCACCGCCGCCCTGGGTGGTGCCGTCGTCATCGGCGCCGTCGCCACCACCGCGATGTCGACGGTCGCGTCGGCATCGACCTCGTCGTCCACGCAGGACCTCTCGGTGGCTGGCGTCGACCGTATCGATCTGGACCTCGCCGCCGGCGATATGCGGGTGGAGTTCACGGATGCCGCGCGGGCCGAGCTCCGTGTGGACGGCGCCGTGGGTGCCGACCGGTGGACCTTCGAGCGCGACGGCGACACCCTCCGCGTCGCGTCGCCGTCGTGGGGCGGACCCTGGCGGTGGACCTGGGGATGGGACACTGAGGAGAGCTCTGCGGTGCTCACCCTCCCGCGCGAGCTCTCCGGCGTCGACGGCGTCTTCGACCTCGCCGCGGGCGACCTGGACGTCGAGGGCGACTTCGGCGCTCTGGAGATCTCGCTCGGCGCGGGCGAGGCGCGCGTGGACGGGTCCGCACGCGAGGTGGAGGCGGACGTGTCCGCCGGCCGCGCGACGCTGACGCTCGCCGACGTCGAGGACGCCGACCTGATCGTGTCGGCGGGCGGGCTCGAGGGCACCTTCACCGGCTCCGCGCCCCGCACAGTCGACATCGACGTCAGCGCCGGCTCCCTCGAACTCACCCTGCCGGACGAGGCCTACCGCGTGACGTCCGACGTGTCTGCCGGGACGCTGGACAACCGGCTCTCGACCGGAGCGGATGCCGCGCGCACCGTCTCGGTGCAGCTGACTGCCGGTCAGGTCGTGCTGCGGGCGGAGAAGTCGGCGCCGTCCGCCGCTTCCGCCCGGGCGGAGGCGACGCCGGCGGCGAATCCGTCGGCATACGCCTCGTCCGCGCCCTGTCGGAACATGTCGCGTTCCGCGGGGCGGACGATCGAGCGTGCGCCGGGGAGGTCGAGGGGACCGACGAGGTCGCCGCGACCGCGGACGACCGCGACCGGGCGCCGTGTCGCCTTGCCCTTGACGAGGTCGGCGGCTCCGGCGATCTCGTCGGCGACGGCGGGCATCGTCACGACGAGCGGCCTGCCTTCGGCATCCGTCTGTCCGCGCAGATCCTCGAAGACGCGGATGCCGGCGGCGCCGATGGCGTGGTCGGTCTGGCCCTCGCGCCACGCCCGTCCGAGGGTGTCGGAGATCACGACACCCACCTGCACCCCGAGGCGCGCGCGGAGACCCCGGGCGAGGGCGAGGGCCGAGGCATCCGGGTCTTCGGGGAGGAGCAGGACGGTGCCTTCGGGGGTGTTCGATGCGTCGACGCCCGCGGCGGCCGAGACGATCCCCAGCCGGTTCTCGACGATGCGGGTCACGTGCCCGCTCGGCGCCGTGCGGCGCGCGACGAGGCGGACCGTCTCCGCCGTGATCGCGTCCTCGCGGTCGTCCGCGGTGACGAAGCGTCCTTCGGCCTTCGAGACGATCTTCGACGTGACGACGAGGATGTCGCCGTCGTCGAGGGTGTCACCGACGCACGCCGCGATCGTCTCGACCAGGTCGGTGCCTGCGGCGATCTCGGGGATACCGTCGAGAGCCCAGACCTGCAGCACGGGGTCGGCGGGTGGATCAGCGGACGAAGCGGACCTCGGTGAGCGTCTCACCGAGGAACGGCTCCGTGTGGCTGGCGCCGTCGAGGCTGAAGCCGTTGCGCGTGTAGAAGCGGTGTGCGCGCGGGTTGTCGTCGGCGACCCAGAGGTAGACCTCTTCGTCGGCGCCGATGACCGCGTCGAACAGCTTCTGACCGATGCCGGTGCCGTGGTGGGCGTCGAGCAGGTAGATGAAGTACAGCTCGCGGTTGCGCGGGGCGTCCTTGTCGCGCGCGGGACCGGATCCGGCGAAGCCGACGATCTCGCCGTCGACGAGCGCGGCGAACATCCGGAAGTCGGGTCCCTGGACGGCCCAGTGGGTCCAGAGCTCAGCCATGCGACGCGGGGAGATCTTCTCCAGCGCGGCCTTGCTGATGAGGTGGTCGTAGGTTTCGTGCCAGCAGGTGGCGTGGACGCGACCGAGAGCTTCGGCGTCGACGTCGCGCACCGGACGGACGACGATGTCGGTCTGGGTTTCTGCTTCCATGCGGCGACTCTACGCTCGCCGCGACGGCGGGAGAAATCGACCGGATGCCGTCGCGCGAGGCGTCGGGGCGGTTGTCGCCGATCGACAAACGAATCCGGCATCCTCTCGTCGATCACTACGATCACTGCTCGTGAATGTGATCTGGCGGACTCTTCTGGTGATCTGGCGCGCGCGACGGGCGTTGCGTCGTGACGGCGCCGTGCCGACCGGTGCGATCGGCCGCATCCGGCTGCGGACGCTCCCCACCGATGTCGATGTGCTGCGGCACATGAACAACGGGCGGTACCTGTCGCTGTTCGACCTCGGGCGGTGGGATCTGCTGACGCGGACCGGGCTTCTCGAGACGATGCGGCGGAACGGCTGGTACGCCGTGGTGTCGAGCGAGACGATCACGTTCCGGAAGTCGCTGGATCTCGGGCAGCGCTTCGACGTCGAGACGCGGCTGGTCGGACACGACGAGCGGGGGCTCTACGTCGAACATCGTGCGGTCGTGGAGGGCGAGGTCTACGCCCGAGCACTGGTGCGTGCGCGGATGCTGAAGCGCTCGGGTGGGACGTTGTCGCACGACGAGCTCTTCGCGGCGACCGGGCGGCCGGATGATCTCGGCGAGGTGGAGCCGTGGGTGCACGAGTGGGCGCGCGCGTCCGCGCTGCCCTCCACGCGTGCCGACGCGCCGAGCGTCTGGTCCTGACCCGGCGTCGGAAAGGAGGTGGGGCATGCCTTTGGTCCTTCGCCCGTGGTCGGCACGAGACGCTCCCGTGCTTGTGGAGACCGCCTCCGCGGTTCCAGACCTGCAGTCTCAGTTCGGCGACGCGACGCTGGAGAATCTTGCAGGCGCTGAGGCCTTCATAGCGACAGCCCTTGCCTACGACGAGAGTCGGCGCAACTGGGCGATCGTCGAGGATGGAGTCGCCGTCGGCAACATCGGCGCCACGGCAATCGAGCGTCGGCATGGGACCGCATGGATGAGCTACTGGCTGGTGCCGCGCGCGAGAGGAAAGGGGTACGCGGTGCGGGCCCTGAGTGCCGTAAGCACCTGGGCGTTCGAAGACGGGCTGCACAGGCTCGAGCTCGGACATCGAGTCAACAATCCGGCGTCATGCCGCGTGGCGTGCGCGGCAGGGTACGCCCCCGAAGGCATCGAGAGAGAGAAGCTTCGCTACGGCGACGAACGCTTCGACGTCGAGACGCACGCCCGTCTGGCGAAGGATCCGGAGCCGGACGCCGGGGGTGAGAAGATTCTGCTGTCGCTGTGACCCTTTCGAGCTCAGAACGGCGGCGGCGAGGGGTCGGGTGGCGGTGCTCCACCTCCGGAGGGCATGAATCTCACCAAGGGTGCCGGTGGGTGGTCGACGTAGACCCGCCCCGTCGGTGAGGTCCATTCCAGAACCCCGCCACCGAGTTGTCGGACGCCCCAGGACGTGAATTGCTTCATCGAATGGTGTCTCTGGCAGAGATGACAGAGATTCCGGACGTCGGTGGGGCCGCCTTCGGCCCAGTCGAAGGTGTGGTCGAGCTCGCAGCGGATGGCGGGGCGTCGGCATCCGGGAAACCGGCAGTGCCGGTCCCGTGCCCGGAGCAAACGCGCCATCGACGCGGTGCGCCGGTACGAGTCGGTGCAGAGAACCTGCCCGGACACGGGGTGCACGACGAGGCGTTCCCACGTGGCGACGGCGCCGGCGAGTGCGCGGGCGGTGGCGGGATCGATGGGGGCGGATCCGACGAGGTCGGCGGTGGTGGTGTCGTTCGCCGGGTCTTCGTCTTTCCCGAGGAGCGTCATTGCGGGGACGACGACCTGCACCTTGGCGCGGATCATCCCCAGCGTCCCGTTCCCGTCCCCGTCCCTCGTGGGATCCACCAGCGGGGAGGCGCTCAACAACGTGTCGCAGAGGATGTCGGCGCGGATCTGCTCTCGCGTCCGACAGTCCGGCTCCACGTTAGCGTCAGCGTCCGGTTCCGCCCCGCTGTCGGCGGGGGCGTTGCGGGCGTCGATGACGGAGGCGGCTTGTTCGTTGAGTCGGTCGCTGATTCCCTCCGCGAGCAGTGTCGGGAGAGTTGCGACGAGTTCTGACATGCCGTCCCGCAGGGGTGTGACACTCACCCGCCGCTCTTCCCGCGCTTTCGCGTGCCGTTCCGCCAGGGTGCGGGGGTGCAACTCCTGCGCCAAGTGATCGAGGCGATCCTTCACCCGTCCGACCGATTGCCCGACACAGAGCTCCGCTGCGGCCGCGTCGAACTCGGCCCGCGCTTCCCGCGGCAACACCGTCCCGCACCGCAACACCGCGGTCGCGTGCCCGCGGGTGATCCGCCCCGCCTCCCACGCCGCCAACGTCACGGGGTAGCACTCCACCCATTCCACCGCCTGGGTGATCTGCGCCTGCATCGACCGGTCGGTGGTGAACGTCACCCCCGCCAACTCCGCGGCAACGGATCGGTAAACCATCTCCTGCGACCGCACCGACGCCGGCAAACGCCGCGACACCCGCTCCGCAATCGCCCCCGCCCGAGCCTGGTTCCGGACGTTCTCGACCTCCATTGCCCCGAGCGCGGGGGTGATCCGCTCGGCAGCACACGCGACCTCGTCGAGTTCGGCGAGGTCTTCTTCGCTGAACTCGATCAACCGGCTCGTACTCATGTTCGAAGACTAGCGGCAGCCTCCGACATTCAGAGCGAAGTTCGCTCCGATGAATACGTGCGACTATCCGGCACGCGCCGCCGCAGCGGCGGCCGCCATTGCGGCTTCGTCCGGCTCCGGAACAACGGTGAGTCCGGCAGGCGAGTTGGCGGCCTTGGAGAGGGCATCCAGCCAGACCGGGTTCAGCTTCGGGGAGCGGCTGCCGAAGTACTCGAAGACGATCGACACGTGCGGGCTCAGCCAGACGGACGTGCGCCCCATGCCACTGCGCATGGGGTCGGTCCAGGTGAAGGAGAAGGTCTCACTGCGCCGGAGCTTGCTCCAGATCACGGCCTGCAGATGGGCGAGGACTCGATCGTCGAAGGAGACAGTGACTTTCGAGTCATACGTGAACGTGCCCATCTCCCCAGATTATCCTGCCGACGCGCGTCAGGACGCGACACGGGTGAGCATGATACCTGCTCGATTCCCATTTGTCTGGTGTTGCTCGGATCCCGACCGTCTTGCCACTGTGGATGCATGCCTAACACGCCCCTGCTCGCTCGCGATCTGCGCTCGGCGCTCGCGGACAAGCGCGTGGAGGTCTTCTACCAGCCGATCTTCGACCTGGCGACGTGGTCGCCGATCGCGCTTCCCGTCGGCGTCGAAGCCCTCTCGCGCTGGCGGCACCGGGCTGTCGGCGACGTCCCGCCCTCGCGGTTCATCCAGATCGCCCACGATCGCGGGTTCCTGGATGAGGTCGATACGCACGTGGTGACCACTGCGGGGTGGCAGGTCGGTGCGTGGCGGACCGCCGGTCACGAGGTGGGTCTGTCCATCAACGCGGCAGCGATCCACTTCCTCGAACGGGCGGACTCGCCCGACTACGTCGAGATCGTCCTGACGCACCTGCGCGCGCTGCGGATCCCCCCGCACCTGGTGACGGTGGAGATCATCGAGGCACCCGCGCCGCAGTTCATCACCGAGATGGCCGATGGGCTCGCGCGGCTGCGGGAAGCCGGGGTCGCGATCTCCGTCGACGACTTCGGTGCCGGAGACACCACGCTCGAGATGCTGGAGCGACTCGACGTCGATGAGGTCAAGATCGACCGGTCCCTGATCATCCGTGAGGATGCCGAGGCCGACGAGATCATCTCCGCCGTGGTCGAGGTGGCCCACCGGCGCGGCATGCGCGTCGTCGCCGAGGGTATCGAGACGGCCGCTCACCTCGACAAGGCCCTGCGCTGCGGCTGCGACCGCGGTCAGGGATTCCTGCTCGCTCGGCCGATGCCGGCCGAGGGCGTCGACCGGCTACTTGCGGGCCTGCCGCTCCGCGATTACAGCGCGGGATAGGGCTCGAGGTCGTCCTCGTCGCCACCGACGCTGTCGCCGACGTCGATCTGGCTCCATGTGACGGGCATCCCCGGGGAGAACAGGATGTCGATGCCGGGTCCTCCGCGCAGCGGCGGGATGTTGACGTATCCGCCGCCGGCCTGGATCGCCTTGAGGATCTCCTCCTTCAGCCGGGTCACCGGCTCGGGGAGGAAGTAGTCGCGGCCGTCGACGGTCAGTCGGTTCACAATCGCCATCGTTCCAGCCTACCCAGCGTCGTGCGTGCCGTCCCGGTATCGCCGTAGTATCGACGCGATGGGTATTCTGCACTACGGTTCTCCCTCGACGGAGTTCCCGATCGACGACCGCGCGCTGGCACACCTGGAACTGGTGATCCTCGCGAAGCTCCGCCGACAGGAGAGCGTGGCCTTCGCCGTCGTCGACGACGTCACCGGGCGCCGCCAGGCCATGTGGATCTCGCCGGCCGCGGACGTGCGGTTCGAGTACGAGGGCCCGATGCCCGAGATCAACCGCCTGTGGCTGCAGGAGCTCGTCGAGACGGCGAACTCCCCGGGCGGGCTGAAGATCACCCCGGAGCCCCCGCTCCCGAACGCCTGACACCGCGGGCTCGACAGCCCGCCCTCGCGATCGCCGTGCGCGAGATCTCAGCGCGAGGTGCGGCCGCGTCCGTCCCGCTTCGCGCGGTACATCGCGGCATCCGCCGACGACAGCACATCGGCCGCGCTCACGCCGGACTCCGCCGGCGCGGTCCCCGCGGACGCCGACACCGTCACGCGCAGATCGCCGACGGAGATCGGGCGCGAGATCGCGCGGATGAGGCGCGACGCGATGGGCGTGGCCTCCTCCACGTCGACGCACACCATGACGAACTCGTCGCCGCCGAGGCGCGCGATGATGTCGCTGGAACGGGCGAGTCCCGCAAGTCGTTTGCCGACCGTGGCCAGCACGACGTCGCCGACCTCGTGGCCGTGGGTGTCGTTGATCAGCTTGAAGTTGTCGAGATCGAGGAAGATCACGGAGACCGGCTCGCTCGCGGACCGGAGGAGATCGTCGAGGCGCGAAGCGAGGAACCGGCGGTTGTGGAGCCCGGTCAGTGAGTCGCGGAGCGCGAGCTCGGCGAGCTCGGCCTGACTGCGGGCACCGATGGCGGTGTGGATGTCGGCGGCGAGGGCGAAGGCGTCCGAGACGTGCGGGCCCCACGGGGCGCAGCGACCGGTGACGCTCTCCCGCCACGAGGAGAAGGAGCGGCGCGGCGACAGCGGGGTGTCGCGGTTCGACGCGGACTGGTCGCCCAGCCAGTCGACGGTGCGCGACACCTCGCCGCGCACGAACGCCAGATGGCCGGCGTCGCCGATGGCCACCACGATGAGCCCGGCGACCTCGGGAACCTGCAGTGCCAGATCGGGGTGGGTGAGAGAGAGCGCCTCCGTGACGAAGCCGTCGCCGACGGCCTCGACGACCGGCAGCAGCCGCTCGGGCGGCGGCACCATGCCGAGGGTGTGCACCCGGTCGTTCAGCATGAGAGCGACGCCGTCGGCGGGGATCAGATCGAGAACCGTGCGGGAGCGCTCGAAGAGCACCTCGGGAATCTCGAACGAGCCGTAGAGCGGAGCGGTCAGGGCGGCGCGCTGGTCGCGCACCTCGAGCTGGCGGCGCAGATCCGTCATCTGATCGGCCGCGCTCAGCTGCAGGGCGACCTGGCTGGCGAGTACCTCGATCGACCGGCGCAGCAGCACCGGGAGGCGGCGCGGGGTGCGGTGGGCGCAGGTGATCAGTCCGACCAGCGTGTCGTCGGCGATGAGGGCGAACGACACCGTCGCGGCCTGACCCATGTTCCTCATGAACTGCAGGTGGTGGGGCGACACGGCGCGCAACTCGGCCGGCCCGAGGTTGAGTTCCTCGGTGACGCCGGGAAGGCTCTGCAGCCCCTGGCCCGGATCGAGGGTGTCGGCGATGACGCGCGAGCGCTTCTCGAAATACAGGGCGCGCGCCTGCGGAGGGATGTCGGAGGAAGGGAAGTGGAGCCCGAAGTACGGCTCCATATCGGCTTCGCGGGCCTCCGCGGCGACCTGCCCATGACCGTCTCCGTGGAACTGGTAGCACATGACCCGGTCGAAGCCGGTGATGGTCTTGAGCTCCTCGACGGCGCGCTGGCGGAGATGCTCGGCATCCTTGATCGTGGCCAGACGCTGGATGGCGCTGATGACGGGGAGTCGCGCGTACTCGCAGTCCGGCACGGCCTCGAGCTCGACGAGCAGCGGGTCGCTCCCGCGGTGGACGATGGCGTCGAACTCACGGCCGTCGACCGTGACGCGGATGGGATCGATCGCGGCACCGTTCGTCACGGCCCACGCGAGCCGCTCGTCGTCGGCGTCCTGGATGTGACGCCCGAGCCAGTGCGCGCGATCGTCGCTCGCGACGACGATCGTTCCGGTCTCCTCGTCGATGCCGATCAGCGAGCCGAACGACTGGATGCGTCCGATCTCGCGAAGCTCCTCGGTGCTGCATTCGCGCAGGCGACGGGCTTCCGCCTCGTCGAACGCGGGCAGATCGGGGAATGACAGGGCGGGTGAATCCGTCACCGCACCTCCTTAGGGGGGTCGAGCTCAACGGCGTCACCCGCAAGGCTCTTCCATGGTAAGCGCGTTTCCCGCGAATCGGCCGGGAGGTGTGATGAGGTGGGGTCTGTCCCCGAATCCTCCGCGGAAGGAGAGCGCCCGTGTCGTCCGATGCCGTGTCCACGAACGAGGTCGTCGCTCTGGCGGAGAGGTGGGTCCACGAGGCCGCGGACGCGGTCGTGGACCCAGCCGCTGCGCGGCTCGCCGGGGTGCTGAAGGACCCGCGCGGCCTGCCCTTCACGATGGGCTTCGTCGACGGTGTCATGCGCCCCGAGAGCCTCGGCGCCGCCGCATCCCGCCTCCACCAGGTCGCCCCGCTCGTGCCGGACTTCCTGCCGTGGTACCTGCGCCAGGCGGTGCGCGCCGGTGGCGTGGTCGCGCCCGTGCTCCCTGCGCCGGTGGTGCCGATCGCGCGACGCGTGCTGCGCGAGATGGTCGGACACCTCGTCATCGACGCCCGCCCCGAGAAACTCGGTCCCGCCATCGCGGATCTGCGCGCATCCGGTGCGCGCCTGAACCTCAACCTCCTCGGCGAGGCGGTGCTCGGCGAAGCCGAGGCGCGACGCCGGCTCGACGGCATCCACGAGCTGATCCGCCGCGATGACGTCGACTATGTCTCCGTGAAGGTGTCCGCCATCGTCAGCCACATCTCGATGTGGGCGTTCGCCGAGACGGTCGACACGGTCGTCGAGCGCCTCCTCCCGCTCTACCTGAGCGCCGCGGAGGACGGCACCTTCATCAACCTCGATATGGAGGAGTACCGCGACCTCGACCTCACCGTCGCGGTCTTCACGCGCCTGCTCGAGGACTCGCGGCTGGCGGATCTCGAGGCCGGGATCGTGCTCCAGGCGTACCTGCCGGACGCCCTCGGCGCGCTGGCGGAGCTCTCGGCGTGGGCGAAGACCCGCGTCGCCGCGGGAGGGGCCCGCATCAAGGTCCGCCTGGTCAAGGGGGCGAACCTCGCGATGGAACGGGTGGATGCCGTCCTCCACGGTTGGACCCCCGCTCCCCACGCGTCCAAGCTCGACACCGACGCGAATTACCTCCGGTGCCTGCGCTTCCTCCTCGATCCGGCGCGTACGGCATCGGTGCGGGTCGGGGTCGCCGGCCACAACCTCTTCGACATCGCCTACGCCTGGCTGCTGGCGGGCGAGCGCGGAGTCCGCGACGACATCGAGTTCGAGATGCTCCTGGGGATGGCCCAGGGACAGGTCGAAGCCGTGCGCCGCGAGGTCGGTCCGGTGCTGCTGTACGTCCCCGTCGTCCGCCCCGACGAGTTCGACGTCGCCATCAGCTACCTCGTGCGGCGCCTGGAGGAGAACGCGTCGAGCGAAAACTTCCTCTCCGCCGCCTTCGACCTCGCCGACGACCCCGCCCTCTTCACGCGCGAGCGCGAGCGGTTCGAGGCCGCCCTGGTGCGGGCCGATGACGAGACGCTACCGGTCGGGCCCGCCCGCCGGCAGGACCGCGGGGCGGAGGCGGCGGTCGACGCCGGTGAAACGCCGGGGACGGATGCGGTCTCCCGGGCCGTTTCGGCCGCCGACACGCCGCTGGATCCCCAGGGTTTGACGCAGGTCGTGCTCGGGATCTCGCGCGGCGCCGCCGCGGACCCGGGGGAGACCGCGCCGGTGGTGCCGGTCGGGGCCGAGCTGATGTTCGGCGGCGAGGCGTTCGTGGAGACCGCGGTGTTCTCCGAGCGCGAGTCGGGTGGGTCGACCGCCGGGGCTCCGGGCTTCCGCAACACCCCCGACAGCGACCCGGCGCTCCCGGCGAACCGCGAGTGGGCCGCGTCGATCCTCGCCCGCGTCTCGAGCTCCCGGGCGGGGGACGACACCGTCGCCGCCGCCCGCGTCGACGACCCGGCCGACCTCGAAGCGACGATCGCGCGCGTGCGCGAGGCCGGCGCGTCGTGGGGCGCGCTCCCCGCGACCGAGCGCGCCGACGTCCTCGCCCGCGCGGCGCGCGAGCTCGAGGCGCGCCGGGGTCTTCTGATCGAGGTTGCCGCGAGCGAGACGGGCAAGGTGTTCGCCGAAGCGGATGTCGAGGTCAGCGAAGCGGTCGACTTCGCCGCCTACTACGCCGCGACCGCCCGCGAGCTCGACCGGGTGAGCGGTGCGGTGTTCGTCCCGTCTCGGCTCACGGTCGTCGCGCCGCCGTGGAACTTCCCCCTCGCCATCCCGGCCGGCGGCGTGCTCGCCGCGCTCGCGGCGGGGTCGGGAGTCGTCTTCAAGCCCGCGCCCCAGGCGCGGCGCTGCGCCGCGGTGATCGCCGAGGCGCTCTGGGAGGCCGGAGTCCCGCGCGACGTGCTCGCCCTGGTGGACCTGGATGAGAAGAAGCTCGGGCAGACCCTCATCGCCCACCCCGACGTCGATCGGGTGATCCTGACCGGATCGTTCGAGACCGCGGCGCTCTTCCGCTCGTGGCGCGAGGACCTCCCGCTCCTGGCCGAGACGAGCGGCAAGAACGCGATGATCGTCATGCCCTCCGCCGATCTCGACCTCGCCGTCGGCGACCTGGTCAAGAGTGCCTTCGGGCACGCGGGGCAGAAGTGCTCGGCGGCGTCGCTGGCGATCCTCGTCGGTCCCGTCGCGCGCTCGCGGCGCTTCCTCCGGCAGCTCGAGGACGCCACGCGCTCTCTCCGCGTCGGGCCGCCGACCGATCCGCGGAGCGAGATGGGTCCCGTCATCGAGCCCCCGCACGGCAAGCTCGACTGGGCGCTGCGGACTCTCGACGAGGGCGAGAAGTGGCTCGTCCGACCGACCCTCCGCCCGCCCGTCGATCTCGACGGCGGCTATGCGGGGCGGCTGTGGACACCCGGCATCCGCACGAACGTCCGCCCGGGATCTCGCTTCCATCTCGAGGAGTTCTTCGGTCCGGTCCTCGGGCTCATGCACGCCTTGAACCTCGACAGGGCGATCGAGCTGCAGAACGCCGTGGAGTACGGGCTCACCGCGGGTCTGTACACGCAGGATGCCCGCGACCTCCGCCGCTGGCTCGAGAGCGTCGAGGCCGGGAACCTCTACGTCAATCGCGGCATCACCGGCGCGATCGTCCAGCGCCAGCCGTTCGGAGGATGGAAGCGCTCGTCCGTCGGCGCGGGCGCGAAGGCCGGCGGTCCGAACTACCTCGTGGGTCTCGGGTCGTGGCGCGCGACGTCCGGTGGGCCGGCGTCGACGACCCTGCACCTGCGCGGGCTCGACTCGCGCATCACGACGCTCATCGAGGCGGCCCAGCCGTCGCTGGACTATCCCTCGTTCGAGTGGCTGCGTCGCGCGGCCCTCTCGGACGCGATCTGGTGGGATCGCGAGTTCGGCCGGGTCAAGGACGTCTCGGGACTCGGCGTCGAACGGAACCTGTTCCGCTACCGCCCGGTCGCCCGCATCGGCATCCGTGCCGCCGGCGATGCCTCCTGGCACGCCCTGCTGCGCGTGGTGGTGGCCGGCATCCGCTGCGGTTCCGCGTTCACCGTCAGCGCTCCGGTCGGGCTCCCCGCGGCGGTCCGCCGCGCGCTCGGCGACCTCGACGTCACGGTCTTCGTCGAGACCGAGGACGAGTGGGTCCGGCGCACCGCCGGTCGCGCCACGGAGCAGGTCGCGCAGGGCGAGGCGGAGGCGACGGATGCCGAGGCCGCCGTCGCGGACGCGCTCGCCGGACCGCGTCCCGAGCGCGTGCGCCTGATCGGCTCGGCGGAGGCGGTGGACGCGGCGCGTCGGGCGCTCGCGGCGGCGACCGGTGGAGATCCCGACATCGCCGTCTACGCCGACGAGGTCACCACGGCGGGGAGGCTCGAGCTCCTGCCGTTCCTCCGCGAGCAGTCGGTCACGATCACCGCGCACCGCTTCGGCACGCCCGACCCCTGGAGCGCCGACGTGATCTGAGCGCCGTGGCGCGCGACCTCCGCATGTTAAAAATTCTTGACGTCGTAGCCGCGACGGGTCTACCGTGACGGTGTCAGGTTTTCTTTACATCGGAGGATGTCGTGGGGTACGAAGAGCGCAATGCGTGGTCGGGCCTGGTGCTGTCGATCATCGCGGTGGGGATCTACACGGCGCTATTGCTCGCGGCCGCCGCGGGTGGACCGATGGCGCAGGTCGACTGGGTGCCGCTGATGCTCTGGACGATCGGCCTCGGGATCGTCGCCGCCATCGTCGTGAGCGTCACGTGGGGGCTCCTCGTCCGTCGGCGCGACGGGGGAGTGGTCAGCGACCAGCGCGACCGCGACATCGCGCACGTGGGTTCGCGCGTCGGGCAGGCCTTCCTCGTGCTCGCGGGGCTCGGGGTCATCGTCCTGTGCGCGTTCCGGGTCGATTGGTTCTGGATCGCGCAGACGATGTTCTACGGCTTCGCGCTGTCGTCGATCGTCGGCGGCGTCGCCAGCGTCATCCTGTACCGGCGCGGGCTCGCCTGATGGTCAAGCCCACCCGCGTGACCAACTCGCTGCGGGCCGTCCGCGAGGCGCAGCAGCTGACCCAGGCCGACGTCGCACGCCGCGTCGGCGTGACCCGCCAGACCCTCATCGCCATCGAACAGGGCAAGTACTCGCCCACCCTCGAACTCGCCTTCCAGCTCGCGCGCGTCTTCGACGCGACGCTCGACGAGCTCTTTCACTACCCGGAGGACTGACCCATGACCGCGACCGTGCCCGCGACGATGACCGTCTGGCGCCAGGACCGCTACGGCACCGCCGCCGCCGTCACCGCCCGCGCCGTCCCGACGCCCGCCCCCGGTCCGGGCGAGGTGCTCGTGCGGACCGAGGCCGTCTCGATCAACTCCGGCGACATCCACCTCATGGAGGGCTCGCCCCGGATGGTGCGGCTCTTCTTCGGCCTGCGCCGCCCCCGTGTCCGCGGGCGGGGGATGGACCTTGCCGGCGTCGTCGTGGCCGTCGGTGCGGGGGTCGACGCCCTCGCCGTGGGCGACCGGGTGGTCGGGGCCGGGACCGAGACGCTCGCCGAGCACGTCGTGGTCGCGGCGTCCGCGCTCACCGTCCTGCCCGACGGCGTGGACCCCGCGGATGCCGCGTGCCTGCCGGTCGCCGGCAACACCGCCGTCGTCGCGCTCGCCGGCCGAGACCTCGCGGGGGGCCGGGTCCTCGTCGTCGGCGCCGGCGGCGGAGTCGGGACCCTCGCCGTGCAGCTGGCCGTCGCTCGCGGCGCCGAAGTGTGGGCGACCTGCGGGGCGCGCGCGGAAGACACCCTCGCCGGGCTCGGTGCGGCGCACACGGCCGACTACCGCACGGTGCCGGTGGGCGACCTCCCGCGCGACCACTTCGATCTCGTCGTCGACATCGCCGGTCTCACGCCGCTCCCGGTGCTGCGCGAGCGCCTGCGCGCGGGCGGTGTCGTCGCGCTCGTCGGCGGCGAGGGCGGCGCGATCCTCGGTCCGATCCCGCGCCTCGTGCGGTCGGTGTTCGCGCGCCGTCGCGGACGCCGCTTCCGCCCGGTCACCGCGACGACGAAGAGCGCCGTGACCGCCGAGCTCGTCGGCCTCCTCGCCCGCGGCATCCTCACCCCCGTCATCCAGCGCCGCGTGCCGCTGACGGATGCCGCCGCCGCCCTCGCCCACGTCGAAGAGGGGCGCACCGTCGGAAAGGTCGTCGTCGTCGCCTGAGACCCGGCGGTGCCGTCAGGGTCCGCGGGGACGCGCGTGCGAGAATGATCCCCGGCGTGCCCGGGTCGATGGTCTCCGACCCCGCCGGGCCTCGAGGACAGCGTCCGCCATCCCCTCCGCTGAGGAGCGAAATGACCACTGGACACCAGACGCCGACCATCCCCGCCGCCACCGCCGCGGCATCCGGAAGCACGGAGCGCGTGCAGCAGCACCGCCGGTACCTCATGTGCCGCCCCGAGCACTTCACCGTCACCTACTCGATCAACCCCTGGATGGAGCCGGCGAAACCGACCGACACCGCCAAGGCCGTGGCGCAGTGGCAGACGCTGTACGACACCTACCTCGCGCTCGGCCACGAGGTCGAGCTGATCGACCCGATCCCGGGACTTCCCGACATGGTCTACACGGCCAACGGCGGCTTCGTCATCGACGGCGTCGCGTACGGAGCCCGCTTCCGCTTCCCCGAGCGCGCGCCCGAGGGACCGGCGTTCATGGAGTGGTTCGGCGCCCAGGGCTTCGACGTCGTCGACCCCGTCGAGGTCAACGAGGGCGAGGGCGACTTCCTCCTCGTCGGCGACACGATCCTCGCCGGCACCGGCTTCCGCTCCACCGGCGACAGCCACCGCGAGCTCCGCGACGTGTTCGGCAAGGAGGTCGTGAGCCTCACCCTCACCGATCCGCGGTTCTACCACCTCGACACCGCCATCTCGGTGCTCGACCCGGTCGAGGGACCGGGCGGCGTGGAGCGGGCGAACATCGCCTACCTCCCGGGCGCGTTCGACGCCGAGAGCCGTCGCGTGCTCGCCGAGCGCTATCCCGACGCGATCCAGGTGGCGGATGCCGACGGCGCGGTGTTCGGGCTGAACTCTGCCAGCGACGGGCGGAACGTCATCATCTCGCCGCGGGCGACCGGCTTCGAGGCGCAGCTGCGCGAGCGCGGGTACACCCCGATCATGATCGACCTCTCCGAGCTGCTCCTCGGCGGCGGCGGCATCAAGTGCTGCACGCTCGAGCTCCGCGGAGCGGGATCGTGAGCCTCCCCTCCGCCGGCGAGATGTCGTCCGCCGCCCTCATCGCGGACGAGGACGCGCACGTCGCGCACAACTACCACCCGCTTCCCGTCGTGGTGGCCCGCGGCGAGGGGGCGTGGGTCACCGACATCGAGGGCAAGCGCTACCTCGACCTCCTGGCGGCGTACTCCGCGGTCAACTTCGGGCACTGCCACCCGGCGATCGTCGCCGCCGCCCGGGAGCAGCTCGCCCGCGTGACCCTCACGAGCCGCGCGTTCCACAACGACCGGCTCGCCACCTTCGCCGCAGCGCTCGCCGACCTCTGCGGCAAAGACATGGTGCTGCCGATGAACACCGGCGCCGAAGCGGTGGAGACCGGGATCAAGGTCGCGCGCGCGTGGGGCTACCGCGTGAAGGGCATCCCCGCCGACCGGGCGACCATCGTCGTGGCGAGCGACAACTTCCACGGACGCACGACCACCATCGTCGGCTTCAGCGACGATCCGCAGGCCCGCGACGACTTCGGGCCCTACGCGCCCGGCTTCGTCACCGTGCCGTTCGGCGACGCCGCCGCCCTGGAGGCCGCGATCGACGAGACCACCGCCGCGGTCCTGCTCGAGCCCATCCAGGGCGAGGCCGGCGTCGTCATCCCGCCCGAGGGCTACCTCCGCGCGGTCCGCGAGATCACCGCGCGCCGCGGTGTGTTGATGATCGCCGACGAGATCCAGTCCGGGCTCGGGCGGGTCGGCACGACTTTCGCGTGCCAGCGCGAGGATGTCGTTCCCGACGTGTACCTCCTCGGCAAGGCGCTGGGTGGCGGCATCCTCCCCGTCTCCGCGGTGGTCGCCGACCGTGACGTGCTCGGGGTGATCCGCCCCGGCGAGCACGGCTCGACCTTCGGCGGGAACCCCCTCGCCGCCGCGGTCGGTACGCGCGTGGTCGAGATGCTCGCCACGGGCGAGTTCCAGACCCGCGCGGCGGCGCTCGGCGAACACCTCGAGGCGAAGCTCGGTGAGCTCGTCGGCGCGGGCGTCACCGGCATCCGCGTGGCAGGACTCTGGGCCGGTGTCGACATCGACCCGGCGCGGGGCACCGGTCGCGAGATCGCCGAGAAGCTCCTCGGTCGCGGAGTGCTGGTCAAGGACACCCACGGGCAGACGATCCGCATCGCCCCGCCGCTGGTCATCCGGGCCACCGAGCTCGACTGGGCCGTCGAGCAGCTCCGGCACGTCCTCGCCGACTGAGCCGGCCCGAGAGACCGGTCCGGCGGCAGCGCGCGAACGATCCGCGACGCGCGGTTCCGGGTGCGCCTGACCGGGGAGGTCAGGCCCGACGCGGCACCCGCCCGGTAGGGTCGAACGCACCTGTGCCGCGTGACCGCCGAAGGAGCCCGACCCGTGCGACTGCCGTTCTTCCCCGTGCCCGCCCAGCGACGCGGCCGATGGGCGGTGATCGCCGCCGCGTCCGCCGTGGCCGCGATCCTCACGGTCGGAACGGCCGGCAGCGTGGCCTCCGCCGACGCGAACCCGACGAGCACTGCGTCGCCGACCCCGGTCGCCTCGCCGTCGATGTCGCCGTCGACGCAGCCGACCGCGGCACCCGACCCTGAGGACGAGAGCCCCCTCAAGGGAAACCTCACGGGAACGGTCGTCATCGCCGGCACCGGTACGGCACTCCCGGGCGCCGAGGTGACGATCATCCCCACGGAGCCCGGCATCGATCTGGTCACCGTGACGAACGCGCAGGGCGTCTTCCGCTTCCCTCAGCTGTCGATCGACGACTACGGGGTGCGGGTGGAGTTGCGCGGATTCCAGACGTCGGAGACGAGGGCGCTCGTCCGGACGAACACCACGACGAGCATCGAGGTGCCGCTCACCCCGGCGATCGTCGAGCTCCGACTCGATCGGTCCACGGTGGCCCCGTCCGAATCCCTGCAGCTCACCGCAGCCGGGTTCCCGGTCGGCGACACGGTGCGCATCGAGGTGCGACCCTCCTCGATCCCCCCGCTGTCGGCGACGACGGATGACGCGGGCTCGCTGTCGCAGCGACTGACGATCCCCGCCGGAACGACGCCGGGCACCTACGAGATCGTCGTCACCGGCCAGAGCGGCCACACGGCGGTGGCGGAGTTCACCGTCCGGACACCCGCACCGCTTCCCGTCACCGGGTGAGACGAGGCGTTCGGACAACGCGCGTCACGCGCAGTCCCGCCGATCTCGACGCGGAGCGACGCGTGATCGGACCCTCGAACGACGCTCCTCCCGCCGCGCTCATCCGCGTCTCGGGGACCTTCGTCGCGCTCGCGGCACGATACGCCGATTGACACGTCGACCTGGACACCTCATGATGGGAGAGACCTGAATCGGGTCTCATGTCTTGCTTTCAAAGGTGAAAGGGGAGTGCCATGCGCGTTCCGAAGAAGCTGTTCCTGGGGTCGTTGGTCGCCACGGCCGCCCTCGCACTGGCCGCGTGCGCGCCGACCACGGCCGCGCCCGGCGGCGAGGCCGGCGAAGAGGGACCCGCGTCGATCTCCGTCGGCGTGATCACGAGCGAGACCGGCCCGCTGGCCGGCTACGGCGAGCAGTACCTCGAAGGCTTCCGCGCGGGCCTCGACTACGCGACCGACGGCACGAACGAGGTGAACGGCATCGCGCTCGACGTCGTCTACCGCGACGACGCCGGTGACCCCGACACCGCCGTCACCATCGCCAAGGAGCTGATCGGCGAAGGCGTCAACATCCTCGCGGGCAGCGCGTCGTCGGGCGTCGCCCTGGCGCTGGCCGAGCAGGCCGCGCAGAACCAGGTGCTCTTCCTCTCGGGACCCGCCGCGGCCGACGCCGTCACCGGCATCAACGAGTACACCTTCCGCACCGGTCGCCAGTCCGCGCAGGACGTGGCGACCGCCGGCGGGTTCCTCGACGACATCGAGGGCAAGAAGGTCACCGTCTTCGCGCAGAACAATGCGTTCGGCCAGGGCAACGAGGCGGCCGTCACCGCGATCCTCGGCGGCATGGGGGCCGAGGTGGACAGCGTGCTCGTGGCCGAGGACGTCACCGAGTTCACGCCGTTCGCGCAGCAGGTGCTCTCCGGTGACCCCGACCTCGTCTTCGTGGCCTGGGCCGGTGCGACCTCCGGCGCCATGTGGCAGGCGATGAGCCAGCAGGGCGTGCTCGATGACATCCCCGTCGTCACCGGCCTCGGCGACGCCGCCACGTTCGGCGCCTACGGCGCGGCATCCGAGCAGATCAGCTTCCTGAACCACTACTTCCCCGGCGGTCCCGACAACGACGTCAACGACGCGATGATCGAGGCCGTCGAAGCCGAGGGCGGCACGCCCGACCTCTTCACCCCGGACGGCTTCGTCGCGGCGCTGATGCTCGTGCAGGCCGTCGGCGAGGGACAGGGCGACGTCGACGCGATGATCGCGGCGCTCGAGGGCTGGACCTTCGACGGACCGAAGGGCGAGACCACGGTCCGGGCGAGCGACCACGCGCTGATCCAGGAGATGTACCAGGTCAAGCTCGTCACGGAGGACGGCGAACTCGTCCCTGAGCTCGTAGGCACGGTCGACGCCGAGTCGGTCGCGCCCGCCGAAGCCCCGTGACCTGAAGCCCTCCGAGGAGCATCATGAACGCCCCTGTCCCGTCCGCGCTCCGTGTCGAAGGCCTCGGCCTGCAGATCGGCGGCGCGACCATCCTGGAGGACGTCGACCTCGACGTCCCCGCCGGCAGTCTCGTCGGGGTCATCGGCCCCAACGGCGCCGGGAAGACGACACTGTTCAACGTCCTCTCCGGAATCGCGCGCCCCACCGCGGGCCGCGTCCTCATGGACGGCGAGGACATCACCGGTCTGTCCGTGCCCCAGCGGGCGCGGGCGGGGCTGGGGCGCACCTTCCAGACCTCGAGCCTGTTCCCGCGGCTGAGCGTGCTCGAGAACGTGCGGCTCGCCGCGCAGGTGAGGCGCGGCGGCAGCTACTCGCTGCTGCGCTTTCCCCGTCGGACGGATGCCGCGACCGCGACGGCGCTCGAGAAGCTCGCGCTCGTCGGCCTCGAGCACAAGCGCGACACCGCCGCCGGAGACATCTCGCACGGCGACAAGCGCAAGCTCGAGATCGCGGTGCTGCTGGCCACCGACGCCTCGATCGTGCTGCTGGACGAGCCGATGGCCGGCGTCGGGTCGGGCGACGTCCCGGGGCTCGTCGACACCATCCGACGGATGCAGAGCGAGACCGGCGCCACCGTGCTCATGGTCGAGCACCACATCGACGTCCTCATGGGGCTCGTCGACCGGGTCGCGGTGATGTACTCCGGCTCGATCATCGCCTTCGACACCCCGCAGCGGATCATGGAGAACCCCACCGTGCAGAGCGCCTACCTCGGGACCGCCGCGTGAGCGCCGCCGCCGAGCCCATCCTCACCGTCGAGCACCTCTCCGGATCGATCGCCGGGCAGCAGGTCGTCCAGGACGTGTCCTTCTCGGTGCCCTCCGTCGGCATCACCGCCGTCCTCGGCCGCAACGGCGTGGGAAAGACCTCCACGCTGCGCGGCATCCTGGGGCTCATCTCCCGACGCGGCACCGTCACCCTCGCCGGCGAGCGGATCGACACCCTCCCGACGCATCGCATCGTGCAGCGCGGCGTCGGCTACGTCCCGGAGGACCGCGAGGTCTTCGCCAAGCTCAGCGTCGCCGAGAACCTCGCCCTCGCCGAGCGCACCAAGAATCCGCGGCGGGAGTTCGTCGCCGAACTGTTCCCCGACCTCGTCGCGCGCCGCGGCCAGATGGCCGGCACCCTCTCGGGCGGCCAGCAGCAGATGGTGTCGGTGGCCCGCGCTCTGCTCAACGACAACCGCATCCTCCTCGTCGACGAGCCCACGAAGGGCCTCGCCCCGAAGATCGTCGCCCAGGTGGCCGACGCCCTCCGGGAGGCGGCGAAGACCGTACCGATCCTCCTCGTCGAGCAGAACCTCGAGGTGGTCCGCCGGCTCGCCGACGACGCCGTCGTCATCGCCGGCGGCCGGGTCGTGCACACCGGCACCGCGGCGTCGATCCTCGACGACCGGGCGCTCACGATGCGTCTGCTGGGCGTGAGTGGGGAGGTGCACGCATGAGCGGCGTCGTCCTCATCCTCATCACCGGCGTGGGCCTCGGCGCCCTGTACTTCCTCGTCGCCTCGGGACTCAGCCTCATCTACGGCCTCATGCACGTGCTGAACTTCGCGCACGGCGCGTTCCTCACCCTCAGCGCGTTCATCGGCTGGCAGGTGGCGCGGACCCTCGGCACCGACTCGTGGGGGTCGTTCCTCGCCTCGGTCGCCGTCGGCGCCGTCGTCGGCGCGGTCTTCGCGACACTGACCGAGCTCGTGCTCATCCGGCCGCTCTACGAGCGCCACATCGAGCAGGTGCTCATCACGGTCGGCCTCTCGTTCGCCGCCGTCGCGCTCTTCGAAGGAATCTGGGGCACCGACCCGATCAACATCAACGGGCCGGGTTGGCTGCGCGAGACCACCGAGGTGCTGGGCGCGCGCATCCCCAACACCTACTGGGTGCTCATGATCGCCGCCGTCCTCGTGCTGGCCGCGCTGGTGCTGTTCCTGCAGAAGACGCGCTACGGCATGATCATCCGCGCCGGGGTGGAGAACCGCTCCATGGTCACCGCGCTCGGCATCGACGTGCGCCGCTCCTTCACGCTCGTCTTCGCCATCGGCGGAGCGGCCGCCGGCATCGGCGGCGTGCTCGCGATGCACTACTTCACCTTCGTCTCGGCGCACCTGGGCTCGACGCTGCTCATCTTCGCGTTCATCGTGACCGTCATCGGCGGGCTCGGATCCCTCACCGGCGCCGCGATCGCCTCCGTCCTCGTGGCGGTGCTCCAGCAGTTCGCCAACTTCTACCTCGACGGCACGGGCGACTTCATCGTCGTGGCCCTCCTCGCCGTCGTCCTGCTGGTCCGGCCGCGGGGCATCCTCGGGAGGAAAGCATGACCACCACGACCGGTGTCCCCACCCTCGTCCGCGGGCGCCTCGGCTCGGCGCTCCCCTTCCTCGTCGGCGGTGTGCTCGTGGTCGTCATGGCCGTGCTGCCGCTCCTGAACATCTCGATCCCCGGCATCCTGCCCGGCCCGACCTACACGCCGGGCACGCTCGCGCTCCTGTCGCTGTGTCTCGTGTTCGCCGCCCTCGCCCTCTCGTACAACCTGCTGCTCGGCACCTCGGGGATGCTGTCGTTCGGCCACGCCCTGTACTTCGGCGCCGGCGCCTACGGTCTCGGGGTCGCGCTGCGCTTCCTCGAGGTGCCGTTGTGGCCCGGCATCCTCATCGCGCTCCTCGGCGGGCTCGTCATCGCCCTCGTCACCGGCAGCGTCGCGATGCGGGTGAACGGCATCCCGTTCGCGATGGTCACCCTCGCCTTCGCGCAGGCGGGATCGGTGCTCGTCCGTCGCAACCAGCAGGTCACGGGCGGGGAGGAAGGACTCCGCCTGCCGGTGGAGCACGTGCCGGAGTGGCTCGTCGGCGTCGTCAACACCCGCAACCTGTACTGGTTCACACTCGTCGTGCTCGTCGTCGTCTACCTGGTCGTGCTGTGGGTGGATCGCTCCCGTCTCGGCCACCTGGCCCAGGCGACGCGCGAGAACGAGCTGCGCGTACAGGTGCTGGGTCTCCACCCCTACCGCGCCAAGCTCGCCGTGTTCATCGTCGCCGCCGGCTGCGCGTCGCTGTCCGGCATCGCGTACATGCTCCTGCAATCGGGCACCCAGCCGAGCGCCGTGGGAGCGGACCTCACCATCACCGTCCTGGTCATGGTGGTCCTCGGTGGCGTCGGCTTCCGCTGGGGTGCCATCGTAGGCGGTGTGCTCTACACGATCCTCGATCAGCGGCTGACGGTGCTCGCGCGGGCCGAGTGGATCCAGGACCTGCCAGGAGTCCTGCGGGTGCCCCTGTCCGAGCCGCTGTTCCTCCTCGGCGTGCTGTTCATCCTCGTCGTCCTCTTCCTCCCCGGCGGCATCGCCGGCACCGTCGACGCCGCCATCCGCCGCCGGCGCGGCGAGCGCGCCCGCGCGGAGCTGACCCGCATGGACGACGCGGCGGACTCCCGCACGGAGGTCAGCGCGTGACGGCCGGCGACGGGGCCCACACGCTCGGACGCTGGCTGCCCGAGCGGGCCGCCGTGTCGGGATCGCGGATCGCGGTCGACGACCGCGGGGTGACCATCACCTACGCCGCGCTCGACGCACGCGCCGCCGCCCTCGCCGACGCACTGCGCGCTGCCGGATACGGGCCGGGCGACCGCGTCGCGACCCTGTCGGGCAACTCCATCGACCACATCGTCGCGTTCTTCGCCTGCGCCCGGCTCGGTCTCGCGCTCGTGCCGCTGTCGTGGCGGCTCACCCCCGCCGAACTCGCCGCGCTCGCCGTTCGCACCGACCCGGCGCTGGTCCTCGTCGACGAGGAGCACATCGCCCTCGCCCGCGAGACGCGCGAACGGATGCCGCACGCCGTCCCGACCGCGCTCCTCGGGACGACCGGCATCGAGCGCGAGATCCCCGCCCGCCGCGGCGCCGCCGTGCCGCCTCGGCCGGTCCGCGACGACGACGCGCTGCTGGTCATCTTCACCTCCGGCAGCGAAGCGGCGCCGAAGGGGGTCGTGCTCACCCACGGCTCGTGCTTCTGGACGAACCTTTCGCTCGCCGGAGCGCTGCAGCTCACCGAGGCCGACGTCGTCCTGGCGATGCTGCCCCAGTTCCACGTCGCGAGCTGGAACGTCCAGCCGCTTCTGGCCTGGTGGGCCGGAGCGACCGTCGTGCTCGAGCGGACCTTCCAGCCCGCGCGCGTCCTCCAGCTCATCGCCGAGCGCGGCGTGACCGCCATGATGGGCGTTCCGACGCAGTACCGCATGCTCGCCGACGACGCCGGGTTCGCGGCATCCGACCTGTCGTCGCTGCGGCACGCGTTCGTGGGCGGTGCGACGATCGACCCGGCGCTCGCCGACGCGTGGGCCGCCCGCGGCGTCCCGCTCGTGCAGGGCTACGGGCTCACCGAGGCCGGCCCGAACGTGCTGCACCTGCCCGCGGCGGAGGCCGCCGCGCATCCCGGCGCGGTGGGCCGACCGTACCGACACGTCGAGACCCGCGTCGTGGACCACATCACCGGTCTCACCCTGGAGGGGGCGGCGACGGGCGAGCTCTGGGTCCGCGGCCCCGGCGTATTCTCCGGCTACCTCGACGACCCCGAGGCGACCGCGCGGGCGCTCGACGACGGATGGCTGCGCACCGGCGACCTCGTACACCGCGATGGTGCCGGGGTGTTCCGCGTCGTCGACCGCATCAAGGAGATCTTCATCACCGGCGGAGAGAACGTCGCTCCGGCGGAGATCGAGCAGGTGCTCTCCGCGCATCCCGCGGTGGCGGCCGTCGCCGTCGTCGGCGCCCCCGACCCCGTGTGGGGCGAGCGCGGCGTCGCCTTCGTCGCGCGCGCCCCCGGCGCGCCGCTCGGCGCCGACGAGCTCGACACCCACGCCCGCGGCGTCCTCGCCGCGTACAAGGTGCCGGTCCGGTACGTCTTCGTCGACGACCTGCCGCGCACCGCGCTCGACAAGCCCGCCCGCTCCGTCCTGCGCGCCCGCGCCCGGACCCTCGTCGAGGAGGACGCCCATGAGCGTCGCTGACCCGCACACCGAACCGCGCCCGCTGTCCGCGGCGGGGAAGCCGCTGACCTCGCGCGGTGAGGCGACCCGCGGGCGGATCCTGGAGGCCGCCGAGCACGTGTTCGCCGACCTCGGCTATCACGAGGCGTCGATCGTGAAGATCACCGAGCACGCCGGGATCGGACTCGGCACGTTCTACCTGTACTTCGACGGCAAGCAGCAGGTGTTCGAGGAGCTCGTCATCGACCTCAACCGCCGCGTGCGCCGGTCGATGGCGGAGGCGATGGCCGGGGCGACCGACCGCATCAGCGCCGAGCGCGCCGGCTTCGAGGGGTTCTTCCGCTTCACCGCGGCCCACCCCGCGCTGTACCGCGTCGTCCGCGAGGCCGAGTTCGTCTCCCCGGAGACGCTTCGCCTGCACTACACGCGCATCGTCGAGGGCTACGAGACGGGCCTGCGCGCCGCGCAGGCCGAGGGCGACGTCGACGAGGCGCTCGATCCCGAGGTGACGGCGTGGGCGCTCATGGGGGCGGGCGAGCTCATCGGCATGCGCTACCTGCTGTGGGAGCGCGACGCCGACGGCGCCCCGCCCGCCGAGATGCCGGCATCCGTCGTCGACGACATGGCCCGGTTCATCCGCAACGCCCTCTCTCCCCGCGCGAGCACGGAAGGATCCGCATGACCCAGGACCTGGAGGGCCGCCGCGCCCTCGTCACCGGCGGCGCGAGCGGCATCGGCCTCGCCTGCGCCGAGGAGTTCGCCCGTCGCGGCGCGCACGTCACGATCGCCGACCGGAACGCGGATGCCGCGCACGCCGCGGCCGAGCGGGTCGGCGGGTCGGCGTGGGTCGTGGATCTCTCGGACACGGTCGCGCAGGAGGATCTGTCGCTCGAGGTCGACATCCTCGTGAACAACGCGGGCATCCAGAAGGTCGCACCGATCCACGAGTACGATCCCGAGACCTTCCGCCTCATCCATCGCATCATGGTCGAGTCGCCGTTCCTGCTCGTGCGCGCCGCGCTCCCGCACATGTACGCGCGCGGCTGGGGACGTGTCATCAACATCTCCAGCGCGCACGGTCTGCGGGCGAGCCCCTTCAAGGTCGCCTACGTCTCCGCCAAGCACGCGTTGGAGGGGCTGTCGAAGGTGGTCGCCCTCGAGGGTGGCCCTCACGGTGTGACGAGCACCTGCATCAACCCCGGCTACGTGCGCACGCCCCTGGTCGAGCAGCAGATCTCCGATCAGGCGCGGATCCACGGCATCCCCGAGGGTGAGGTTGTCGAGAAGATCATGCTCACCGAGTCGGCCGTCAAGCGCCTCGTCGCCCCGGAGGAGGTCGCCTCCCTCGCCGGCTGGCTGGCGACGGATGCCGCGGGCATGATGACCGGCGCAAGCCTCGCCATGGACGGCGGATGGACCGCGCGATGATCCGCTCCGACAGCGACGCCGACACCGTCGCCCACCGGACCGTCGAGGTCCCCGTCCGCGGCGGCGCGCTCACCGTCGGGATCTGGGGGCCCGACGACCCGGACGCGCCCACGGTCGTCCTCGTGCACGGGGTCACGGCGTCGCACCTGGCGTGGACCCACACCGCCGCCCATCTCGAGGGCGTGCGCCTCGTCGCCCCCGACCTGCGTGGACGCGGGCGGAGCAACGGCGTGGCAGGAACCGCCGGCATGGCCCCGCACGCGGACGACCTCGCGGCCGTCTTCGCGCACCTCGACCTGAGACCCGGAATCGTCGTCGGGCACTCGATGGGGGCGTTCGTCGCCGTCGCCTTCGCGCACCGGCACCCCGGCCTCGTCACGCGCCTCGTGCTCGTGGACGGGGGGCTGCCGCTGGCGACCCCCGCCGGGCTGTCGGCCGAGGAGCTCGTGGCCGCGATCCTCGGACCCACCGCCGACCGGCTGCGCATGCGCTTCGCGGGGCCCGAGGAGTATCTCGACTTCTGGAGGCCGCATCCGGCTTTCCGAGAGGTGTGGGACGACGTGATCGAGGCGTACTTCGCCTACGACCTCACTGCGGACGGCGACGGGTTCCGGCCGGCGACGAGCTATGCCACCACGGTCGAGGACACGGTGGACCTCAACGGCGGATCCACGACCGTTCCCGACGCGCTCGCGGCGCTGCGGCATCCGACCTCGTTCGTGACCGTGCCGCGCGGCCTGCAGGACCAGGTGCCGGGGCTCTACCCGCCGACGCACCTGGCGGCGCTGCTGGCCGCGCACCCGGGTGTCGCGCACGAGGAATGGGACGGGTTCAACCACTACACCGTCGTGATGTCGGATGCCGGTGGCCGGCGGATCGCCGAGCGCCTGCGCGTCGAGCTCGCGCGCTGACGGGCGCGGCGAGGGTCGTCAGTGTGGCGGCCGCAGCTGCTCCATGGGCCGCAACGCGGTGTCGGGGGAACACCCCAGCTCTCCGGGCTGAAGGAGAATCCGCGGGACGGACAGCACCTGAACCCCACCGTCGCGACGCGCGACGAGGAGGCAGTCGTCCGCATCGCCCATCGCGAAGCCGATGTCGCCGTCCGACACCATCGCGCGAGGTTCGAACGGCACTTCCCGGTCGCCCGTCGGCTGCGGCATGCGTTCGGTCACCTGACCGACGATGTCGTCGGCGGATGCCGCTGCCGGCGCATTCGTGAGGATCTCCAGAACCAGGTCTTCGGTACCGTCCGGCACGACGTAGACCGGACGATCGTCGATCGGGGGCGCGATGCGAGCGGCGTCGGGCGGGCACGAGACGTCGTACGCAACCGCCCTATCGTTGTCCCAGTCGTTGAACTGCTCGGTGGCGACGCCCCAGTAGTCGAACTGCGACTCGAAGCAGGCGACGTAAGGATCGGCGGAGGAGATGGTCGGCACCGTTGCGCGGAAAGTCAAAGCCCCGAACGGTTCACCGTGGACGGCGCCGGGGTAGGCCTCGAACCCGATGAGCTCCACCACATTCGACGTCTGCGTATCCGCATCGGCCCACCGGGCGTAGTCATCGATCGTGTCGGTGGCGACACGGTAGAGACTGCGGGAGGTGTCGGCGACCTCCCCGCGAGCCGTCGCATGCGCTATCGGATCCGCCACGGAGAGGGGCGAGCCCGAGCACGCCGTGAGGACGAGCACGGTGGAGATCCCGACTGCGGTCGCCAGAGGGAGACGCTGTCGCGCACTCCAGAGGGGCGGACGCATTCCTCGATCACACCACACTCATTGGGTATCCACCCGCGAAACGAGGGCGATCGACGCGCGCTGATGACCCCCGACGGCAACGGCGGGTCAGGTGAAAACCTGGACGAAGCGCTCGTGGTACCCGGTCGCGCCGTCGGGGGCGACGGCGGCGCGATCCGCGGTCTGCACGTCCCCGGTGGCGCTCACCGCGCGGCACCGGAGGACGTGATCGCCGGGCGTCGCCGTCCACGGGAAGCTCCACTGCACCCAGGTGTCGTCTGAGATGGCCGTCGCGAGGGTCGCGTCCTGCCAGGGGCCGTCGTCGATCTGCACCTGGACGCCGGCGACGCCGACGTGCTGCTGCCAGGCCATCCCGGCGATGACGGTGTCGCCCGCGCGGAGGCCCTGCTCGCGGCGGGGGACGTCGATGCGCGACTGCAGCTTGACCGGTCCGCGCTCGGACCAGCCGCGCGTGGACCAGTAGGCCTGCTTCCGGTCGAACCGCGTCACCTCGAGCTCGGTGACCCACTTCGTCGCCGAGACGTAGCCGTAGAGGCCGGGCACGACCATCCGCACCGGGAAGCCGTGCTCGACGGGGAGCGGCTCGCCGTTCATCCCCACGGCGAGGATCGACTCGCGCTCGTCGGTGAGCGCCTCGATCGGGGTCGACGCGCTGAAGCCGTCGATCGACCACGACAGCACCATGTCGGCATCCGCCGACGGTTCCGCGCGGGCGAGCAGCTCGCGGATCGGATAGCCGAGCCACCGGGCGTTGCCGATCAGGTCGCCGCCGACCGGGTTCGACACGCAGGCGAGGGTGGTGACGCTCTCGCGGAGAGGGAGGGCGAGGAGCTCGTCCCAGGTCAGCGTGATCTCGCGCGCGACCATGCCGTGGATGCGGAGACTCCAGTCGGCCGGATCGATCTCGGGGACGACGAGGGCGGTGTCGATCCGGTAGAACGCGTCATTCGGGGTGATGACGCGAGCGAGGCCAGGGAGGTCGAGCTCGGCTCCCGCGGGGACCGGGGGCGCCGCCACGGCGGGGGTGGGAAGGCGCAGCGCCGAGCGGATCGCGTCCACGGCGACCGTGCCGGAGGTGCGGATGGCGCCCACGAAGGCCGCCAGGATGCCGATGGTCACCGCCCCGCCGCTGTACGCGAGGAACGTGCGGCGGTCCGGCGCGGGCGACGGACCGGGGGAGCGGTCCTCGTCGGACGCGCTCGGGGTCGCCGCGGCCGCGGGCCGGAGTCGTCCTGCGAGGAACCACAGCGCGCCGGCCGAGACCGCGGCGGCGATCACCGACGGGATCCAGGCCAGAAGTCCGGCATCCGGCCGCGTGGCGGCCACGATCGCGCCTGCGACTCCGATCGCCGCGAAGAGCACGCGCCCCCACGGTGGGCGCGCCACCTCGAGCAGGCCGGCGACAGCGGCGACGGCGAGGAGCACAACGGCGATGCCGACGAGCAGGGCCACCTTGTCGCCGGTGCCGAACAGGGCGATCGCGGCATCCTTCGCCCATGCCGGTGCGGCGTCGATGAGCCCGCCGCCGATCGCGGCGAAGGGGCTGGATGCCGGGGCCACGAGCGCCGCCACGGCCTCCCCGATGCCCGCGCCGAGCACCACAGACGCCACGCCCGCGAGGGCGGCGAGGGGGCGCGGGACTCGGCGCGACGGGGCGGATTCGGGCACGGGTTCAGCGTACGTCCGGGCGCGTGGGCGCGGGGCGGACGTCACAGATCCATAAGGTCTGTGCGGCAACCCTGACACCTCGGGGAGCGCGCGCGGCGATGTGAGCGGACACATTGACACGTCCGGCGACGCCCGCCTAGGGTGCGTGGGAGCGCTCTCTGAGAACGCTCCCACGCTGCGATGCCGCACGGGGTCACCGAACACGACGAGGATGTCTGAATCGATGCGAAGGATCATCGGGCTGCGCGCGGTCGCCGCAGCTGCACTCGCCTCACTCCTGGGAGCCGGCCTCGTGCCGACTGCCGCGACGGCGGCCGAGGGGACCGTCACGACCCTGTACGACTACGAGGCGGGCGACTCGACTCACATCCAGTGGGGCGCTGCCGGTGCCGGCATCCAGGCGGTGGCGGAGGCCGGGACCGGATCGTGGTCGGACACCGAGCCCAATGAGCGCGTGCTCTCCTACGGCTTCGATCTGACGGCCGACCCGTTCTTCGGCGGCATCGGGTACGAGTTCACCGGCGGGGCTCCGGCACAGGACTGGAGCGCCTACGACGGCGTGCAGTTCTGGATGCACAGCGACGGCGCGGACGCGACCATCCAGGTCGAGATCCTCGACGCCGTCAGCGGCTCCTCCGCCGTGCACGACCGGTGGGACGTGGACGTCCCGCTCGCTGCTGCCGGGTGGCGCCTCGTGCAGCTGCCGTTCTCGGCGTTCTCGTACGGCACCGACTTCCAGGACTCCGGCGCCCCGGCCGACGGGACGCTCGACCTCGATTTCGTCCGCGGCCTCCTCTTCCCCGCCGTCAGCGGCAAGGCGACGATCAAGCTCGACGAGGTCTCCCTCTACGCCGGGGCCGACGTCGCCCCGAGCGTCGGCGTGACGACCACCTCCCTCAGCGTCACCGAGGGCGAGGACGCCGTCATCCCGGTGCGCCTGTCCGCGGCATCCGCGTCGGAGGTGACCGTGTCGGTGTCCACCGAGGACGGTTCGGCCGTCGCCGGGACGGACTACACCGCCGTCGCCGAGACGCTCACGCTCGCCGCCGGCGAGCAGGACGCGCAGATCACCGTTCCGACGATCGGCGACGACGTCGCCGGGGGCAACCGCTCGTTCGCGGTCGTGCTCAGTGACGCCTCCGGCGCCACGCTCGGAGCCTCACGCGCCGAGATCCTCATCCGCGACGACGACGAGGTCGCTGCGGGTGAGCTGTCGCTCCTCACCGACGTCGTGGAGGATTTCGAGGCGGAGCTGGTGTTGGGGGATCCTGCGGCGGTGCCGCCGTTGGGGTGGTTCTCGGCGCAGGGTGCGGGGAACGTTCCGACGTTCGAACGGTCGGCGGATGCCGGTCGTCCGGGCGCGGCATCCGACAACGATGTGCTGGCGCTGGGCATGAACACGGCGTCGTGGGCTGTGGTGATCGACACGTTCACCGAGGACGGCTCGTCGTGGCAGACGCAGGACTGGAGCGACGCCCGCGGGGTGGGTTTCTGGATGCGGGGCAGCAACTCGGGCGCGCCGATGTTCGTGGACCTGCTGGACAACCGCAACCCGGACTCGACGGTCGATGACGCCGAGCGGTTCTCGGTGCGGTTCGTCGACGACTGGTCGGGGTGGCGGTTCGTGGAGCTGCCGTTCGCGGACTTCACGCGGAAGAACATCGGCAACGGTGCCCCGGATGACGGGCTGACCCTGACCGAGATGCACGGGTACGGCATCGGCGTGGAGCAGACCTCCCCGGCCGTCACCGCCGACATCGCCATCGACGACATCACCCTCGTGGGGGCGTCGGACGCGAACCGTCCGGTCGTCATCAACACCGCGCGGGCGATCTTCACCGTCGCGGAGGGCGAGGACGCCGAGGTCACCGTGCGCCTGACGCGGGCATCGGACGCCGACGTCACGGTCGGCTTCACCACGGAGGAGGCGACCGACCGCACCTCGACCGAGGACCTGTCGGCCACCGCCGACCGTGACTACGTCACCACCTCGGGAACCGTCACGATCCCCGCCGGCGAGCGCGACGCCACCATCACGGTGCCGACCATCGCCGACGGCAAGGCGGAGGTCGACGAGACCTTCCTCGTGCGCCTGTCGAACCCGGTCGGTGCGGAGCTGAACCCCCTCGCCCTCGCGCGCGTCAGCATCGTCGATGCCGACCCGGCGATCCCGGGCATCATCGACGACTTCGAGAAGGGCACCGCGGGACTCGACCCCGTCGGCGGCGCCACGCTGTCGACGCGGGAGATCGCCGAGACGGATGCCGATGCCTACGCGGACCAGAACCGATGGGACAACGTCCTCGACGTCTCGGTCGACGGTGACGGCACGGGGGGCTTCGGCCGGACGTTCGCCGAGCCGCGCGACATGAGCGACCAGGAAGGTCTGGGCTTCTGGTTCCAGGGCCAGGGCGACGGCGGCGAGGTGACGGTGCGCGTGCAGGACGGCGAGCCCGTGGCCGCGGCATCCGAGGACTGGGAACTGCGCTGGTCGGACGAGTTCGACGCAGCGGCGGGCACCCCCGCGGATCCCCGCTACTGGACGTACGAGACCGGTGGCTGGGGCTGGGGCAACGACGAGCTGCAGTACTACACTGACTCGACCGACAACGCCGCGCACGACGGCGAGGGCAACATGGTGATCACGACCCGTGCGGTCGAGGATCCGGCCGCGGCGGGCCTCGAGTGCTGGTACGGCGACTGCCAGTACACCTCCGCGCGTCTGGTCACCGAGGACAAGCTCGAGGTCAAGCACGGGCGCATCGAGGCGCGGGCACAGATGCCCGACGGCGAAGCGGGGATCTGGCCGGCGATCTGGTCGCTCGGCAACGACTTCCGCGAGGTCGGCTGGCCGCGCACCGGCGAGATCGACATCATGGAGTTCGTCGGGAAGCTCCCCGAGGAGATCTTCGGCACCATCCACGGGCCGGGCTACTCCGGCGGTCAGGCATACGGCGACACGTACGACTTCGGTGAGAACCTCGGCGGCCAGTGGCTGACGTTCTCGGTGGAGTGGGAAGAGGGCGAGATCCGCTGGTACGTCCAGCGGGACGGCGGCGAGGAGATCCTCTTCCACACCGCCACGCCCGAGGACGTCGCCCCGAGCGACTGGGTGTACGAGCACCCGTTCTTCCTGATCATGAACATGGCCGTGGGCGGCAACTTCGGCGGCCCGCTCGCCGACACGCTGACCTTCCCGCAGGAGCTGAAGGTCGACTACATCCGGGTGTACCAGGGACCCGACACCGCAGAGCGTTTCGAGACGAGCTTCGTCGACGGCGAGGCCGGCTGGCGCTTCGTGCAGCTGCCGTTCGACGCGTTCGACCGCTCGGTCGAGCAGCCCGAAGGCGCGGCGGACGACGGGTTCGGCCGCACGGCCGTGACCGGCTACGAGATCCTCCTCGGAGGAACGGATGCCGCGGCCGATGCCGCTCCGTTCGCCGCCGCGGATGGTGCGGTGAGCGTGGACCGCGTGCAGACGCTCGCCGAGATCTCGGACCCGACCCCCGGGCCCGGTGACGGCGACGGCGACGGCGACGGCGGTTCGGGCGACGGGGACGGCGGTCCTGGCGACGGTGACGGGTCCACCCCCGGATCCGGCCCCGGCTCGACTCCCGGCACGGGTTCGGGCGCGGGTACCGGCACGGGTTCGGGCTCCGGTGACCTCGCGGTCACCGGCGGCGGGAACGGACTCGCCGGTGCGATGATCGCGGCCCTGCTCCTCCTCCTCGGAGCGGTCCTGGTCCGCCGGAAGGTCGGACGCGCCTGACCTGTCGGGGCACCGGTGCGCACATCTCGCGCACCGGTGCCCCGACCGGCAGGTCGACACACTCCGGTAACACCCCCCGGACTAGAGTCTTCGCATGGGTGATCTGTTCGACGGCTACGGCTCCACGGTGGCGCCCCGCAAGACCCCCTCGGGGGTCCCGGCGTTCGACGAGATGTTCGGCAGTCCCGATCATCCCGGTGCTCCCGCACCCTCACGGGAGGCCTACCGGGAGCTCTACCAGGCGCTCGCGCAGATGACGCAGGAGGAGTTGCGCGGCCGCACCGATTCGCTCGCAAGCTCCTACCTTGCGCAGGGCGTGACGTTCGACTTCGCCGGCGAGGAGCGTCCGTTCCCGCTCGACGCGGTTCCGCGGATCATCGCCTACGAGGAGTGGTCGCGCGTCGAAGCGGGTGTCAAGCAGCGCGTCAAGGCGCTCGAGGCATTCCTCGACGACGCCTACGGGCACCAGCACTGCGTCCGCGACGGCATCCTGCCCGCGGGCCTCATCGCCTCGTCTCAGTACTTCTACCGGCAGGCCGCCGGCATCCACTCGGCCAACGGGGTGCGCATCCAGGTCTCCGGGATCGATCTGATCCGCGACGAGCACGGCGAGATGCGCGTGCTCGAAGACAACGTGCGGGTGCCGTCCGGCGTCTCCTACGTCATCTCCAACCGGCGGGTGATGGCCCAGACGCTGCCCGAGCTCTTCGTGTCGATGCGGGTGCGCCCGGTCGGCGACTACCCGAACAAGCTCCTGGCGGCGCTCCGGGCCTCGGCTCCCGGTGGCATCGAGGACCCCAACGTCGTCGTCCTCACCCCGGGCGTCTACAACTCCGCGTACTTCGAGCACACCCTCCTCGCCCGCCTCATGGGCGTGGAACTGGTCGAGGGCCGCGACCTGCTGTGCGTCGGCGGCAAGGTGTTCATGCGTACCACGCGCGGTCCGAAGCGCGTGGACGTCATCTACCGCCGCGTCGACGACGACTTCCTCGACCCGCTGCAGTTCCGCGCCGACTCGATGCTCGGCGCTCCGGGACTCCTCCTCGCCGCGCGCCTGGGCAACGTCACGATCGCCAACGCGGTCGGCAACGGCGTCGCCGACGACAAGCTCCTCTACACGTACGTGCCCGACCTGATCCGCTACTACCTCGCCGAGGAGCCGATCCTCAAGAACGTCGACACGTGGCGCCTGGAGGATCCGAACGCGCTCGAGGAGGTCCTCGACCGGCTGGACGAACTGGTCGTGAAGCCCGTCGACGGCTCGGGCGGCAAGGGGCTCGTGGTCGGACCCGACGCGTCGCCGGCGGAACTGGAGAGCCTCCGCAAGCGTCTCCTCGCCGATCCTCGCGGATGGATCGCGCAACCTGTCGTGATGCTGTCGACGATCCCGACGCTGGTCGAGGACGGCATGCGACCCCGGCACGCCGATCTCCGCCCCTTCGCGGTGAACGACGGCGACGATATCTGGGTCCTCCCCGGCGGTCTCACCCGCGTGGCCCTCCCCGAGAACCAGCTGGTGGTCAACTCCAGCCAGGGCGGCGGGTCGAAGGACACGTGGATCGTCGGCGGTTCGGCTCCCTCGCACGTCGAGTACGGGCAGGGCAACGGGGTCTCGGGTCTCGTTGCCGACCAGGCGGCGGTGACCGCCGCGATCCCGATCATCTACGACGGCCAGCCCGCTCCCTCTCACTCGCCGCAGGACAGGCCTCGGTCACGCACCGAGCAGCAGGAGCAGCAGCAACAGCAGTCGACGCAGGATGTGGCGGGGGGTGACGACGCATGCTGAGTCGCATCGCCGAGTCGTTGTTCTGGATCGGGCGCTACATCGAGCGTGCCGACGGCACCGCGCGCATCCTCGACGTCCACCTCCAGCTGCTCCTCGAGGACCCGTGGATGGACGAGGACACCGCGTGCCGCTCCCTCCTCGGCGTCATGGGCTCCTCCGCGCTGGCGCCTGACGCCTCCATCCCCGTTCGGCGCGAAGACGTCCTCCAGCACCTCGCCGTCGACCGGTCGAATGCGGCGAGCATCGCCTACGCCCTCTCCGCCGCGCGCGAGAACGCCCGCCGTGCGCGCGAGATCGTCTCGACCGAACTCTGGGAGACCCTCAACACCACCAGCGCACGGATGCCGCGACGACTGCATCCCGACAAGGTGCACGACTTCTTCCAGTGGGTGCGCGAGCGCACGGCGCTCGCCGTCGGTGTCGTGGACTCGTCCACGAGCCGGGACGAGGCGTGGCAGTTCTTCACCCTGGGCCGCAGCATCGAGCGCACCGACATGACCGCGCGGCTGCTCGCCACCCGGTCGCTCACCGAGGTCTCCGGGCCCTCCTGGACCACGATCCTCCGCTCCTGCGGGGCGTACGAGGCGTACTTGCGCACCTACCGCGGAATGCCGAGCGCGCGCAACGCCGCGGAGTTCCTGCTGCTGGACCGCCTCTTCCCGCGCTCGATCATCTTCTCCATCCAGCACGCGGAGCAGTGCATGAGCGCCATCGACCCCCGCGCCGATCGGGTCGGCCACTCCAACACCGTGCTCCGGGCCCTCGGGCAGATCCGCAACGATCTCGAGTACCGCCCGATATCCGAGATCCTGGGCGAGCTGCCACAGCACATGCAGCGGGTCCAGAAGGTCACGCGCGAGGCATCCGAGGCGATCCGCTCGCGGTTCTTCCCCACGCAGGCTGAGCCCAGCTGGATCGGAGAGATCTCATGAAGAGACTGCGCATCGAGCACCAGACCGGGTTCTCCTACCCCGGCGACGTCTCGGCGTCGTACAACGAGGCCCGGATGCTGCCGAACTCGACCGACAGCCAGTTCGTGCTGAATTCGTCGCTCGACATCGAGCCGCAGACCTCGGTCAACCACTACGTCGACTATTTCGGCACGCGTGTGGCGTCCTTCGACGTGCTCTCGCCGCATTCGTCGCTGTCGATCACGGCGCGTTCCCTGGTGGAGGTGCGCCCACGGCCCCTCGAGCACGCCGACGTGACCTGGCACGACCTGGCGCAGGAGGCGTCGCGCTCGATCGAGACGGTCGAGCAGATGGGACAGACCTCCCGCACCGTCCCGCACCCCGAGGTGGCCGATCTCGCCCGCGGCATCGCCGCGCGGCACTCGCGTCCGGGGGAGGCGGCGCACGCGATCGCCGTCGCGATCGGTGACGCCGTCGAGTACGTCCACGGCGTCACCGAGGTGCACTCCACCGCGGGCGAGGCGTGGACGGCGCGCAAGGGTGTGTGTCAGGACATCGCGCACATCACCCTCGGCGCGCTCCGCGAGGTCGGGATCCCGGCGCGCTACGTCTCGGGCTACCTCCACCCGCGGCCGGATGCCGAGGTCGGCGTCGCGGTCACTGGCGAGTCCCACGCCTGGGTCGAGTTCTTCGCGGGGGAGTGGCAGGGGTTCGATCCCACGAACAACATCGAGATCGGCGACCGCCACGTGCTCGTCGGCCGCGGTCGCGACTACAACGACGTCCCGCCGCTCCGCGGCGTCTACGCCGGCCCGTTCAAGAGTCAGCTGCACGTGAAGGTCACGATCACCCGCGAGGCCTGACCCCCGCATCCGTCGCCGCCCCCGTCCCCTCTCCGTGACCGCGAGACTGCATCTTCCGGTCGAGACTGCGCGCCGCGCGTGCTGTTTCGGCGGGAGGATGCAGTCTCGATGGCAGGGGAGCGGAAACCGATACGCGGGGGACTCCGAACAACACCGAGGCGCGCGACGCCGTACACGACGAGAACGAAGAGGTGGACATAGACGTCGGACGGATCTGGCGCGATTTCGAGCTGTCGACACGACCCATCCACCCGGATACCCGCGCGGCGCTGGACAAGCGCTGGGCAGACCTGCCCGCACACGCCCGCACCGACAACCAGCTCCTCGGCCGCTGCGCCGTCGGCTGCGAGGGCACGCACGGCGTCTTCCCGAAGTGCAACCTGACCTGTTCACCCTGCTACCACTCGGCGGACGCCAACAAGGTCCGTATCGACGGCGACCACACCGTCGATCAGGTCGAGACGCAGATGCGGTTCCTCCGCCAGCAGCGAGGACCGCGCGCCCACGCCCAGCTCATCGGCGGCGAGGTGAGCCTCCTCCCCGCCGAGGACCACGCCGCCGCGCTCCTGGCGATGCGTGCCGCCGGACGCGAGCCGATGTCGATGACCCACGGCGACTTCGACTACGACTACCTCCTCGACGTCGTGCTCGGTCCCGACGGCAAGGCCCGATTCGACAAGGTCTCCTTCGCCGCGCATTTCGACTCCCTCATGCGCGGACGCCGCGGTGCGGTCCGGCCCCGCAGCGAGGCGGAGCTGAACCCGTTCCGCGAGAAATTCGCGCAGATGTTCGTCGACCTCAAGCGCGACCACGGGGTGAACCGCTATCTCGCGCACAACATGACCGTCACCCCGTCGAACGTCGCCGAGGTCGAGCAGGTCACCCGCGATGTCCTCGAGATGCCCTACGACATGATGTCGTTCCAGCCGGCGGCGTTCATCGGCGACGACCGGCGCTGGCGCGAAGACTTCGGCGAGGTCACGATCGACGCGGTCTGGGAGCGCATCGAGAAGGGCGCGGGGCAGAAGCTCCCGTGGCAGGCGACGCAGTTCGGCGATCCGCGCTGCAACCGCTCCACCGTCGGGATGCGGGTCGACGGCATGTTCGCGCCCCTGCTCGACCCGGAAGAGCCGGCCGACATCGCCGCCCGCGACCGCTTCCTCGCGCACCACGGCGGCATGATCTTCGGCGACGTGCCGCGCGGCATCCTCGCGGTGAAGGTCGTCCGCGCGGTGCTCGCCCACCCGGGCGACATCCCCCCGCTCATCGGCCTCGCGCGTCGTGTCGTGCGCCGCGCCGGCGGGCTCCGACGGATGCTGCGCGCAGCGCGTCGGAAGAAGCTGTCGTTCAAGACCTTCGTGGTGCACAACTTCATGGATGCCGCCCAGGTGGCCCCCGCGTGGGACCTCATGGAGAAGGGCGTCGAGGCCGACGATCCGGTGCTGAAGGAGACGCAGGAGCGTCTGGGCTCGTGCATGTACGCGATGTCGCATCCGGAGGACGGGCGTCTCGTTCCCGCGTGCGTGCAGCACAGCGTGCTCGACCCGCAGGAGAACGTCGAGCTGCGGCGCCTGTTGCCCCTCGTCGGCTCGGGCGCATCGCCCGCGGTCGTCGCGCGCCCCTCGGGGCTGACCGCGGTTCGCGCGACCGGCGACCGCGCGTCCTGACCCGCGTGCGGTCGAGCCTCAGCCGCGGACGAGGTGGATCGCGCCCGTCGGAAGGCTGAGGGCCACGCGATCGCCGGCCCCGAGCCGCGCGCTTCCGGCGAGCTCGGCGTGCACGATCGCCGAGTCGCCCACCCGCACGGCCACGGCGGTGCGGGCGCCGGCGACCGAGGTCTCCGTCACGGTGCCGGCGAGGGATGCGGAGTCGTCGTCCGGGGCCGCGAGGCCGATGTCCTCCTGGCGGATGAGCAGCGTCGCCGGTCCGTCCACCTCGCCGTCGGGCACGGGGAGGACACCCAGCGCGCTGCGATGGACGCCGGCGGTGACGACGCCCGGGAAGGCGTTGCGACCCCCCATGAGTTCGGCGACCCGGAGCGAGGACGGCGCGCGGTAGGCCTCGGCGACGGTGCCCTCGTGCAGGAGTTCTCCGTGCTCGACGACCGCGATCCGATCGGCCACCCGAGACGCCTCCTCGCGGTCGTGCGTGACCAGCACGATGGTCGGTCCGACATCCGCGCGGAGATCGTCGATGAGGGCGTGCATGTCGGCTCGGAGCGCCCCGTCGAGCGCGCTGAACGGCTCGTCGAGGAGCAGCACGGCCGGCTCGGCCGCCAGGGCCCGTGCGATCGCGACGCGCTGCTCCTGGCCGCCGGAGAGCTCGCCGACCCTTCGCGCGCCGAAGCCGGAAAGGTGCACCAGCTCGAGGTAGCGCTCGGCGCGCTCTCGTGCCGCGCGGCGGGGAACCCCGGAGACCCGGGCGGAGAAGGCGACGTTGTCGCGGACGTCGAGATGCGGGAAGAGGAGCGCCTTCTGGAAGACCAGACCGACGCCGCGGCGTTCGGCGGGAACGGAGGCCATGTCACGGCCGTCGATGAGGACGCGTCCGGTATCGGGGCTCTCCAGCCCCGCGATCACCCGCAGGATGGTGCTCTTGCCGGACCCGCTCGGCCCGAGGATCGCGGTGCACGAACCCCGCTCGACGCGCAGCGAGAGATCGCGCAGCGCGGGGGCATCCCCGAAGGTCTTCCCGATGCCGTCCACGGCGAGGGATGCGGTCATGTCGAACCTCCTGACCGCCGGGCGGGCCGACGACCGAGCCACAGGGTGGCGACGAGCAGGGCGAGGGGCGGGACGATCGCGGCGAGCGACATCACCGCGACGGCGGCGTCGTTGCCGACGGCGGACGCGGCCCCCGCCACCACGACGGGGAGCGTCACCAGCGTGCCGCCGCCGACGATGACGGTGACGAGGTAGTCGCTCCACGCGACGAGGAAAGCGAGGAACGCCGCGCGGGCGAGCGCGGGAGCGAGCAGCGGCAGCTGCACGCCCAGGAAGGTCTGCAGGCGTCCGGCCCCGAGGAGGCGCGCGTTCTCCTCGTAACGGATGTCGTACGCGCCGTAGGCGGCCCGCATGACGAACGCGGTGTACGGGAGGGCGAGGACGACGAGGACGAGGACGGTGCCGAGGACCGGGGGGACATAGGAGCGCAGGAGCACGATGTTCACGCCGAGGACGGCGGCGATCGGCGGGAGGGCGACGGGGGAGAGCAGGATGACGGCGACGGTCCGCGGGAAGGGAACGGCGCCGAGGGTGAGGGCCCGGGCGGCCAGGCCGCCGAGGGGCGTCGCGATGGCGGCCACGGCGAGCGAGAGCACGAGCGAGGTCGCCATCGCCGGGGCGGCGCCGAAGCCGATCGCACCGTTCACTCCGCGCGCGCCCCACGCCGTCGGCACCGGGGAGGGGAAGGACCACTGATTGGCACCCGACCACATCAGGAGCGGGAGGAAGGGGAGGGCGAACCACACGACGAGGGCCGCGGTCACGATCACCCGGGCGACGCGTCCGCCGCCGCGGGAGACGGTGAGGGCGGAGGTGCGGCCCGCCACCGGGGGCACGGCGACGGTCATCGCCATGCCGCCGTCCGACGGAGGGCGGCGAACGTGAGGGCGACGACGCCGAGGGCGATCGCCGCGGTGATCACGGCCACGGCGGCGGCTTCGGGTCGCGAGTCCAGCGAGACGCCCTGGAACAGGCGGACGGCCAGCACCGGAAGGGGCTCGGGGTAGGTCCGCCCGAGCAGCCACGACACCTCGTACGAGGCGAGGGCGAAGACGAAGCTGATCGCCGAGGTGATCAGCAGGGCGGGCGCGGTGAGCGGCAGGAAGACGCGGAGGAACCGCTGGCGGCGCCCGGCTCCGAGGAGCGCCGCGCTCTCGTCGTACTGCGCGACGCGGGTCGCGAGGGTGCCGGTGACGACCACGGCGATGAACGCTGATTCCTTCCAGGCGAACTCGGCGATGGCCGCCGCCCACAGCGGACCGCCGACGAACGCGGGCCAGGATTCGGGAGGGATGCCGAGCAGACGCGAGAGGACGCCGGCATCCGCCAGCAGGAGTCCGATCGTCGCCGCGCCGATGAGGTGCGGGACGGTCACGGTGGCGGCGCCGAGGGCGGCGACGAGTCGCGCGCCTCCGCGTCCGGAGACGATCACCATCGCCGCCGCCGTGCCGACGACCGCGGCGATCAGCGTCGAGGCGGTCGCCACCCACAGCGACACCCCGACGGCGTCCCAGACGGAATCCGGATCGGCGGTGAAGGCGTCGAACGAGAACGAGGGGGCCCCGACGATCGGGAGGAGCCCGAGGCTCTGCAGAACCGTCGCCCCGAGCCCGCCGCCGACCACGAGGACGGTGAGCGCGACCGCCGGGAGAACCAGGAGCGCGCCGGTGCGCCGCTCACGGGCCGACTGCGCGGCGCGGCGGGCGGGCGGGGCGAACGTCACCGTCCGAGGACTTCGGTGCGCCATCCCTCATCGAGGGCGGGGACCCATTCGGCGGCGAGCTCCGCGTGAGCGTTCTCGGAGAGGACGTCGTAGGGCGGGACGACGGGCGAGGAGGGGAGCGCCTCGAACAGGGCGCGTCCCTCGGCGTCGAGCAGATCCAGGTCGAGCACCGTGAACTGGCCCCACACGTCCGGCTGGGCCTTCGCCGCCTGCTGTTCGGCGGACAACGCCTCGTTCGCGACGACCATCGCACCGGCGACGGCGTCGGAGTTGGCCGGGAGGCCCAGGAAGCTGGCGTTGCCGACGGTGCCGTCCTCGAGCGTCAGCACGCGGGTGCCCTCCGGATAGGTGCCTTCGGCGACGAGGCCGGTGAGTGTGGCGGGGCCGTAGGTCATCATCATGTCGACCTGGCGATCGGCGAAGAGCTGACCGAGCTCGGCCTCGTTGGCCGGGTAGGTGTCTCCGCCGCGCCACAGGGACGGCGCGAGCTCGGCGAGACGGTCGTAAAGGGCGGGAGTCAGCTCGTCGAAGGCCTCCTCGGAGTACTCCAGCGGCACCTCGTCGGCGCCGCCGGAGACGCTCGCGAGCACCTCGCGGACGAAGACCGACCCGGTGAAGTCCGGCGGGGCGGGGTAGGTGAAGCGGCCGGGGTTGGCCTCAACCCACTCCAGCACCTCGGCCATCGTCTCGGGCGGGTCGGCGATCGCGTCCTCGTTGTAGACGAGGGTGAACTGCGCCTTGTGCCAGGGCGCCTCGCAGCCGTCGACGCTCGTGCCGAAGTCGTTGAGCAGGAGCGGGTCGTCCGGATCGGTGAGCGCCATGTTCGGAAGCAGCGACGTCCAGTCGCAGAGCCACGCGTTCGCTTCGCGGCCGGTGCGGAAGTTGTCGCCGTTGACCCAGATGAGGTCGACCGTGCCATCGTCGCGTCCGGCCTGGATCTCGGTGAAGACGCGGTTCAGCGCATCGCGGGTGTCGGTGACCGGCGCGCGCTCGAGGGTCACGCCGTGCTCGGCGACCGCCGGGGCGAGGACGTCGTCGATGTAGGCGTTCCCCTGGTCGTCGCCGCCATACATCCACAGCTGCACGGTCTGGCCGTCGGCCTCCTCGAGCACGGCATCCCACGTCTCGGGGAGATCCGGTGCCGGGGCCGCGGGTGCGGCGCAGCCGGCGAGGGCGAGGACGGATGCGGTCAGGGAGACGACGACGGCGCGGCGCGCGGCGCGACGCGGCGCGGGCGCGCGCGAAGCGGCCGAGGGTGCGAAGGGCATGGGTGTGATCCTTTCAGGGATCTCCGGCGGTTAGGGTGAGCGAAACCATCGATCTCGAGAGAAGGCAGGACATGGTCGCCCCGACCGGCTCTCGACTCCCACGCGCGACGCGTGTGCGGGTGATCGTTCTGCTCGTATTCGTCGCCGTGGCCCTTTCGGTTGGGTGGCTGCTCCCGCCGCTGGACATCGACGGGATCCGTGCGAACTTCGCCGCATTCGGGTGGGCCGGGCCGCTCGTCTTCGCGGTCGTCTACGGGCTCCTCACGCTGAGCCCGCTGCCGAAGAACGTCCTCAGCATCGCCGCGGGTGTGGTGTGGGGATTCGGCGTCGCGGTCATCGCCGTGTACGCCGGTGCGCTGCTCGGCGCGGGGCTCGCCTTCGCCCTCGCCCGACTCCTCGGGAGGGATGCCGTCGCCCGCCTGATCGGACGCCGCGCCGCCGCGGTCGACGACCTCTTCTCGCGGCGGGGGTTCACCGCGATCCTCGGTCTCCGTCTCGTGCCGCTCGTGCCGTTCACGGCCCTGAACTACGCCTCCGGGCTCACGGGGGTGCCCTTCCTCCGGTACGCCGCGGCGACGGCGATCGGCATCGTCCCCGGAACCGCCGCCTACGTCGCGCTCGGCGCGTTCGGCGTCGAGACCGGCCCGCTCTTCTGGGTCGCCCTCGGCGCGCTCGGCATCCTCATCCTCCTCGGGGCGCTCGCGGCAGTCGTGATCGGGCGACGGCGCCGGTCCGCCTCGGTGCGGAACGCGGCATCCGAACCCGATGCCCGCTCCGAACAACTTCTCGACACCGACCCGGGAGACGACCGTGCTTGACACCCGCCTGCGACCGCTGCTCGCCGGTCCGCTCGACACGGTGACCGCGCGCATCGACCGGACGTGGATCACCCCCGATCGGCTGACGGTCGCCGGCCTCATCCTCGGGTTGGGATCCGCCGCGACCGCCGCCCTGCAGTGGTGGGCCGTTGCGGTCGTGCTGTGGCTGGTGTCGCGGGTGCTCGACGGCCTCGACGGCTCGCTGGCGCGTCGGCGTGCGGCATCCGTCGGCGGCTCGGCAGGGGGAACGCACGCGGGCGGATTCCTCGACATCGCGGCCGACTTCGTCGTGTACGGCGCGACGGTCGTGGGCGTCGCGATCGGCGCGCACGCAGCCTTCGATGCGCCCTGGTGGCCGTTCCTCCTCGTCCTCTTCGCGTACTACGTCAACGGCACCGCGTTCCTGGCGTTCTCGTCGATCGCCGAGCGCGCCGACCGGCGGATCGACGACGGGCGTTCGCTGTCGTTCCTCGGCGGGCTCGCCGAGGCGACCGAAACGATCGCCGTGCATGCCCTCTGGCTCGTGCTGCCGTTCTGGGCACCGCAGATCGCCGTGGTATGGGCGGTGATCGTCGCCCTCAGCGCCACCCAGCGGATCGTCGTCGGCTACCGGGCGCTGCGGTGAGGGAGCGCGTGCCGGCGACCGTGCCAACGGCGGAGAAGGCGGATGCCGAAGGCCACCGCACCGCCGGACAGAGCCTTCTGCGCGGACTGCACGGACGCGTTCCACGCGCCGTCGGCGTAGGTCGGGTAGGCGTGCATGGTCGACGCGAGGTCGCGGAGGGTGAGCTTCGCACCGATCGCGGTCGTCAGTTCCCCCAGCACCTCCCCGGCGCGGGGGCCGATCACCAGGGCGCCCCGCAGGCGTCCCCGCGGGTCGGCCACGAGGGTGGTGCTGCCGGTGGTCTCGTCGTCGGCGATAGCCCGGTCGAGGTCATGGTGCGCCTGGGTGACGACGGTCCAGCCGCGGGTCCGGGCGTCGTCGGGGGAGACCCCGATTGCGCCGACCTCGGGGGCGGTGAAGGTCACGCGGGGAACGCCGTCGCCGTCGGCACGGCGGGAGAGGCCGAGCGCGGCATTGGAGGCGGCGACGCTGCCGAAGTACCCGGCGGTGTGGGTGAAGCGGGGGAGCGGCGTCACGTCGCCGACCGCCCGGATGCGCGGGTTCGACGTTGCGAGAGTGTCGTCGACGGCGATGTCGCCGCGCGCGGTGACAACCACGCCCGCGGCGTCGAGGCCCAGGCCGTCGACGCGGGCGCGACGACCGGCGGCGACGAGGGTGCGGTCGAAGCGGACGGAGGTGCCGTCGGTGAGCGTCGCCTCGCCGGATCCGGGGTGTTCGGCCGCCGCCATCCTCTCGACGGAGGTGCCGAGGCGGACGTCCACCCCGTCGGCCTCCAACGCCGCGCGGATCACGTCGCCGGCCGCGGCATCCTCCCGGGGGAGCAGGCGCTCGCCGCGGTGCACGAGAACGACCCTGCTGCCGAGCCGGGCCATCGCCTGCGCGATCTCGCAGCCGATCGGACCGCCGCCCTGGACGAGGAGGGTGCCGGGCAGGGTGTCGAGGTCCCAGAACGTGTCGTTGGTGAGCACGTCGACGTCGTCGGCGCCGGGGACGTCGGGGAGGATCGCGGTGCTCCCGGTGGCGAGGATCGCGTCGCGGAAACGGATCTCGACGCCGTCGACGACGAGCGTCTGCGGGCCGGTCAGGCGCGCTCGGCCGCGGAGGACCGAGACGCCCTTGGCGACGAGGGCATCGGGCGAATCGACGGGTTCGATCGTCGTGATCGCGGCGCGGACGTGAGCCATGACGCGCGCGAAGTCGACCGCCACGTCGGCGACGTCGACGCCGTGGCGGTGCGCCGTCCGCGCGGTGTGCGCGGCGTGCGCCGCGGCGATCAGCGCCTTCGAGGGCACGCATCCGGTGTACAGGCACTCGCCGCCGAAGCGGTCGGCCTCGATGATGAGCGTCCGGGCACCGAGGGAGGCCGCGGTGCGCGAGGCGACGAGACCTGCGCTGCCGGCACCGACGACCACGACGTCCCAGTCGCCTCGGGCCTGGGCGGCGGTCAGGATGCGGGCGGGACGACGAGCCGAGGCGGAACGGCGGAGGGGTGCGGTCACCGCCTCAGACTAGGCGCGGGACCGGGCCGGCGGGTCGGCTCAGCGAACAGGAGACGCAGATGACGAGGGTGTTCCGCAGGTACGGCGTCGGTGCGCGGTGGTACGACGTGCTCTCGGGCGAGCGGGTCGTGTACGGAGTAGGCCGACGCGTCGGGATCGGGATGCTCGACCTCTCGCCCGGCGACGTCGTGATCGACCTCGGCTGCGGGACGGGGCTGAACTTCCCGCTCCTCGCGCGGGCGGTCGGACCCGAAGGGCTCATCGTCGGCGTGGACCGCAGCGGCGACATGCTCGCTCAGGCGCGGCGCCGGGCGCAGTGGCTGCCGTGCGAGGTCGTCCTGGTGGAGGCGGATGCCGCGGAGTTGGACGTCCACGCCCTCGCGGGCGTGATCGCGGAGCAGACCGGGCGCGACCGTGCCGATGCCCTCGTGACGACGTACGCGCTCAGCGTCATGCGGGGCGGCGCCGAAGAGGCGTGGACCCGGGCGGCGGGACTCGTGTGCTCCGGGGGTGGACTGCTCGTGGTCGATATGCAGCCGCCCGTGGGCGTGTGGCGGATCTTCTCGCCGCTGGCACGGCTCGCCTGCGCGTTCGGCGGTGCCGACATCCGTCTGCGTCCATGGAGATTCGTGCGCCCGGTTGCCGAACGGGACTCGGTGCGGGGTGTCGCGATGCGCGGCGGGCACGTCGTCGCCGTCGCCGCCCGCCGCGCCTGACCCGGCCCCCGCCCCCGGCTCCGGTGACCGCGAGACTGCATCCTCCGGTCGAAACTGCGTGCGGCGCGTGCAGTCTCGGCGGGAGGATGCAGTCTCGGCGTCAGAGGGCGCGGGGGTCAGGGGTCAGGACTCGGCGGTGGTGACGCGGGTGTCGAGGTCGTCGGGGTCGAGGTCGGCGTCGGCGAACGCGGCGGTGCGGGGGAGCTCGAGGTGCAGGTCGGTCCCGACGCAGACGGCGACGCGGCCACGGTCGAGGACGTAGTCCTGGACGTGCCCGCCGCCGGTGCGATCGGCGCGCAGGAAGTGCGCGTGATACCCGGGAACGGAGACACCGCGTTCGAACGCCGGAGTGCGGAACCCCACCACGGTGCCCTCGACGTCGGCGAACTCCGCGATGCTCTCGTGTTCGGTGGCCACGTCCAGGCGTGGGTAGGGGTGCTGCTGCGCCGCGACCGCCCGGACGCGCACGCGGGAGAACGTCCCGTCCACGCGCACGGCGTAGAGGTAGTTCGTCGAGCCGAGCGTCGCGTCGATCCTCGCGGTGAGCTCCGCCCGCGTCGTCGGCGCGGTGACCTCGAGCTCACGATGGGCGACGAAACGGGTGACGACCGCGAACGGCGTGCGGGCGGCATCCGTCGCCTCGTCGGCGGAGCCGTCCTCGCGGAGGCGGAAGCACGTCCCGTCGAGCAGCACCATCTCCCCGTCGAGGGCGTCGAAGGTGCCGAGCCCGAAGTCGCCGCGCTCGCGAAGGGTGCCCACCGTGGTGTCGCCGTCGAGGACGCCGTCCAGCAGCGCGGCGATGACGCTGGTCTGGTGGAAGGTGTGCCGCGCGGTCTCCATCCCCCGACCGTAGCCCGCCCTTCCCTGACCGCGAGACTGCATCCTCCGGTCGAGACTGCACGCCGCGCACGCAGTTTCGACGGGAGGATGCAGTCTCGACGTCAGGGGGTGGCGGCGGATGCCGGGGCGTCGACGTCCTCCTCGGGGCGGCGGGCGGGGAGGGCGAGGGTCGCAGCCAGACCGACGGCGAGGAAGCCCGCGGCGGTGAAGGCGGCCCAGCGCGTGCCGTCCGAGAACGCTGTCTTCGCGGCATCCGCGAGCGGCGCGCTGTCGGGCGACTGCTCGAGGCCGGCGATCGCACCTCCCGCGCTGTCCACGACCTGGGAGACGACCTGGTCGACCTGCGCCGCGGGAACGCCCTGGTCGTTCAGCGACGACGTCAGCACACCGGCGGTGCTCGTGAACAGGACCGTGCCGAGGATCGCGATGCCGAGAGCCGAGCCGATCTGCCGCGCGGTGGACTGCGTCCCCGAGCCCTGCCCGCTCTGCTCGACCGGCACATCGACGAGGATGACCCCGGTGAGCTGCGCCGTCGCGAGACCCACGCCGAACCCGTAGACGAACAGGGCGGGCACGAGCCAGCCCCACGCGGCATCCGGGGCGATGACGAACGCCACCCACAGGACACCGATGATCTCGGCGATCAGCCCCGCGCGCACGACCCACACCGCCGGAATCCGACCGCTCGCCGCCCCCGCGGCGCCGCTGGCGAAGAACGACCCGACCGCGAGTGCCAGCAGGATCAGCCCGGTCTGGAGGGCGTCGAAGCCGAGGACGAACTGCAGCCACAGCGGCAGCGAGAGGATGATGCCGAACTCGCCGAGCGAGACGACGAGGGCGGCGATGTTGCCGTTGCGGAACGTGCCGATGCGGAACAGCCCGAACGACAGCAGGCTCGACCGGCCCGCGCGTTCGCGCCGCAGCCCCCACGCCACGAACGCCACGGCGGCGAGGACGGCGACGGCGAGAGCGATCGGCACGGGGGAGAGCGCGAAGGGCCAGGTCCACTCGCCGAGGGTGAAGTCGCCGGTGGACTGCCACCAGCCGAGCGTCCGCCCCTCGATGAGGCCGAACACCAGCGCCCCGAAGGTGACGAACGACAGGAGGCCGCCGACGATGTCGATGGACTTCGCGTGCGCGTCCCGCGACTCGCTCACCGTCAGCAGGACTCCGATGATGATCAGGATGCCGAGCGGGATGTTGATCCCGAACGCCCAGCGCCACGAGAACGCGGTCGTCAGCCACCCGCCGAGGAGGGGACCGACCGCCGCCATGCCGCCGATGGTCGACCCCCAGACGGCGAAGGCGATGCCGCGCTCGCGGCCGCGGAAGGTCGCGTTGATGAGGGACAGCGTGGTGGGCAGGATCATCGCGCCGCCCACGCCCTGGACCAGGCGCGCGGCGATCAGGAAGTCGCCGGTGGGCGCGAGGGCGGCGGCGACCGAGGACACCACGAACAGCACGACGCCGATGAGCATGATGCGGCGCCTGCCGAAGCGGTCGGCGAGCGAGCCGAAGATCAGCAGGAGCGAGGCGAAGACGAGGGTGTAGGCCTCCTGCACCCACTGAACCTCGGTCGAGGTGATGCCGAGGTCGTCGACGATCGCGGGGATCGCGACGTTGACGATCGTGGAGTCGACGATGATGAGCGACACCGCGATGCTGATGAAGACCAGACCCGCCCACCGGCGGCTACCCGAACTCTGCATTTCGCTAGATTATCTAGCAATATCCCCGCTGTCACCGTCTCTGCGTCGAGACTTCTTATGGGTTCGCTGAGCCCTCTCCTGGCCGCGAAACTGCATCTCCCCGTCGAGACTGCGCGCGCCGCGTGCTGTCTCGACCGGAGGATGCAGTCTCGCGGTCAAGGGGGTCAGGGGGCGGAGACGACGGCGTTGTCGAGTTCGTCGGGGTCGACGCCGGGCCGCCGGACGCGGTTCGTCAGCAGCACCCAGGCGACGTCCGCGCCGGGGTGGATCCACAGCTCCGTGCCCGACCAGCCGCCGTGCCCGTAGACGTCGGTGTCGATGAGACCTGGAGCCCGTGAACGCAGGTTCCAGGTGAAGCCCCAGTCCTGCCCGCGCTCGGCCGGGTACGGCTCGAGCCGCGGGATGTCGGTGGTCAGCGGTCGGCGCATCATCGCCGCCGTCGCGGGCGCGACGATCTCGCCGCGGTCGCGCAAGAGCGCCGAGGCGACGGCCAGCAGGTCCTCCGCCCGGCCCATCAGCCCGGCTCCCGGATGCCGGAGGGCGGCGAGGCGCGCCATGTCGACGCCCTCGGCCGCGGCATCCGTCACCGCGTGCGGATCGGATGCCTCGTCGAGCGTCAGCCCGTCCGCGCCGATCGCCGACGCCCACCGGGTGAGCTGGGCGTCCCAGGACTCCCCGGTCGCGTGCCGGACCATCTCGGCGATCCCCTCGAACGCGATCGAGGAGTAGCGCGAGACGGTCCCGGCGGCGAAGACACGCCGACGTGGGACATCGACAAGCCGATCGCCGACCTCACCAGTCGCACCCAGATCGAGACGTTGCGACGCA
>NZ_JBFBMM010000011.1:0-20596 GCF_040687055.1 Microbacterium sp. NPDC077184
TCCGAGTTCGTGAAGACGTCAGACATCTCCACTAAGCCCGGAGGTTCTCCCCTTTCACAAGACCGGAAACGCCACCAACCTCATGGCCGGGTACAGCTAGCAGGGCAAAGGGCGAGAACGTAGAAACCCCCAGCAAGCTACCGCTTACCAGGGGTTTCAACGTTCATCATTTGGCGGTGACGGTGGGATTTGAACTCACATCCAGTGACCTTTCCCCGCTGTGCAGAGCGGTGTTCCCCCGTACTCGCGCGGGTGTCGACCTTTCTTGGATGTACTCACCGCCACCGAATGCGACACGTTCTTTCTCACGCGTTTACCCACGGCGTGACGGTCTCCGCTCACCGCGTGATTGTGAAGTATCAGGACATCGGTGACAAATCTGCATCAGCACATCGGCAGTCCCTTCTCAGCTGTTTTGCCTGGCGATGCCTACGGCCGTTCGATCCCCTCGAAGAGGTGGAGCACGTTCAGGGCACTCATCTCGGGCCGGTCGAGCGGACGACGGCATAGGCTGCGATTCCGACGCGTCGGCGCGACAGACTGACTCGTTCTAGGGTGTGACGATGTTGAACGCCGTGTCTCCCTGGTCAAGGACTCCCAGGAGCGCCCCAAGTGCGCCAGTGTCCCCGCTGAGCTCCAGTCCGGGGCTCGTCAGGTCACCACCGGCTACGGCAATCAGACGCGCCTTCGTCAGGGTCAGGGTCACGTCGGGCTCATCGAGGATGTCACGCTGGCGGTAGATCAGCACGCCATTGTGAAGCGTGAGCCGGTAGTTCACCTCGAGGTCGGTCAACGTCACGTCGATGTCGATCGTGAGATCCCACGCCTTCGGCCCGTTCACCGAGATCGCGAGCGAATCGAACAGCTGCTCCGGCGTCAGCTGAGCAACGATGGCGGGGGCCGCCGTCACAGTGGGGGTTCCGAAGTTGCCGTCGCGCAGCTCGGTCGCGCCGGAGAGGAAGAAATTGCGCCAGGTGCCGTTTTCGGCACCGTAGCCCAGTTGTTCCAGGGTGTCGGCGTAGAGCTCCCGGGCGGCCGCGTGATTCTCGTCGGTGAAGATCGCGTTGTCGAGGAGTGTCGCGGCCCAGCGGAAGTCGCCGTCATCGAATGCGGTCTGGGCGAGCTCGACCACACGATCAAGGCCCCCGATCGCGTCGACGTAACGCTTGGCCTGTTCGGCGGGTGGGTGCGGCCAGAGGCGGCCGGGGTTGGCGTCGAACCAGCCCATGTAGCGCTGGTAGATCGCCTTCAGGTTGTGGCTGACCGAACCGTAGTACCCGTGCGTGCTCCAGGCGTTCTCCAGAGCCGGCGGGAGCTCGAGAGACTCGGCGATCTCAGCGCCCTGGTAGCCCTGGTTGATCAGACGCAGCGTCTGGTCGTGCAGGTAGGCATACAGATCACGCTGGATCGCGAGGAACTCGACGACGCGCTCACTTGTCCAAGTCGGCCAATGGTGCGAGGCGAAGGCGACATCGGTGCGTTCCCCGAAGGTGTCGATCGCCTCCGTGAGGTACTGCGACCACACGTGCGGGTCACGCACCAGCGCACCGCGCAGGGTCAGAAGGTTGTGCAGCGTGTGGGTGGCATTCTCTGCCATGCACAGCGCGCGAAATCGAGGGAAGTAGAAGTGCATCTCAGCCGGTGCTTCGGTTCCTGGCGCCATCTGGAACTCGATCTCGACACCGTCGACGGTCAGCGTCTCGCCCGTCTTGGCGATCTCGACGTTGGGGACGATCAGCCCGACTTCGCCGCTGGAGGTGGTCTGGCCCAGCCCCGCACCGACTTGACCGTGCGGTCCGCGTGCCAGTGCCGCGCCGTACATATAGCCCGCGCGGCGTGCCATCGCCGTTCCCGCATACACGTTCTCCTCGACCGCGTGGCTGGTGAATCCCTCCGGCGCGATGATCTGCACCTTGCCGGACGCGGCATCCGCTTCGTTGGTGACGCCGAACACGCCGCCGAAGTGGTCGACATGGCTGTGCGTGTAGATCACCGCGACCACCGACCTGTCACCGCGATGCTCTCGGTAGAGGCTCAGCGCCGCCGCGGCAGTCTCCGTGGAAATCAGCGGGTCGATGACGATGACCCCAGTATCGCCCTCGACGAACGTGATGTTGGAGAGATCGAGTCCGCGTACCTGGTAGATGCCCTCGACGACCTCGTACAGCCCCTGCTTCGCGCCCAGCTTCGACTGGCGCCACAGGCTCGGGTTCACAGAAGTCGGAGCATCTCCCTGCAAAAACGAGTAGCCGTCGTTGTCCCAGATCACACGACCGTCGTCACGCGTCAGAACGGCTGGTTCGAGCGCCGCGATGAAACCGCGGTCGGCGTCCTCGAAGTCCTGCGTATCATCGAACGGCAGCGTCGCCAGAAGCGCAGCATTCTGCGCCTCGATCGCGGGGGAGACAGGCTTGTTCTGCATGGGAATCGTTGATCCTTCGAGTCCGGGATGGTTCTTCGACTATTCCACGCTCAGCACTCGACCACAGCGGCCAAAGCAGGTCGCCCACGTCGACATTCGAAGCGCGGCAGCGGAATAGCGAACGGCGCAGGGCGATTCGTCGCCCTGCGCCGTTCGTCTGTCCGCGTCTGTCAGCTCGCGTTCGCGACGGCGAGGAGCTGTTCGAGCTGCTCGCGCGTGGCCGCTCCTCCGCCCAACGAGAGCAAGCGTTCGACGGGGATGCTCGCCATCATGCGTGCCATGTCGGTTCCCATCGCATCGCCCTCGGGGAGCGCGGGCATCGGCATCGCCTGAGTGATCATCGCGGCCGCGATCGGGTTAGCCATGACCTCGCCCATCGTCGACTCGAGGGTCAGCGGGAACGACACTTCGTCGCCCGAGACCTCGACCTCGACCACGGCACGCAGATCGCGGCTGGACGAACCCAGAGAGACGACGTATCGACCTGACTCGAGGACGAAGCGATCAAGGCGGATGTCCCAGTACTCGAGGTCGCGTCGATCGAGGTGAATGTCGACAGTCCGACTCTCGCCTACCTCGAGCTCGACACTCGCGAAGCCCGCGAGTGCGCGCGGCACGCGCACCTGTGCCGACTCCGGCACTGAGACGTAGGCCTGCACGACCTCGCGGCCCGAGCGCTGCCCGCTATTGGTCACCTCGAGGCTGACCACGATCCCATCGCCCTCCGCGCGCGCGGAAGCGGCACCGTACTCGAAGGTCGTGTACGACAATCCGTGGCCGAACGGAAAGGTGACCTCGAGGTCGCGAGCGTCGTACCAGCGGTACCCGACGTGGAGGCCCTCGGCGTAGCGGACGTGCATGTGCTCGCCCGGGAAGTCCAAGTACGCGGGAGTGTCCTGCATCCGCAGCGGCACGGTCTCGGTGAGCTTGCCGGAGGGAGACACAACTCCGAAAAGCACGTCTGCGATCGCGCCTCCGCCCGCCTGGCCTAGCAGGTTGCCGTCCAGAATGGCCGGCACACGCGCCGCCACCTCACGCAGGTCGAGCACACCGCCATGCGAGAGCACGACGACCGTGTTCGGCTGCGCATCCGTGACCACTCGCAGCATCTCCAACTGCTCGACCGGAAGATCGATGTTCTCCCTGTCAAAGCCTTCGGATTCCTGCCGGGCGTCCAGGCCGAGGAACACGATGGCGACATCGGCGGATGCCGCAGCATCCGCTGCTTCCGCCACCAGCGCAGACTGCGTGCCGCTTCCGTCCACGGTGAAGCCGGCCGCGAAGCTGACCTCAGCGTGGGGGGCGGCGACCCAAATTTCCTCGAACGGGACGTCGACCCGCGTAGCGGTGACGTGCGAGCTTCCGCCGCCCTGGTAGCGAGGGCTCTCAGCGAAAGCACCGATGACCGCAATCGACCCTGCCGGTTCGAGTGGGAGCACGTCTGCGTCGTTCTTCAGCAGCACGATCGACCGGGCCGCAGCCTCGCGAGCGAGGGCGTGGTGCTCATCGCGATCGTAGGTCACCCCTGTCATCGCGGCGGCCGTCGCTTTGCGCGCCAGCGCTTCGACACGGGAGGCGGCGAGATCGACGAGTGCGCGATCAATCTCCCCCGCTTCTACCGCGGCGACGAGCTCGGCGTCGGAAGCGCCCCCGTCGTACGGCATCGTCAGGTCGAGCCCGGCAGCGACAGCCGCGACACGATCTCGCACGGCACCCCAGTCGGACACGACGACACCGTCGTAGCCCCACTCATCGCGCAGAACCTGCGTGAGCAAGAACGGGTCCTCCGAGACCTGGACACCGTTGACGCGGTTGTAGGAGCACATGACCGTCCAGGGCTGTGTGTCTTCGACAACACGGCGGAAGCCCCGCAGGTAGACCTCGCGCAGGGGACGCGGGTCGACATCGGAACTCGCCCGCATGCGGTCATACTCTTGGTTGTTCAGTGCGTAGTGCTTGAGGGACGCACCGACACCGCGGCTCTGCAGACCCGAGACCCAGGCGGCACCGAGCGCACCGGACACGTGCGGATCCTCCGAGAGGTACTCGAAGTTGCGTCCACCGAGCGGCGAGCGCTTGATGTTGATGCCGGGACCCAGCAGCACCTGGACGTTCTCGGCCTGGCACTCGTCGCCGAGCGCGGCGCCGACTCGCGCGACCAGCTCGGTGTCCCAGCTCTGGGCGAGACCCGCGAGCGGCGGAAAGCACGTCGCAGGAACGCTGCCGCTGATGCCGAGGTGATCGACCGATCCGATCTGCTTGCGCAGTCCGTGGGGACCATCTGTGACGAAGATGGACGGGACGTCACCCACAGCTTTGGTCGTCCAGAAACTACCCCCGGAGCTGAGGCTTGCGGACTCCGTAAGGGTGAGGGCTTCGGTCTGCATTGTCGTTTTTTCCTTTCGGGGGGAGATCATCGCTGGGCCTCTGCTTCAGCTTCGAGGATGCGCTCGCGACGGGCGTCAAGCTCGGCAACCAGTGCCAGCCGATCGTTCTTGAACGGCTTGTACAGCAGCGTCAGGAACGCGGCGTTGAGCAGCATCACGCCGCACACGAGCCACATCATGACCGCCTGCAGGCCGACCCTGTCCGCGAGGAAGCCGGCAGTGATCGTCCAGATCGCAAAGCCCGCGGATTCGATGATCGAGACGAAGATCGCGAAGGCCGCACCGCGAAGCTCCGGCGGGACGATCGCCATGACGAGCGGACGGTTGACGCCGGGGTTGAGCCCCTGGGCGAGACCGCACAGGCCGAAGAGCACAAGGTAGGGGGTGATGCCCCCGTAGACGATCTGGGTCGTGAAGTAGGCGAAGATCGCGAAGAGAAGCTGTGCGCCCTGGAGCATTGCGACGCGTCCATAGTTGACGCTGACCTTGTTGAGCCAGTCAGACAGTGCTCCCCCGGCCATCGTGCCGACCAGGTAGCCAATGCCGAAGGGCGCCATCGCCACGGCAGCGACCGCAACGTCGAAGCCGAACTCGTTCACGAGCAGCAAGACGCCGAAGGTGGCGAGGAGCAGGTGGGTGGACAGCAGTCGGCTGCCCAGGAGCACAACATAGCTGGGGATCTTGAACAGCGAGCGGACCTTCGCCCACGTAATCTTGGACGCGGCGTCCCGCTCTGCCTGAGTGAAGGTCTTGAGCTGTGCTTCGCCGCCACCGGTGCCCGGATCCCTGTAGAAGGCGAGGATCAGGATGCCGAAGACCACGTTGATCGCGCCGAAGAAGAAGAAGCCGTACCGCCAACCGTCCTCGATGTTGGCGAGCTGTCCAATGAGAGGAGCCATGAGGCTGCTGACGGCGGCTGTTCCGCCGTACACCCAGCCGACCACGCGCCCGCGTTTCTTGTCTTCGAACGAATCGCCGATCACCTCCGGGACGAGCACGTGAGCGGCGGCGGTGCCGGCAGCCATGATTCCGTAGAGAATCAGCAGCTGTGTGAAGTTTTGCGAAAGCCCGGCGGCGACCGCCCAAAGACCCCAGAAGCCTGTGGCGACCGCCAGGATCAGCTTTCGTCCGTACTTCCTCGACAGGAAGACCCATGAGGGCCCGGCCACGACACCCACGATGCGGCCCACGGCAGCGAGGATGCCGAGTGCGCTCGTCGCGAGGCCGAGGGCTGCGGCGATGACGGGGAACAGAGTCGTTGCCATCGAGCCTTCACCCCCGTCGGCGACCATGGAGCCGCCGAGGATGACGAGGTTCGTCTTGCGGCGGGGAACGCCGCCCTTCTTGTCGAGGTTGCCGTGGCGGATGGCGGCCGTGACGGTTGGCGCCGCGACCGGGGTCGGCGCTGGGGTGTTTTCGGTGGACATTTCATTCACTCCTTTGTGATGTGGTCTTTGTGGGTGTGAAGGGTTGTCATCGGGTGGGTGAGGGCTCGGATGCTTCGGTCAGCAGCCGCGCCAGACCGGCAAGGACCGGACGTGGAAGAAGGCCGACCATCATGGACGCGATCTGTAGCAGTGTCATGCCGCCGATCATCGCGGCCATGGGTCCGCCGGTAAGCATGGGTGCGCGCTCAAGAAGCACGGCGCGGGTGCCTTCATGCGCCAGAAGCTCGCCGAGCGGACGTTCGAGTACGGCTCCGTCGGCACCGAAGTCTTCGCCTCGCGAGGCCGGCGCAAGGGACGCCTGCAGCATGGGCCACTGCTGGGCGACGAGGAGGTGCTCGTCGCTCAGTGGACCGGATACCGGGAGTCCAAGCCGCACGAACTGCTCGGCCGGCGCGTCAGATAACACAAGGGTGTCGCGCAACGCGGTCGCCAGATGCAGCTCGAGCTCAGCATCCTGCAGCGGATTCTGCTGTTCAGGATCGGTCTCAAGGTCGAACATCTGAGTGCCGAATGCGAAGGGGCTCACCCACGCCTGCGCAGGGGTCTTGAGAACCTTGAGGCCCTTGGTGAATGGCAGCGGGTCGACGAGCTGCGCGTGAGCGAGCATCTGGTGCGGGAAGAATCCCGTCATGACTGTCGGCATGAGGGTGTGTTCCGACAGCGGCTGGTTCTCCGCTGTCGCCGACGCGCGCATGTACACGTAGCGCCCGTCTGTGATGCAGACGTGGCCGCCGAAGATGCCGAACACACCGTACTCGCGGATCGGAGTGTCGTCCGCGACGACTGTCGCGAGCGATTCGCCCTGCATATCATCCGTAGCCTCGAGACCGAAGAAGTCGAGCAGCGTGGGACCGAAGTCGATCGTCTGCACGAGCGCGCCACGGCGCTCACCCGCGACCTGTGCGCGCGGGTCCCACACGAACAGCGGATTGTGGATCGTCTCGTCGTACCACGGCTGAACGTTCTTGCCCCACCAGCCGTGCTCGCCGAGCATGAACCCGTGGTCCGTGCACACGATGAGCATCGTGTCGTCCCACATGTCGTGCTCGTCCATGAGGTCGAGCACACGCCCCAGCGAGTCGTCGCACATTGTCAGCAGCGCGGCGTACTCGGCACGGGCGTGCTCGACGGCTTCAGGCGTCTCGGTGACCTTGGCGTAGTCGGGCCAGTCGAAGTGAGGACCGTCGTACTCGGCCGCCGCGTAGTGGGTCTTGTACTCCGCGTAGCTGAAGAACGGCTCGTGCGGGTCAAAAGTCTCGATCTGAACGAACCAGGAGTCATCGTCCTTATTCGTCTCAATGAACTCCACGCCGGCGTCGAACGTCAGCGTCTGCGGGTGGACGGCCTTGTCTTGGAGGTGAGCGCGGTTGACCCAGTCCTGGCGCCACAGTCTTGGCTTGATCTTCGAGGCCATCCCCACCGCTTCGGGCATCTCGGGGTCGGCAACCTGACCCTTCCACGGGTCGCCCTCCTGACCCCGGAAGAACTCGTACGTCGAGAAGCGGTTGTGGTAGGTCGCTCCGCCGTCCTCCCAGTAGTGCTGATGGTCGGTCGCGAGGTGCGTGTGGACGCCGGCGTTCTTCAGCATCGCCGGCACCGAGTCGTCGAATGGCTCGAGCGGCCCCCACGAGCGGTGCAGGAAGTTGTAGCGCCCGGTGTGCATCTCGCGACGAGCCGGCATGCAGGGCATCGACCCGCCGTAGCAGTTCTCGAACGTGACGGTGCGCGATGCAAGCCGCTCGAAGTTCGGGGCGTGCACCCAGTCGCCGCCGTAGTTCGGCAGCATCTTCCGGTTCAGGCTGTCGAACATGACCATGATGGCTCTCATGCGGTGCGCTCCTCGGAGTCGGTGTCGGTTGTGGCGTCGAGCGTGGCGAGCTCGGCGACGATGGCGGTGCGGATGCTTTCGAGCCAGTCCATCCAGCGGTCGACGGAATCTGCACCGAAGTAGTGCATCTGCTCGCCGTAGCGCTGGTACCGGCTAGTGTCGAAGCCCTCGATCGGCTGAACGCCGACAACCCCGCGCTTGCGCACCCGGGTGGTTGCGACCTGGGCCCGCCGGTAAGAGAGTTCTGTCTCGACGACAGTCAGCGCAGCCTCGAGGTCGAGAGCGACGGTGAAGGAGAAGCGAGTGTTGAAGTCGGCATCCTGAAAGCGACTCGTCGGCACGTAGGGCGAGCGGACCCACGCCAGGAGCACCTGCTTTCCCATTTCGGTGATCCGATAGACCTTCGCGTCGGGCTTGCCCTCGCGGGGATCGATCTCGAACTCGACCAGACCGTTCTTCACCATGCGCGCCAGCTCGCGGTAGATCTGGCTGTGATGAGTGTTCGAGCGGATGAACTGACCCTCAAGGTCGAACCACTTCATCAGGTCGTAGCCGTGGAAGGGTCGCGTTGCCAGCACCCCCAGCACAACGTTCTCGAACTTCATGTCGCCTCCTTGCCCTATGTGCAGTTGCACATATGTAACTAGTGTTATAGCGAAACATCGAACGCTGTGTCAAGCTTTCGGTGTGAATCAGATCGAACGGGACGCTGAAACCCGCCCCATCCCCGCAGGAAGCTACCTGCTCGGCGACGCATTCGGAGAGGGCTATCCCTACGACGGCGAAGCACCCCAGCTTCTGGTCGAACTGCCCGCATTCGACATCGATGAGACCCCCGTGACCAATGCGCAATTCGCGCGGTTCGCAGATGCAACCGGCTACGTCACCGACGCCGAGCGCTACGGAGATTCGGCAGTGTTTCATCTCGCCGTCGCCGCCCGGCGCGATGGAGTGCTCGGCGACGCAGCAGGAGCGCCCTGGTGGTTGCGGGTGCGGGGAGCCGACTGGCGGCATCCGTTCGGTGAGCTGTCAGACCTCGACGATCTCGCCGACCATCCCGTGGTGCATGTGTCGTGGGCGGATGCTGCCGCCTACGCCGCGTGGGCAGGCCGGGCGTTGCCCAGCGAGGCGCAGTGGGAGGCTGCCGCACGGGGCGGTCTTGCCGGTGCGCGCTACGCCTGGGGTGACGAGTTGACGCCCGACGGCCACTGGATGTGCAATATCTGGCAGGGCACGTTTCCCACGCGCAATACGCGCGAGGACGGGTGGCTCGCCACGTCGCCCGTGCGCGCCTATCCCGCAAACGGGCTCGGCCTCTACGACGTCGCCGGCAATGTGTGGGAGTGGTGCGCCGACTCGTTCACACCTACGCCGCCGTCGAACCCGGCGGCCACCCGCCAATTGCCCATCCTGCACGAAGAACGTCGCGTCACCCGTGGCGGTTCGTACCTGTGCCACGAGTCTTACTGCAACCGGTACCGAGTGGCCGCGCGCACCGGCAATACACCGGACTCCACGATGGGCAACTGCGGGTTCCGAACGGTGAGCGCGCTGTGAACCGGCGATTCCCTGCTTCCGTCTTCTCTCGAGGGCAAGAGCCTGACGCGCGCTTCACGCTCGCAAACGAACGCACCTATCTGGCGTGGATCCGCACCGCGCTCGCCTTCCTCGCCGGCGGTGTCGCGCTCGAGTTACTCGGCCTCGAACTTCACCCCGAACTGCGGCTCGCGGCATCCCTCGTCCTGATCATTGTCGGCATGCTCGTCCCTGCGCTCGCATGGATCGGCTGGGCGCGCACCGAACGCGCCCTCCGCGAGAACAAGCCCCTTCCCGCATCACTTCTCGGCGCGACGCTCGGCATCGCCGTGACGATCGCGGGGCTCCTTCTCGTTCTCGCGATCCTCCTACGATGACCACACCCTCCGACCCCGGCCTCCAACCTGAACGCACCGAACTCGCCTGGCGCCGCACCGCCCTCGCGATCGGATTGGGCTCGCTCGTCACGCTCCGCCTGCTCCCCGCCGCGCTCGGAAACGCCTGGTGGGTTCTGGTCGGGCTGCTCGGCCTGCTCATCGCCGTCGGGCTCTGGATCGCCGGACGTCGGCGGATGCAGCAGGTGAACACCGTGCTGGCCCGCGACGGAGACAGGGGACGGATGCCGGGAGCCGGCCCGCTCGCTGCCCTCGGCCTGTTCGTCCTGGCAACGGGAGCGTTGGCGACCGCCGTTGTGCTGCTGGTCTGAGCGCCGCCCGGGAATCTGGCTACCCCATGGCGCGCATCGGGTGGATGCCGCGTGCGGCGTAATCGTCGAGAACGTCCTGCCACGGGATCACGTCGTGTGCTCGAGCCCACACCTCATACTCAGAGGCGAGCTCAGCCACCAGGTCGGGATACGTTCCCGCGAGGTCGACTGATTCGATCCGGTCGGTGGCGATGTCGTAGAGCTCCCACGGCCCTCCCCACTCCCGCACCAACTTGAAATCACCACGGCGTATCGCGGCGTTACCGACGTGCTCCCAGTACAGTGTGCGCTCGCCCGCGGCCTCGCCCCCGGCTTGCCACACCGGCAACAGGCTCTCGCCGTCGAAGGCATCACTGCCGACGCCGAGCCCGTCCGCGGCCGCTCCGTCCAGCGCGCCGAGCACCGTGGGAACGATATCGGTGATGTGTCCGATTCCGTGGGTAAGGGCGCCCTCGGCACCGACTCCTCCGGCTGGCCAGGACGCGATGAAGGGGGTGGAGATACCACCCTCATGAACCCAGCGTTTCCACATGCGGAACGGTGTGTTCGAGACGGTAGCCCACTGCTCGCCGTAACTCTGATACGTGTCTTCGCCTCCCGGCATTACGTCCGGGTCATTTCCGAAGCGCACCGCCCCACCCGCCCGTGTGGTTCGGGGGGCGACGTCCTCGGGGAAGAAGTTGACCCCTGGCGGCAGCTCTTCGGAGCACCCTCCGTTGTCTGAGAAGAACAGCACGAGTGTGTCTTCCTCTTCGCCCGAGGCAGCCACGGCGTCCAAGACGCGCCCGATTCCGCGGTCGAGGCTTTCCACCTGCGCCGCGTAGACAGCCATCCGCTCGATCTCCCAAGCGGCCTTCTCGTCGTCCCATTCGGGCAAGCCCGGTGCGCGGGGGAGGTGATCCACGGTCGGCACGATTCCCGTGTCCTGAAGACGACGAAGCCGCTGCTCGCGCACCGCGCTCCATCCGCCTGCGAAGCGCTCGCGATACTTCGCGATGTCCGGTTCGGCCGCGTGCAGCGGCCAGTGCGGCGCGGTGTAAGTCAGAAGCAGGAAGTAGGGTGCGTCTTCAGCAGCGTGACGCCGGATGAAGTCGATTCCACTACCGGTGACGTCGTCGGTGAAGTAGAAGTCATCGCCCAGCTCGTCGGCCGGCAGTCGGCGCTCACCTTCGACCATCGGCGGGGCGTAGAAAGAAGAGGCCCCCGGCAGAATCCCGCGAAACTCGTCGAATCCGCGGCGTGTGGGCCAGGTCTCGCTCGGGGTGTGGACCTCGCTCGCCAAGTGCCATTTGCCGAAGATCCCGGTTGCGTAGCCCTGCTCTTTCAGCCGCTCGGCCAAAGTGGGGACCTCGGTGCGAAGTGAGCCGGCGTATCCATTGGGTCGATTATCGGTGGTCAGTACTCCGATGCCGACCGAGTGAGGATGCCTACCGGTCAGCAGCGAAGCGCGCGAGGGACTGCACCGGGGCGTGACGTAGAACGAACTCATGCGCACGCCACGGTCGGAAAGCCGTTGCAGGGCAGGAGTATCGATCTCTCCGCCGTAAGGTGCGATGTCGGAGAAGCCGAGGTCGTCGGCGACGATGATAATCACGTTGGGTCGCGTCATGTCAGTACTTTCGTGCGGGTGGCGGGTACCGCGGCAAGGGGGAAGGACACTCAACTGGTCGAGCGGACGCTCGCGACGTACTGCTGCAACAGCGCGAAGATCGTCTCGTCGTAGGGCCCCCACTCGGGGTGCGGCGTCGCGGGGCCGACGTACGGTTCGTCGTCGTAGTGGCGCTGATAGTCGGCGAGCTTCGCTTCGAGGTCTGCCCGTATCTCGGCGTAAGCATCGTCGTCGGCAACGTTGCGGACCTCGGTGGGATCGGCTAGAAGGTCGTAGAGTTCCCACTCGGGTTCGAAAGTCGTCTCGCTCGCTCCGGGTACGCCCAGCCCCGCACCGTAGTAGTAGATGAGTTTGTGAGTCGCCGTTCGGATGCCGTAGTGCGCAGGGGCGGCGTGGATGGGGTCGTCGTGCTCCCAGTAGCGGTAATAGGCCGCATCCGGCCAGTCCTCAACCTGCTCGCCGCGCAGCAGTGAGCGAAAACTGCGACCCTGCGAGGTGGGCAAGGCGTTAGCAGCATCGATGCCGCAGACGTCGAGAAACGTCGCCGCGAAGTCGACGTTCGTGATGATTGCGTCACACCGGCTGCCCGCCGCGATCTCTCCGGGCCAACGGATCAGCATAGGCATCTGAAGCGACTGGTCGAACATGAGCCGCTTGTCGAACCAGCCATGATCACCGAGGAAGAAGCCCTGGTCGGATGTGTAGACGATCAGAGTGTTCTCGGCGAGACCCTTTTCTTCCAGGTGATCAAGCAATCGGCCGACGTTGTCATCGATGGACTGTATGCACTGCAGATAGTCGCGCATATAGATCTGGTACTTCCAACTCATTCGCGCCGCACGGTTCTGTGGGCCTCGAAGGTGTTCTGGGACCTCCTGCTTGAGATCGTCCGAGCCCATGTCATCGGCGATCGTCATGTGCACGTTACGCACAGCCCTGCTCCGCGACTCGTAGTCGTCGAAGAACGTCTCAGGCTCGGGAATGCTGCCATCGGCGTATAGGTGCGCGTGTTTTTGGTCCGGAATCCACGGTCGGTGCGGCGCCTTGTGATGCACCATCATGCAAAACGGAGCGCTCTCCTCAAGACTGTCAATCCACTCGAGGGAAAGGTCGGTGACGATGTCGGTGGCGTACCCCTCGACGGTCGTGGAGCCACACTCATCGATCATCACTGGGTCGACGTAGTCGCCCTGGCCTGGAAAGATCTTCCACGCGTCGAAGCCTCGGGGAAGAGCATCGCCGTGCTCGCCCAGATGCCACTTGCCGAACATGGCGGTCTTGTAGCCGTTGTCCTGCAGAACCTCCACGAACGTGGGCACTCGGTAGTCCATCTCAGTCCAGATCGACGAGACCCCGTTCACGTGACTGTAGGTCCCCGTCAAGATCGATGCCCGAGAGGGACTGCAGATCGAATTCGTGCAGAAAACTGCGTCCATTCGCACACCCTCGGTCGCGATTCGATCCAGGTGGGGAGTGACGTCGACACGGCTTCCGTACGCGGAGATCGCATGTGCTGCGTGGTCGTCTGACATGACGAAGATGATGTTCGGTCGTGACATGTTCGTGAGCTCCTCGTTGAGATTTCTCTTGTAAACCTACTAAGCACTCACTAGGTTTGCAACCGCACCCAACTTTTTCTCGACGATGAGGAGTGAACAGCAATGGCGAAAACCACCCAACACCGATTCACGGCCATGGCAGTGGCGGGTATCGCGGCTCTCGCGGTCGCACTGACCGGCTGCCAGTCGGCGGTCAATCAGGCGAGTGAGACACCAGATTCTGTAGAGGCCGTCCAGGGCGGGACCCTGCAGGTCGCTCAGAGCGGTGACATTCAGCCGCGCAACGTGATGGCGGCTCGCGCCGGCAACGTGGCGTGGGCATCGAACGTCTATGAAACCCTCACCACCTACGACGCTGACCGAGCGCCACAACCCCTGCTCGCAACGGAGTGGGAGCTCGCCGATGACGGCCTGAGCATGGACATCACCCTGCGCGACGACGTCACGTTCCACTCCGGACGCGCTATGACCGCCGATGATGTCAAATTCTCGATCGAGACCTCGGCTGATCCTGCGTACAACGCGCAGGTGGGCTACATCGCACGCAGCTTCGAGTCGGTCGACGTCGTCAGCCCCACCGAAGTGACCATCGAGTTCTCGGCACCGACCTCGAACATCTTCGACTTCTTCGAGCAGACCTACATCCTCGACAGCGAAACCGTCGCAGGCCTCGACGACGGCTCGGAGGTCATCGGCACCGGGCCTTTCACCTTCGAGAGCTGGTCACCGGGATCCGAAGTCATCCTGGCGAAGAATGAGAGCTACTGGGGCGACGAGCCCTACCTCGACGGCATCGAAGTCGCGATCATCACCGATAGCACCGCGATGCTCAACGCCGTACGCAGCAACCGCACACAGGTGGCGACCGGCATGAACCCTGTCGACATCCAGTCGCTGCGGTCCAATCCCGCGTACACGATCGTCAACTCGGCGTACGCCGCGTATCCGCTCGGCGTGAACGTCACCCAAGCACCCTTCGACACCAAAGAAGCCCGCCAGGCCGTGCAGTACGCGATCGACCGCGAGCGCATCTCCGAGCAGATCTTCGGCGAATCGGGCCGGTTGACCGATCTCTTCTGGGACCCCAGCACGCCCGACTACCCGACCGACCTTGACACGTACTACACCTACGACCCTGACAAGGCACGCGAACTTCTCGCCGACGCCGGGGCCGAAGGCGCGGACATCGAGATCACCGTTATTGGACTCCCCTCCAACACGGGACTCGCCGAAATCGTGCGCAACAACCTCGAAGAGGTGGGCCTGAACCCGACCATCGCTGTTCAGGACCCGCAGACGTGGGACGCCAACCAGGTCGCTGGCACGCTGGGCCAGTCCTTCTTGCCGCTGCACGGTCTGAACGGTTTCGGGCCGGCGACTCTCATGAACGTCCTGCCGTCACTGCGCGAAGGAAACCCTTCGCAGTTCTGGACGGACGAGTACGTAGCACTCCGCGAAGACCTGGCCACCGCCTCGGAGGACGAGTACGCCGATGCGCTCCACGCACTGACGGAGTACATCCTCGACGAAGCATTCACCAGCGTGATCGTGCAGTCCGTGGGCCAAGCCGTTCAGTCCAACGACGTGAACGACATGACTTACACGTCGCGCGGCTACTTGCGGGCAGGCACCGCCTTCATCCAGGAGTGAACCGGGGTGGCCTCCCCTCAAGACGGGGAGGCCACCTCGCACTCGGGAACCATCCTGATCAACGCCCTTCCGGGTACCCAGAGACGATGCCGTCTCGAGTCCGGTGAACGAGAGTGCACCCCATGCTTCGATTTCTCATCAGCAAGATACCTTCCATCCTCCTCGTGCTGTTCGCCACGTCGATCATCGCGTTCCTGCTCCCCCGGTTCGCTCCGGGGGATCCGGCCCAGACGATCGCAGGCTCCGAGGCGACGCCCGAACAGGTAGAAGCGATCCGCGTTTCGCTCGGTCTCGATCAGCCACTCATCGTCCAGTACTTCACCTGGCTCTCGGGAGTCTTCCGCGGCGAGCTGGGTACCTCGTACATCTTCAATCGGTCGGTGAGCGAACTCATCGGAAATCGGCTTGAGAGCACGGTAGAACTCGCGCTGCTCGCATCCGTGTTCATGATCGTGATCGGCGTTGGCCTCGGCGTTCTCGGCGGATCGTCTCGCACGCGGGTCGCACGCATCGCCACTGACTCGATCAACACCCTCCTTATCGCCACTCCGGCGTTCCTGGTCGGGCTGTTGCTCATCGTTCTCTTCGGTGTCACCTGGCGTGTTCTGCCGGTCAGCGGTGAGGTGCCGCTGAGTGAGGACTTCGGGACAGGCATCCAATACCTCCTGCTTCCGGCGCTCGCCCTCGGGTTGGCGATGGCGCCGGGTATCGCGCGGCTGCTTCAGACCACGATGAACTCGACGCGCGGGGAGGAGTTCATCGACCTCGCCCTGGCCAAAGGCGCCTCACCGCGTCGCATTACCTACCGTCACGTGTTGCGCACCAGTCTCGGCGCCGCAGTGGTGGCCATCGGGCTTCGTTTCGGCGAGTTGTTCGGCGGCGCCATCATCATCGAAGCGATCTTCGCACGCAACGGCCTCGGGCAGCTCGCGGTACAAGCCGTCAACGCGCGCGACTATCAACTCGTGCAGATCCTCATCATGATGGCCGTGCTGATCGCCGTACTCTCCCAACTGCTGACCGAGATCATCCTCGCCGCGCTCGACCCGCGCGTGAGATTGGACGTGTGAGATGTCACAACAGAACCCCACCACTATCGTCACGGTGCCCTCGACCACAACGATCCTGGCGCAACAGCGAAAACAGCGCCGGCTGACACCGAACGCCACCGCCAAGCGGTACCTCGCCGCCTTTCGCACGGGACGCGGCATCGCGGGCCTGGTCATCCTCATCGTTCTCGTGGCGCTCGCGCTCCTCGCGCCCGTGCTCTTTCCCGGCGGGTACGACCAGCAGAGTGGCGATGCCCTTGCGGGACCGAGCCTGGCACACCCTTTCGGAACGGATGAGCTCGGTCGCGACATCCTGATCCGCACCATCTACGGGCTTCGGATGGACCTGTCCATCATCGTTGTCTCGGTACCCATCAGCATGGTGCTCGGCACAGCGCTCGGTCTACTCGGAGCCCTGTCCCGGTTCGCCGGCTCGTTCGTGCAGCGGGTGCTGGACATCATCCTCGGGTTTCCGGGTGTGGTACTCGGTGTCTGCATCGTCCTGATCATGGGACCGGGCTGGCTGGCGCTGGTCGTGGCCATTACGGTGAGCGGGCTCCCGCTGTTCGGCCGCCAGGCTCGTGCGGCGCTTCTCGAGCAGATGCAGCGCGAGTACGTCACTGCAGCCCGCACACTGGGCGTGAGCAAGGGCACCATCCTTGTGCGGCACATCCTGCCGAACGCGGTTGACCCGATTCTCGTCAATGGCGCGATCTTCGTCGTCGTGGCCGTCTTCATCGAGGCCGGTCTCAGCATCATCGGACTCGGCATTCAGCCGCCCGAGCCCTCGCTCGGTTCGCTCCTGAATGTGGGAATACGTTTCATCGAGCAGGCGCCGATGTACATCATCGGGCCCACCCTTGTGCTCATCCTGCTGTCGATGTCCTTCAGCTTGCTTTCTGACGCCCTGAACGAAACGGTGACACGCAAATGACTGATTCAGCCAACCCCCAGCCCACGCCCGAGACCACTCCCATCCTGCGGGTGCGTGATCTCGAAGTCACGTTCGATCTCCCGCAGGGTCCGCTCGTCGCGGTGAAGGGCGTCACCTTCGACCTTTTGCCGGGGCAGATTCTCGGCATCGTCGGCGAGTCCGGGTCGGGCAAATCCGTCACCTCGAAGGCGTTGATGCGGATGCTGCGGCACCCCGGCCGTGTCACGGGTGGCCGCATCGAACTCGGCGGTCGGGATGTGATGGCCCTGAGCGAGAAGCAGATGCTGGACGTCCGTGGGCGTGAGATCTCGATGATCTTCCAGGACCCGCAAGCGGCACTGAACCCGGTGATGCGGATCAAGGATCAGATCATCGAGGCCATGCGCATCCACGGGGTCGATAAGGCGAAAGCGAAAGTACGGGCGATCGAGCTGCTCGAGAAGGTCGGCATCCCCGATGCGAAGGCGGCCGCCGAGAAGTTTCCGCATCAGTTCTCCGGCGGAATGCGCCAGCGTGTGGTGATCGCCATCGCGTTGGCCAATGAACCGTCGGTGCTCATCGCCGACGAACCGACCACCGCGCTCGATGTCACGATCCAGTCACAGATCCTCGACCTGTTGCGGCGCCTGCGGGATGACCTGGGAATCGCGATCGTATTCATCACGCACGACATGGGCGTCGTGGCAGAACTGTGCGACGAGGTCGTCGTGATGTACAAGGGCAACATCGTCGAACGCGGCCACGTCCGCCAAGTGCTCTCCGCGCCGCGCGACGAGTACACAATCGGGCTGATGTCCGCGATCCCGAAGATGGATTCTCCCCTGCGCGAAGACGCACCCGCGAACGATGCGGGCGTGCCCGTGCTTGAAGTACGCGACCTGCGGACGAACGTCAACACACAGCGACGCAGCATGTTTCGCGCCGCCACTCCGTTCTACGCCGTCGATGGTGTGTCGTTGAAGGTGGCGCCCGGCGAGACCCTTGCCCTGGTGGGCGAGTCGGGGTGCGGCAAGTCGACTCTGTCTCGCACGATCGTCGGCATCAACCAGCCCACCGAGGGCGACATCCTCGTCGAGGGAGTGTCGATCGCGGCGATGGACGCCGCGCAGAAGAAGTCGATGGTGCGAGCCATTCAGTACGTCTTCCAAGACCCCTATTCGTCACTGAACCCTCGTCGGACAGCGGGGCAGTCATTGGAAGAAGCGCTGACGGTGGCCGGCGTACCGCGCCGGGACGTTCGCGATCGCAGCGTGGAACTCCTCTCGAGGGTCAGCCTCGGGCCGGAGTACCTCGACCGATACCCCTGGGCGTTCTCAGGCGGGCAGCGGCAACGAATCGGCATCGCGCGAGCGCTTGCTTCCGACCCGAGTCTGCTCATCCTCGACGAGCCGGTGTCAGCCTTGGACGTGTCGATTCAAGCTCAGATTCTGGAACTTCTGCGCGAGCTGCAAGAGAGCTACGGACTGGCGTACCTGTTCATCTCACACGACCTGGCTGTCGTCCGTGAGATCAGTCATCACGTGGCGGTGATGCAGAAGGGCAAGCTCGTCGAGACGGGGACCACCGAGCAGGTATACGGTGCCCCACAGCATCCGTACACACGCACTCTGCTCGCGGCGACCCCGGATCTTGACGCCGCCTTCGCATGAGAAGACGTACGCTAGGGGCGGGAGCACAATGGCGGAGCGCATGAAAGAGTCACCTACGCGAAGTGATCCGAGTATCGCCCGTCGACCGCGCGGCGATGAGCGGCGTCGGATGATCCTTGGCACCGCGATGAGACTCTTCGCCGTGGGCGGATTCAACTCCGTGAGCCTGGCTGACATCGCACGTGAAGTCGGAATCACCCAGGCAGGCGTTCTCCACTACTTCCCGTCCAAAGCTGCCCTGTTGCTTGCTGTGATCATGGCACGCGAAGACGACAATGGTGCTGCGATGCAGAAGCGGCGTGATCTGGGCGAGGGAATGCTCGACGCGTACGTGGGGATGCTGGGTGACAACGACAGCCAACCGGAGCTCGTGCAGCTTTTCGTCGTGCTAGCCGCAGAAAGCACGGGACCCGGCCACCCGGGGCATGATTGGTTCGCACAGCGCACTGAGAAGGCGTTGCCCGGAATTGCTGCCGATTTCGACCGATGGATCGATCCGTCAAAGCTGCCTCCCGGTGTGGATAGCACCATGCTCGCTCGCTGGACACTCGCTCTGAGTCACGGCCTGGGTGCACAGTGGGTGTTCAACCCGACGGAGTTCGACCGCGCGGGTCAGGTGGCGCTGTTCATCAACCTCCTGAAGTCGTTCCGGCGCGACCCTGACGGGTAGCGCCCCACGGAAGCCGGAGATCGCGTTCGGAGAGGAAGACCGTCGCTCTAACGCTAATCATGACAACACCGTGCCCGGGTCGCTCACCCGAGTATCGGAAGGACCGGAACTCCGCTCCGCAAGTCGCTCACGCCGTGAAGCGGTCGGACTCGCCCAGCTTCTTACCGTGGGGCAGATTCCCACCGTAGATTTCGCGAGCGAATCCGCGTGATTCCGCGGTGGAATCGACAGTTCACGTGCCCGTCAACCCGCCCGCGAGCAAGAATTGAGAAAGCAGCGCATGACGGCATTCTCAGCGGCGAAGCCACCAACGTTGCATCAGTGTCCGGGCCCATAGGCGTCCGGGGCGACGTGCCGATTGGCCGGCATCGCCATCGACGCAAGCGATCGGCTCCGCAGCGTCACCACGCGACCACCCACCCCCGCTGGCGTGTGCTCCAGTTCGACATAGCGCGGCTCCTCGTCACCGCCCAGCCTGACGAGCACCCAGACCACCAGAGCGTCACCGGGGTTGAGCTCACGAACTTCGCGCTCGAGGTAGACAGTCCCGGCGTACTGCTTACGCTGTACTGTGACCACGGCCCGTGAGCTGAGCACTGGCACGGGCGCTGGCTTGTGGCTGACACTGTGCATTAGCAGTGTGATCCGCCAGTTCCGCTCGATCACGAGATCCCATCAACCACGGCACCTTGAGGTTCGATCCGAACTCCGTCGATCGTGGTCGGCATCCGGCGGAAACTTCGACGCCTTCGCACAAGCAACGTGACGGCTAGTACCAGCAGCGCCGTGCTGACGATGGTGATCAGCATCCAGTTGCCGGCGAGAAGCTGACCGAATGTGATTCCGTCCATCCCCACCACCTCACCGACCCGCTCTCCGTGAATCTCACGCTACCCGCGACCACTGACGTCGCTAAAGGATGCGGAGCGCCTGTCCTAGCTGCAGATAGAGCAGCGAGACTAGTTCCCCGTTCACGCTGTACCTCACCCGCCCGCCGCGCTCCCACTCGGCACGAGGCGGGTCCGCGATCAGCAGCCCCGATTCGAGCATCTTCTCTAGGGCGTGTCTCCCATTCGACTGACCGGGGTCGTCGATCTCGCTGAGCAGCTCATACGACGATGGTCGCGAGGATCTCTTCGACGACCTCAG
>NZ_JBFBMM010000012.1:0-19845 GCF_040687055.1 Microbacterium sp. NPDC077184
TCGGTACTCATCTTGACCACGCACGATGGCTCGCCAGCGTCAACGACACCAACGACTCCGCCGAAAACTCCACCACCACCCGGGACGTCACCCTCCGGTGAATGGATCGTCGTGCCTTCTGCTGTCAAACGTCCGGCCGAGCGTGAACGCTGGTCATCCACTCGATTCGTCCTTTTTGCCTTCACGTTCAACGCGTTGTGTTTGTTTGTGCTCCTGGCGAATCTGCTCACCGGCAATGTCTGGTGGAAGGTCGCGGTGCCGATCGCTGTCGTTTGCCTTCTTTTCGGGGGTCTGGCGGGGTTCCTGGCCAGGAGATTGCGGCTCAAAGAGCGATAGGGGCGAGCTCAGTCGTAGGCGCGTCGACCAACGGAGATTCTCAACCGGTCATCCCGGGCTGGATAGTCATCGTGTGCTGACTCTTTCTTCTCGTCTTGATGTGATGAACCGGCTCGGTCGGGCGATGGCCGATCCGTCGCGTTCGCGGATTCTGCTGTCTTTACTGGACGGGCCTGGGTATCCGGCAGAGCTTTCTCGGGACTTGGAGTTGACTCGCACCAACGTTTCCAATCACTTGACCTGCCTTCGAGGGTGTGGCCTGGTGGTGGCAACACCCGAGGGGCGCCGCACGCGATACGAGATCTCCGATCCTCATCTGACCCGAGGGATGCGCGATCTACTGGAGGCTGTGGTTGCTGTCGATCAGGGTGTCCCCTGCGTTGACGACGCGTGCGAGTGCTGCGCATGACCGACGGGGCATCGGTCTTCGAGCGGACGGGGTGGGCGGGATGAGCGAGGAGTGCTGCGGTCCGGACGAGCCCCGTAAGGCCGGCACGGTACGGCGAATCGAGTTGTCTGCACCTCGGGTGGCCGCGGATTCTTGCTGCTCGCCGGGCGAGCCCGCCGCACTGGCCGTTGACGCAACACCCTTGCACGTCGAAAACGGGGACGCGTGCTGCGGTCCGAGTGTCTCGGCGGCGGTGACCGGTACCGCGGGGGAGGAGCCGGAGGTGCGGTCGCCGTGGTGGCGGGATCCTGCGCTGCTCCCCTCGGTCCTTTCCGGTGTTTTCCTTCTTGCCGGGTACGTTTTCGAGTGGTCCGGGCTCTCTGTTCCCGCGCTGTTGTTGCAGTGGGTGGCGCTCCTGGCGGGTGCCTGCACGTTCGTTCCTGGCGCCGTCCGCCGGCTGCTGCGCGGTCGCCTCGGTGTCGGGTTGTTGATGATGATCGCCGCGATAGGAGCGGTGCTGCTCGGTCACGTCGGTGAGGCCGCGACGCTCGCGTTCCTGTTCTCCCTCGCCGAGGCCCTCGAGGATCGAGCTATGGATCGTGCGAGAGAAGGTCTGCGCGCGCTTCTGTCGCTGATCCCCGAGACGGTACGAGTGTCACGGTTGAACGGCGATGTCACGATCGCTGCTGCGGATGTTCGGGAGCTTGACATCCTCGTGGTCGGCGCGGGCGAACGCGTCGCCACCGACGGTGTGGTCGTGGAGGGACGGTCGAGTCTGGACACGTCGGCGGTCACGGGCGAATCCATCCCCGTCGACGTCGCCTCGGGAGACCTGGTGGCAGCGGGCTCCGTGAACGGGGCAGCGACCTTGCGGATCGAGGCGACCGCCGACGGCCGTGACAATTCCTTGACGCAGATTGTCGCGCTCGTGGAGCAGGCACACGCACGAAAAGGCGATCGGGCGCGGCTTGCTGACCGGATCGCGAGGCCTCTCGTTCCTGCGGTGCTGATTGCGGCCGCTGCGATTGTGTTGTTCGGCTTCTTGATCGGGGATCCCGGAACGTGGACGGAACGTGCGCTCGTCGTCCTGGTCGCCGCGTCCCCCTGCGCTCTGGCGATCGCTGTCCCGGTGACGGTGATCAGCGCCATCGGTGCCGCGTCCAAGTTCGGTGTCATCATCAAGTCGGGCGAGGCGTTCGAGCAACTCGGCACTATCCGCGCCATCGCTTTGGACAAGACCGGCACCCTCACCCGAAACCAGCCCGTCGTCGTCGAGGTACACCCGGCGCCGGGCGTCACCCGCGAGGGATTGCTGGCCTGGGCGGCGGCAGTCGAAGCGACCAGCACGCACCCCCTCGCCACGGCCATCACGGCGGCCGCGCCCAATGCACCGGCCGCGGTGGATGTGCTGGAGGACGCGGGGCATGGTATTACGGGCCGAGTCGGTGGCCGCACCGTGCGTGTCGGCAACGCACGTTGGTTGGACGTCAGCGAGCAGAGCGACATCGCGGAGCAGATGGCCGGGCAGGGAATGACGGTTGTGGTCGTGGAGGTTGACGGGAGGTTCGCCGGCCTGGTCGGAGTGCGCGACGAGTTGCGCCCGGAATCGGCGGAGACCGTGCGGATGCTGCACGCGCAGGGCATTGACACGGTCATGCTCACTGGCGACAACGGCCGCACCGCCCGCGCGATCGCCCGCGAGGCCGGAATCACCGACGTGCAAGCCGAACAGCTGCCGGGAGACAAGGCCGACGCGATCACCGCCCTGGTCGCCACCCGGCCCACGGCAATGGTCGGCGATGGCATCAACGACGCGCCCGCTTTGGTCACGGCCACGGTTGGAATCGCGATGGGCGTGAAAGGGTCCGCGGCGGCGATCGAATCCGCCGACGTCGCCTTCACCGGCCACGACCTCCGACTCATCCCCGCCGCGCTTGCTCATGCCAGACGCGGCCGACGGATCATGACCACCAACATCGCCCTCGCGTTGGCGATCATCGTCGTCCTGTTCCCTCTCGCGTTGTTTGGGGTGCTGGGCCTGGCCGGGGTGGTCTTGGTTCACGAGATCGCCGAATTGATCGTCATCGCCAACGGTGTCCGCGCTGCCCGCCGCCCCGCCCTTGCCCGCAGCATGTCCACGACAGTCGCACCAGAGCCCGCGCTGACGGTTGCTTGAATCTCGGCACCGCAACCGGCTGATTCGTGGAAGGTAGACTGCTCGGGATGATCTTGGCCACTCGAACACAGGATGCTGTGATTCTGAGTGAGCGCCTGCTGATAACGAGGATCATTACGAGCGTGGCTCTGGCGCTGTTGCTTGTCGTCGGGGCGTGGATGGCTACCCACACCGAGCCCGAGGCGGCCGCACCGACCGTCTCGTCTGTCACGGAGCATGTGGACGCGCACATCGCGCCCATCGCCGCTGGTGCACCGGTGATCGATCAGGGAACGACGAGTCCCGCACTGCTGGGCGTCGCGGTGTGTGTGCTCGGGGTGTTGTGTGGGCTGCTGCTGGTCGTGGTGACCCGGTGGGTGCATCGCACCCGGCGTCCGCAGCCTGAACGAAAACTCTTGCCGTTGCTGAGAGCACTGTTGCCCACGCCGGCACCGCCCCGCGCCGCCGCGTTCACGCTGACACAGTTGAGCATTTCCCGAACCTGACACCTGGCACGCCACCCGTCTGTGGTGGTGACCCTTCTCCGGCGTACCTGCCGGGGATATCTCTCTCATGCCCACGTGTCGCGACCGTTCGGAGTACCCCCATGAAAACCCCTGTAAAAGCGACGCTGATCACTGTCGCTGTCGTCGTCGCCATGATCCTGGCGGCGGTCATCTATGTCCTTGTCAACGAACGCTCGACGCCTTCCCCGGGCGGGGAGGGGGAGCCGGCATCGGTGGTGCGACCGAACTCGCATGTTCTGGACGACGGGGGTGAGGGTGCGGTCACGGTGGTGGAGTTCCTTGACTTCGAATGTGAGGCGTGCGGGGCGTTCTACCCGATCGTCGAAGACATTCGGGAGAAGTTCGCCGGTGAGATCACCTATGTCGTCCGCTACTTCCCGCTCCCCGGTCACACCAACTCCACCAACGCGGCTCTGGCTGCGGAGGCCGCTGCCGGGCAGGACCGGTTCGAGGATATGTATCACCGGCTGTTCGAGACGCAGGCCGAGTGGGGGGAGTCGCAGGAATCCCGCGCAGACCTCTTCCGCGGATTCGCGGAAGAGCTCGGGTTAGATATGGCCGCCTACGACGCGGCGATCGCGGACCCGGAAACGCTGGCCCGGGTGGAGATGGACCTCAACGAGGGTCAGGCGCTGGGTGTTTCCAGCACCCCGACGTTCTTCGTCGACGGGGAACCGCTCGAGTTGCAGCAGTGGGACGATCTCGAGGAGGCCATCACGCAAGCGTTGAGCACGGGCCCGTGATGCCTGCCAGTCTTGCGCGCCGTCGGGCGATCATCGTTGGCGCCGGTCAGTCGGGCCTTGCTGTCGCTGCGGCGCTCAGCGCGGAAGGGCTGCAACCCCAACAGGATTTCGTCGTGATCGATGCGGCAGCTCCGGGTCAGCGTAGTTGGTCGTCACGGTGGCACTCGATGGTGCTGCTCAGTGACGCCCGACACAGCGCTCTCCCGGCTCGCCGGCATCCGGGGGATCAACGGCTGCACCCCAGGGTGGATGAGATGGTCGGTTACCTCAAGGTGGTCGAGGCCGCGATCGGTGTCGAAACAGCCTGGGGTGTCCACGTCACCGGGGTCGAGCGGCGTGGCGATGGATCGACGCTGCATCTATCCACTTCTGTCGGTGAGGTGCAGACCCGCAACATTGTCTGCGCCACGGGTGCTGCCGCCTACCCCCGACTTCCCAAATGGTCTACCGCACTGAGCGTGCCCGGTGTCGCGATCCACAGCAGCAGCTACCAGTATCCCCGCCAGATTCCCACCCGCGATGTGCTTGTCATCGGCGGCGGCAACAGCGGTCTGCAGATCGCGCGGGAGCTTGCCGGATCCCATGCGGTGACCCTGGCGGCGCGTACGCGCCGTGCGCACCGCCCGTTGGTGAGCTACCCGTCGGCAGCGGGGCGGCATCGGCCATTGTTCGGCGGAGAACTTCGTCCGGAGCCGGTGTTCGGTGACAGCTACGAACGGCTGCAACAGGCCGGTGTGCGCATGGCCCCGGCGGTGACACACGCGCGGGGTGGGGCGGTGACCTTCGCGGACGGGACGACGGCATCACCGGGTTCTGTGATCTTCGCGACCGGCTACCTCCCCGGAGACGATTGGTTTCCCGATGAGGCACGCATCCGTGGGCCGCGGCGCACAACGACCCCTTTACCTGGCCTGTTCGTCGCTGGATTCCCGCAGTACAGCCGCCGCGGCGTCGACACCATCGCCGGGGTCTCCGCGGACGCGGCAGCGATCGCGCACCACATCATCAACCGGCCGTAAGAGAGGGACCATCATGGGCGCTGGCCATAGCCACGACACGGGGGAGGCGACCCCTCGGAACAGATTACTGATCGCGTTCTCGATCACCGCGTCCGTGTTCGTGATCGAAGTCATCGGCGCGATCATCACCGGCAGCCTCGCCCTGCTCGTGGACGCCGCGCACATGCTGACCGACGTGATCGGCCTCGCGATGGCGGTCACCGCCGCGCATCTGATGAACCGGCCCCCGTCTGACCGGTACACGTTCGGGCTGCGGCGTGCGGAAGTGCTCGCCGCCCTCGCCCAGGCCGCACTGCTCCTCGGTGTGGGGATCTTCGCGCTGGTTGAGGGCGTACGGCGACTGTTCGAGCCGCCCGAGATCGCGTCGGGCAGCCTATTGTTCTTCGGGATCGTCGGCCTGGTCGCGAACATCGCATCCCTGCTTGTGCTGATGAGCGGTCGCACACGCAACCTGAACATGCGCGCCGCATTCCTCGAGGTCCTCAATGATGCACTCGGCTCCGTCGGTGTCATCGTCAGCGCCATCCTGATCGCCACCCTCGGCTGGTACCAGGCAGACGCGGTCGCCGGCATCCTGATCGCTCTCCTGATCATCCCGCGCACCTTCATCCTGCTCCGCGCGTCCGGCAGCGTCCTCCTCGAATCCACCCCTCCCGGCCTTGATCTCGCGGAGGTACGCCGACACATCCTCGAGCTCCCGCCGGTGGTCGCTGTGCACGACCTGCACGCCTCCCAAGTCTCCACGGACCTGCCCACTCTGACCGCGCACGTCGTCGTCGACGACACCCTCACCCCGGAACAGTCCGCTCGGCTGCTGCAAGAGCTCCAGGAGTGTGTCTCCGAACACTTTCCGGTGAGCATCGAGCACGCCACGTTCCAGATCGAACCGCAATCCCACCCCGGAGAACACACCACCCATGCGTAACCACCGCCGCTCACTCATCACCAGCCTGGCCACCCTTCTCCTCGGAGCCGGACTGACGTTGGCTGTTGCGACCCCCGCCCAAGCGCACGACGAACTGGTCTCCTCCTCTCCGGCAGCGGAATCCACAATCACCGGATCACCGACAGAAATCACCCTGTCCTTCAGTGGTGAACTCATCGCGGGAATGCAATCCGCCGCCGTCGACGTGATCGCCCCAGATGGGAAGAACATCGCCACCGATGCACCGGCAGAGGATGGCACCTCCATCACTCAGCAGCTCGCCCCGAACCCGCCGGCCGGGCTGTTCACCGTCCGGTGGAAAGTCGTCTCCAGTGATGGCCATCCGATCAGCGGCGAATACACCTACACCGTCGCACCCACCGACGCCGTCGCGAGTAGACCCGCCGCCACACCGAGCACGGCTCCGCAGACCCCCGCACCGACCGCGACCGAAGCGCCCGCTGACAACGGATACGGGGGCGAGACCTCCGGAGGCGGCGATACCTTCGCGATCCTCGCTGTGCTCGGGGGAGTGGTCGTCCTCGGGGCGACCCTCGTCATCGTGTTGATGGTCGGCAGGGAACGTCGACAACTCGACCGTGCCGCCGCCGCGCGAGCCGCCCGGGATGCTCCCGCAGAGAAGGACTCTACAAATGAGTCGTAACCAAGCACGCAGGTTCGCTCTCGCATGCATCGCCGCAGCAGGCGTGGTGCTGATCGATCAGGCCAGCAAGGCGGCCGCCTTGTCCACGCTAAGAGAGGACGAGCGGATCCCACTGCTGGGTGAACTGCTCGGTCTGCAACTCGCTTTCAACCCTGGAGCCCTCCTCTCCTTAGGGTCCGGGGCGACATGGCTGCTGACCCTGCTGGGGGTGGCCGCGACCGTCGTTCTCATCGTCGCCGCAGCTCGCGCCCGCACCACCGGCTGGGCGGTCGGGATCGGGCTGATCCTGGGCGGCGCGATCGGCAACCTCATCGACCGGCTCTTCGCGCCACCCGCGTTCGGCCGCGGCCATGTCACCGACTTCCTCGCGTACGGCAACTGGTTTATCGGCAACCTCGCCGACGTTGCTCTCGGTGCCGGCGTGATCGTCCTGGCCGGAAGTCTCTGGATCCGTCACCGCCGCACCCCCACAACAGCCACGGATGAACCCCCGGTCACGGCTCCCACCCTGGAGGCAGGACGATGACGACGAAACAGCGAAACCCTTCGACCTACCAGCGCAACGCGTTCGCACCGAGCCTGCTCGCCGCGGCAGCCCTATTCCTCGCACCGGTGCTGATGGGCAACGACTGGTTCCTGGCGGTGCTGTTTCTCACCTCCATCCTGGGCGTGATTGTCGCGTGGTTCGCGGTGCAGGCGCGGCAGTGGTGGTGGGTGCCCGTGTTCGCGGTGATGGTGGTGATCTGGAACCCGGTCTTCCCGTTCCCGTTCACCGGGCCCGTGTGGACGGCGGCACAACCGGTCGCAGCCGTGGTATTCCTCGTCGCCGGTGCGCTGATCAAAGTGCGCCGCCCATGACCACGCACAGAGGCCGGACCCGGACTGCTGTCGCCCTGCTCCTCGCGGCGACGTTACTGACCGGATGTGCGGCGGATGACTCCCTCGCGCAGCAGTACCGGGACGGCAATGAGAAGGGTTACATCTCCGGCGATTTCCAGGTCGTGGAGATTCCGGAGCCGGAACGGGGGGATCCGGTCGTGTTCGAGGGTGTTACCGAGACCGGTGACCCGGTGACCAGTGACGACTATCGGGGTGAGGTGTTGGTGGTGAACTTCTGGTACGCCGCGTGTGGGCCGTGCATCGTCGAAGCGCCGCTCCTGGAAGAGGTGTGGCAGGAGTACCAGGACCAGGGTGTCGCGTTCCTCGGCGTGAACACCTACGATCAGCCGGCCACCGCGCTCTCTTTCGCCCGCGATAACAACATCACCTACCCGAGCGTGATCGATGTGAACGACGGGCAGGTCAAACTCGCATTCGCGCAGCTCACCCCCATCCAAGCCACCCCCACCACCCTCGTCATCGACCGTGACGGGAGAGTCGCCGCGCGGATCATCGGACAGCTGGCCTCCGCGTCCATCCTCTCCACACTCGTCGCCGATGCTCTCGCGGAGGATGCCCCGTGAACCCGGGGGTGGCGATCGTCGACGGTGCCCTCTGGGTGGCTGTCCCGGTCGCGGTGCTCGCCGGGCTGGTGTCGTTCCTGTCCCCGTGCGTGTTGCCGCTCGTGCCCGGCTACCTCGGCTACCTCGGCAGCACCACCACCGACACCCTAACCACCTCAACAGGGTCAGGAACGACGGTGCGGACAGAGCGTGCACGACTCCTGCTGGGGGTGGCCCTGTTCATCGCCGGTTTCACCGTGGTGTTCGTGGCCGTCACCATCCTTGGGGGCGCGTTCGGATACTTGCTGCTGCAGTACGCGAACATCCTCACCCGGGTCTTCGGGGTCATCATCCTCCTCCTCGGGCTGGTGTTCCTCGGCCTGTTCGGGTTCGCCCAACGCACCCTTCGCCCCCGCGCCCGAGGCCGCGCCGGGTTGATCGGCGCCCCATTGCTCGGCTTCGCGCTCGGCGTCGGCTGGACGCCCTGTATCGGTCCCACCCTCGCCGCGATCATCTCGATGTCATGGAACCTGGGCGACCCGGCTCGCGCCGGACTGCTCGGCCTGGCCTACTCCCTCGGCTTGGGGATCCCGTTCCTGATCCTTGCGGCCGGGTGGGGATGGGCATCCCGGTCCGTGACATTCCTGCGCCGCCACATCCGCGCGCTGAACATCATCGGCGGAGTGATGCTCATCCTCCTCGGGCTGCTGATGGTCACCGGAGCGTGGACGGCGCTGATGTCGGCACTGCAACAGGTGGTGATCAATGTCCCCCTCCCACTCTGAGACCGATACGACGAACGAGGCTGTCGACCCGCTCCGACCTCGCGACCACGCCGACAGCGACGACGGTGACAATGCCGCGGACGTGACCTCGCCCGCGCTCGGCATCGTGGGCTGGGCGAGGTGGGCGTGGCGGCAGCTGACTAGTATGCGTACCGCCCTGGTGCTGCTGCTGTTTCTCGCGATCGCCGCCGTACCGGGGTCTCTGTTCCCACAGCGCACCGCCGACCCCAACGGCGTCATCAAATGGGAACGCGACAATCCGGAGGTGTTCCCTCTCGCCGACGCGATCGGCCTGTTCGACGTGTACCAGTCGCCCTGGTTCTCCGCGATCTACCTGCTGCTGTTCACCTCCCTCATCGGCTGTGTGATACCCCGCGCAAAGCACCACTACAAAGCCCTCAGATCCCAGCCGCCCCGCACCCCCGCCCGCCTCTCCAGACTCTCCGACTACCGGGAGGTCACCGTATCGGCAGGGGGTCCGACCAAGAACGGGGCGGAAGAGGCGATTGAGCTCGCGGAGCGGCAACTGCGCCGCGCCGGGTACCGGGTGCACAGGTACGACGGCCGCGGGTGGGCTTCGGTCTCGGCGGAGCGCGGGTATCTGCGGGAGACCGGGAACCTGGTCTTCCATGTTGCCTTGATTGGGGTGTTGGTCTCTGCTGGCATCGGCGGCGGGTTCGCATACACCGGACAGCGGGTCGTGGTGGAGGGCACCACGTTTGTCAACGCCCTGAGCGACTACTCCTCTTTTGACCCGGGCCGGTTCATCGACGGAACCGGCCTCGCCCCGTACTCGATGACCCTCGACGAGTTCGAAGTCACGTATCAGCTCCCCGGAGCCCCCGGCGCGGGACAAGCAGGGGACTTCTCCGCCAACGTGACCATCCGCCAACCCGGGCAGGACGACCGCAGCGAGAGCGTCATCGTCAACTATCCGATCACCGTCGAAGGTGACCGGATCTACCTGCTCGGAAACGGGTACGCGCCCACCCTCACCATCCGGAACCCGGCGGGGGAAGTCGTATTCAGCGAATCGCAGCCGTTCTTGCCGCAGGACTCGTTCATGACCTCCTTGGGGGTCATCAAGGTCCCGGACGGGATGCCTGAGCAGCTCGGTCTGGTCGGATTCTTCTACCCCACCCAGGGTGTGCTGCCGTCCGGTGCGTACACGTCGGTGTACCCGGATGCGATCAACCCGGTGCTCACTCTCAATGTGTTCAGCGGTGACCTCGGGATCGATGACGGCACCCCCCGGTCCGTCTACACCCTCGATGTCGACGGGCTCACCCAGCACACCGGCGCCGACACCGGCGCCGCGTCGCTCGAGCTCACCCCCGGCGCGACCGCTGACCTTCCCAACGGGTGGGGGACGATCACCTGGGAGGACGACACCGCGGTGGTCGGTGAACCGGTGAAACGGTTCGCGTCGCTGCAGATCCAAAACGACCCCTCCGGCACCTGGGTGCTCGCCTTCGCCACCCTCGCCACCCTGGGACTGATCGCCGGGATGTTCGTACCCCGCCGCCGCGTGTGGATCAAAGCCCACACCACCCCTGCGGGCGTCCGTGTCGAATACGCCGGCCTCGCGCGCGGTGAAGACCCGACCCTCCACAAAGCCGTCCGCGACATCGCGGACACTCATGCCGCCGCGCTGACCGGCACCACAAGCCACATCCCTCCCGAAGGAGAAAACCGATGAAATGTCCCATTGACGATGCCCTGCTCGTGGTGACCGAGCGTTCCGGTGTCGAGATTGACTACTGCCCGCAATGCCGTGGCGTCTGGCTGGACCGCGGCGAACTGGACAAGATCATCGACCGCACCTCCGACTCCCGCGCGCCCGAATACCCCGCACCACCATCACGCGACTCCCCCCACGGCCGCAGCGACTCTCAACCGAACCGAGGCGATTCCCGTCACGACCGAGGAGAGAAGCGCCGTCGAGAGGGTTTCCTCGGCGACCTCTTCGACTTCTGATCACTCAACCGAGATGAGACCGTGAACGACTGGATCCCCGGGGCACCGCCGACACTGCTCGGCTTCCTCAGCCCTGGGCCGTTGCCGCTGCCACTGCTGCCAGTAGTGGCAGGCCTGCTCGCCGTCGCCTACCTGGCCGGCGCGGTGCGGCTGTGGTCGCTGGGGCGTCAGTGGCCGGTGTGGCGCACGGTCAGCTTCCTGCTCGGCTGCATCGTCCTCGCCGCGGTTACCGGGCTCGGAGTCGAGGGGTACGGGTACGCGCTGTTCTCGGTGTTTATGTTCCAGCAGCTCACCCTGATGATGGCAATCCCTCCGCTGCTGGTTCTCGGCTCTCCCGGCACGCTGTTGCTGCGCGCCACGCCCCACCACGGCGCCGGCCTCCTGATCCTCCGCGCGGCACATGCGGGGCTGCGCAGCCGGACCGCCCGGTGGCTGCTCAGCCCGTGGCTGGCGGTCCCGTTGTACCTGGCCGCGTTCTACGGTCTCTACCTGGCGAACTTCGCCGACCCGATCCTTGCCACCGTCACGGGCCACACTCTCCTCGAGGTCGGGTTCCTGGTTGCCGGGATGCTGTTCACGATCCCGATTCTGTCCTCAGACCCGCTCCCGGTGCGGATGAGCCACGGTGGACGCGCTCTGGATGTGTTCGCCGAAGCCGCCCTGCACGCGTTCTTCGGCGTGTTCCTGATGATGGCCACCAGCACCCTCGTGCAAGGGTTCGCCGGGCCGACGAGCGCGCTGGGAATGGACCCGATCGAAGACCAACGCCTCGCCGGTGGCCTGGCCTGGTCCTACGGCGAAGCTCCCACCCTGCTGATGCTCATCTACGTGATGCACCGCTGGTTCCGCGAGGACACCGCCCAGGCCGTCGCCGCCGACCGCCGCGCCGACGCTCACGGTGACCCCGAACTCGATGCATACAACGACTACCTGACCCGACTGCACCAGAAAGACACCTGACCGATGCCCACGACCCTGCCCCCTCCTGCCCCGGCTGCTGCGCCGGAGCGCGGGACGCCACAGCGTGCGCCGTCATGGTCGATGCCGCTCTGGGCGGCGGTAGCGGCGGCCGCCGCTGCCGGGGTCTTCCTGGATGTGGCGTCCGCGCCGGTCGGGTGGTGGCCACTGGCTTTCGTGAGCGTCACGGTCGCCCTGCTGAGCCTGATCGGCCGCAGCATCGGCGGTGCACTGCTGGTCGGCACCGTCTTCGGGACCGTGTTCTACACCGCCCACTTGGTATGGGTGGGGGAGTTCCTCGGCCCGGTGCCGTGGCTTGCCCTCGCCGGGCTGGAAGCGATCTTGTTCGGCGTAGGCGCGGTGCCGATCGCCCTCGCCTACCGGTGGACCGCACGTCACCGGCCACGCGGCGCCGTGCAGCTGCTCGCGGTGCCGCTGCTGGTCGGGGGGCTGTGGGCGGTACGCGAGGTGGTGATGGGAGCGTGGCCGTACTCCGGGTTCCCGTGGGCGCGGGTCGGGATGACGCAGGTCGGCGGGCCGTTCGTCGAGGTCGCGTCGTGGACGGGCGTGACCGGGTTGTCGTTCCTGATCGTGATGGTATGCGCCGCCGTGGTGCAGTGGCTGCGTGCGGGCGGGTTCCGATTCGCCCGCGGCCTGCTCCCCGTCGGCGTCGTCGCGGTTCTCCTGGCTGTGATGCCGCAGTTCCCCACCACCGCGGCCGGGGCATTCCGAGTCGGATGGGTGCAGGGCAACGGCCCGACCGGGTACTTCGACGTAAAAGCGCCTGGCGACGTCCTCGCCGCTCAGACATCAGCGACAAGCCCCTTGTACGGGCAGCCGATGGATCTGCTGGCCTGGCCGGAAGGCGGCGTCGACGCCGACCCGCTCAGCGACCCCGCCGCCGCGGCCGCACTGGACCGTGTCGTGAAGGCAGCGCGAGCACCGCTGCTGATGAACGCCGCCACAACCCGCGGCGGCGATGTCTTCAACACCTCGCTGCTGTGGACCGCAGATCCCGCGGACCGGCAGTGGCATGACAAGGTCAACCCGGTCCCGTTCGGAGAATACGTGCCCGACCGGTGGTTCTACGAACTGATCGTCCCTGACCTGGTCGGTCTGATCCAACGCGAATACACCCCCGGCAACAACCCCCCGCTCGTGCAGGTCGGAGACGTCGGTGTCGGGTTGGCGATCTGCTTCGACGTGATCTACGACACCGTCATCTGGGACGGCGCCCAGCAGGGTGCGCAAATGTTCGTGTTTCAGACCAACAACGCCGACTTCCGCGGCACCGACGAGAACCTGCAGCAACTCGCGTTCGCCCGCATGCGCGCCATCGAAACGGGTCGCGCCGTCGTTAACGTCTCGACGGTGGGCACCAGTCAGGTGATCGCCCCAGACGGCACCACCCTCGACAGCATCGGCGTCGACACCGCTGGCGCCGCGGTCAGCACTGTCCCGCTGCGCACGGGGCTCACCCCGTCAATCGTGCTCGGCCCCTGGCTCACCGGTTTCATCGTCCTCGCCTCCGGTGTTGCTCTCGCGGCGGCCGGCTTCTCCCACCGTGCCCGCACGCGGTCGGGCGACACGAATCATCCGACCGGCCGAAGGAGTCTTCGATGAACGCGGCGCGGACGGGACATGCCGGATACGAACACGACCACGGGCGCGCAACGCCACAAGTGGTCCCCACCAAGGCCGCGCGGGAAGATCCGCGGAGGGCAGAGGAATGCGGGTGCGCACCTACTCCCGCCGAGAGCCGAGAGCTGCGGGCAGGTGTCAGCCGACGCACCCTGCTGGGCGCGGGGACCGCTGGCCTGGTCGCCCCGATCGTGGCTGGCCCGTTGCTGCCCTCAGCGTTCGCGGCCACCTATCCGTCCTGGGACGACGTGCAGGCAGCCAAAGCGAACGAAGCGACCAAGGCTGCCGAGGTGCAGCGGATCCAGGGTTTCATCCAAAGCCTCACCGGCGAGGTGGCGCGCACCCGCACCGCCGCTGAGCAGGCCGCGGGTGCGTTCTACACCGCCCAGCAGGAGTACTTCGAGGCGGCCGTGCGAGCGGACACGCTGCAGTCCCAGGCCGACGCGGAAGCAGCCAACGCGACCGACGCGGCGAACAAAGCCGGCCGCGTTGCCGCACAGCTGTATCGAGACGGCGGCGACCAGACCTCTCTCGAGCTGTTCTTCTCGGGCTCCGCCGCCACCGCGGACGACCTGCTCACGCGGCTGGGCGTGATGGACAAACTGCTGGAACGCAACCAGAGGGTGTATGCCACCGCGATCACCGCGCGCGACGCTGCGCAGAGTTTGACCGATCAGGCGGTCGTGGCCAGAGATGAGCGCGACCGGCTGCAGGCGGTCGCGGAGCAGAAGATGTCCGAATCGCAGCAGGCCGCCGATGCCGCCCAAGCAGCCCTCGACGCCCAGACACTCAACCTTGGTCAACTGCAAGCCCAACTCGCCGCTCTCCAAGACACCACGGCGAAGACTATCGCCGATTATCAGGCCGGCGTCGAAGCTGCCCGCATCGCCGAGGAGCAACGCCGAGCGGCGGAACGAGCAGAGGCTGAACGTCTCGCCGCCGCAGGCAACGGAGGGGGAGTGGTCAGTTCCGGGTGGGCACGGCCCACATCCGGGCGCCGCACTTCGGATTTCGGGCCACGCAGCTCGCAATGCGGAAACGGATACTGCTCGACCAGCTACCACTACGGCGTCGACCTGAGCGGTGGCTGCAGCGCCGGGATCTACGCCGCCGCGGCCGGCACCGTCGTCTACGCCGGATACAACGGCGGCTACGGCAACTACATCAAAATCGACCACGGCGGCGGGATCGGCACCGGATACGCCCACATCCGCAACGGCGGGTTCAACGTGGGATACGGCCAGCGCGTGAACGCCGGCGACCTGATCGGCAGCGAAGGCAACACCGGAAACGCGTTCGGCTGCAACCTGCACTTCGAGGCCTACGTCAACGGGTCACCCGTCAACCCCATCAACTTCCTCGCCGACCGCGGCGTCTCCATCTAACCCGAAACGAAGGAGGACATCATGACTGACCAGCCCACATCACCAGGCGGCGATCACCCTCAGAGTGCCCCCACCAGGCGCAGCCTGCGCCACGCTGCACCCCTGCCACACACCAGCATCCTGACGCCACCGCTCCTACGGCGCACGACCGCAAGTAGGTCCGCTCCCCGCGGGTCCAATGTGCTCCGCCCGATGCGGTCCCTGGCGGTCCTCACGATGGTCACCGGCCTGGTCGCAACCGTCGCGCTACCCGCATACGCTGCCTGGCAGCCTGCGGACGCAGAGATCTCGACACTGCAGCAAGTTGCCTCGGACGACGCGCAATCCCTCGTCGTGGCCTCCGACTCAGCCGCAGGACAGCTCTCCCGAGAAAGCTACGCCGCAACCACACAGGCAGAGATCGACCAGAAGAAGGCGGCAGAAGCAGCCGCAGCCCGTGCCCGCGACTCAGCCCGCGTCGCCTCGGTGCCGTTCGACTACACCATGGTGAGCCCCGGCAGCGGGACCGTGCGCTGGCCGGTGGGCGGTCCCTTCACCGTGACCGACAGGTTCGGCGCTCGAGGCGGCGCGCACATGGGCACCGACATGGTCGCCGCCGGCGGTACCCCCGTCTACGCCTCCGTCGACGGCGTCGTGCGGATCTCGCAAGACAGCTACAACGCCTACGGCGTCACCGTCGTGCTGGAATCCGTTCTGAACGGGCAGCAGATCAGCACGGTGTACCCGCACATGCAGACCGGAAGCCGACAGGTCACCACCGGCCAGTCGGTCTCCGCCGGCCAGCTGGTCGGTCTCGTCGGCAGCACCGGGCGCTCCACCGCGAACCATCTGCACTTCGAGGTCTACCTCGACGGAACCGCTGTCGATTCGCTGGCCTGGCTGGAAGCGAACGCAGGCTGACCCATGCCCACGTATCTTCCACCCTCCACGCTCCTCCCCAGCCCGTGACCGCAACGAAGAAGAGGACGACCCTGCCATGACCGGACCCGACGCGCTCTCCCTCGACGGCATCTCGTTGCTGCTGGTATGGACGGCGATCGCCACCTACGTACTTGCGTTCATCGCCTACACCATCGACCTCGCCCAACGCTCCGTCCCCGCCAGCATCCCTCAGCGGGAGCCGCTCCTGGTCGGCGCCGCCGCAGCCGCGAGCTCACAGACGGGGACCACTCCGGCTGAGCCGCTCGACAGCATGCACACGCCTCCCTCGCAGCGGCAGCGGCTGATATGGGCGCGGATCGGGACGTCGCTGACGGTCCTCGCGTTCCTGTTCCACCTCGCTGGCACCATCCTGCGCGGAATCGCCGCCGAACGGGTGCCGTGGGCGAACATGTATGAATTCGCGCTGACGGGCACTGTCCTGATCGTCGCGGTGTACCTGGTGGTGCTCCGCCGCTTCGACCTCCGGTTCCTGGGCGCCTTCCTCATCGGTATGGTGGTGCTGCTCCTTGGCGGGGCGACGATCACGTTCTACGTCGACGTCGTCCCGCTGATGGACCCACTCAAGAGCGTGTGGCTGATCATCCACGTCTTCGTCGCCTCGCTCGCCACCGCCCTGTTCGCAATCGCATGCGGCCTCTCCATCACCCAGCTCATGCAAGCACGCCGTGAACGCCGCGCTCAGGCATCCTCGGAAACCGTCGGCCCCGGGTTCCTGCGCACGCTGCCCCCTGCCGACGCGCTCGAATCACTCGCCTACCGGTTCGCGATCGTGGGATTCGTGTTCTGGACATTCACTCTCATCGCAGGCTCGATCTGGGCGAACGACTCCTGGGGCCGCTACTGGGGCTTTGACACCAAGGAAGTGTGGACGTTCGTGATCTGGGTGCTCTACGCCGGCTACATCCACGCCCGCGCGACCAGGGGCTGGCGGGGCAGCCGCTCCGCCTGGCTGTCCATCATCGGGTTCGTCGCGGTGCTGTTCAACTTCACGATCGTCAACATGTTCTTCAAAGGACTGCACGCCTACTCCGGGCTCAGCTGACATGCGCTCCCACACTGAAGGCACCGACATGCCCCCGAGGCCTCCGACTCCCGGCGCCGCACATACAAGTCTCAACCCTGTTCTCAGGCGCAGAACGTGCCGACCATCACCGGGATGAAGGCCCGCACATTACGGGCAGTCGGACCGGCGATCCTCGGCACAGTCGCACTGGTCGTCATAGTCTGGGCGTTGGGGTTCGGCGGCGGTGCCGCGGAACTGTCGTTAGACGACGCCGGCCCGATCGCACGCTGGGGACTTCCCGTCGCAAAGCTGATCGTGAACCTCGCTGCCGCGGGTATGGTCGGCGTTCTCGTGACCGCGCTTTTCACGCTCCGCCCCGGTGAGCGCGAGTTCGACGTCGCCCTCGATACCGCCTCGATTTCCGCCGCCGTGTTCACCGTCGCGGCGGGCGCGACCGGGTTCCTCACGTTTCTCAGCGTGTTCAACCCCGCGCTCGACGCAGGACCGCAGTTCGGTGCGCAGCTCGGTCGGTTCCTCGTTGAGCTCGAGGTGGGCCGCACCTGGCTGATTACGACGGTTGCAGGCGCAGCACTGACCGTGCTCACCTTCGCCGTCCGGTCCTGGGTCAGCACGTTCGTCGTTGCGCTGCTCGCGGTCGCCTCGCTTGTGCCGATGGGCACACAGGGACACTCTGGCGATGACGCCTTCCACCACGAGGCGATGATGGCGCTCATTCTGCACATCATCGGCGCCGCGGTGTGGCTCGGCGGGCTGCTCCTGCTCATCGCCGTCCGTCCCGTCCTTGATCAGCGCCGCATCCCCGATGTCGTCGCCCGATACTCGAGCATCGCCCTTGCCGCGTTCGTGCTCGTCGCCGTGTCCGGCACCGTTCGTGCGGCTATAGGACTGCAGGAGTGGTCTGCCCTACTCTCTCCCTATGGCGCGATCTTGGGCGTCAAAGTCATCGCGCTCATTGGGCTCGGCCTCCTCGGTGTGTGGTACCGCGCTCGCCTAGTCGGCAGGATGCGCGAATCTGGCGCAGCATCCCGCGCCTTCTGGACACTGATCGCCTTCGAGCTAGCGCTGATGGGTGCGGCCAGCGGCGCCGCGGCAGCGCTGGCACGCACCCCGCCTCCGAACCCAGCCCCACTTCCCGAGATCCCGACACCGGCAGAACGCCTCACCGGTGCACCGTTGCCCCCGGAGCTCACGATCGAACGGTGGGTCACCGCATGGAACGTTGACCTGTTGTGGGCGGTGGTCGCTGGCTTCGCGGTCTTCTTCTACCTCGCCGGGGTGTGGCGGTTGCGGCGCCGTGGCGACGCGTGGCCGGTCTACCGCACGATCCTCTGGATCGCGGGGATGGCACTGCTGGTGTGGGTCACCGGTGGTGTAATCAACGTCTACCAGGACTACCTGTTCAGCATGCACATGGTCGGGCACATGCTGCTCACGATGGCGATCCCGGTGCTGCTGGTGGCTGGAGCTCCGGTGACGCTCGCAGCCCGAGCGATCCGCAAGCGTGACGACGGCACCCGCGGCGGCCGTGAGTGGATCCTGTGGGCCGTGCACTCCCCAGCCGCGCGCGTGTTGACGAACCCATTTGTCGCGGCCGGCCTGTTCATCGGGTCGCTGTGGATCTTCTATTACACCGATCTCTTCCGGTGGTCGCTGTACGACCACCTCGGCCACCAATGGATGATCGCCCACTTCCTCATCACCGGCTACCTGTTCGTCCAATCATTGATCGGCATAGACCCGGTGCCGTGGCGGCTGCCATACGCCGGTCGGCTACTGCTGCTGATCGGAATCATGGCGATGCACGCCTTCTTCGGCATCGCCATCATGATGCAATCGGGGCTGATGGTCGCCGAGTGGTTCGGAGCGATGGGCCGCACCTGGGGAGCCACACCGCTGGAAGACCAGTACATCGGCGGCGGCATCGCCTGGTCGATCGGCGAGATCCCGACCCTCATCCTCGCGATCACCGTCGCGATCCAGTGGAGCCGTAGCGACGCACGCGAGACGAAGCGCCGCGACCGGCACGATGACCGCACCGGCGAAGCCGAACTGGATGCGTACAACGCACGCCTGCGCGAGCTCGCCATGCGCGACACCCGCGACCGCAAATGATCGCCTCATCGGAAGGATCTATTGAGATCCGCGCAGGAGGCGCTGCATGACAACAAGGGAACAGCTCGACGAACGCTACGGCCGCGCTTCGCACCCCGCCCGCCGCCGCGCGCGGTGGATCATCCTCACGGTTGCGGCCGCCGCGGCAGTCGTGGCGCTCTCATGGTTGACCGTCTCGAACTCCGATGACGATGTCGGATACGACGAGACCGGTTTCGAGCTGGTCGACGCACGCACTGTGACCGTGTCGTTCCAAGTCACCCCACCTTCGAACACAGCCTTCGCCTGCGCCATCAAAGCCCTGGACGAAGACTTCGGCGTCGTGGGTTGGCGAGTCGTGGAATACCCCGCGTCGGAGTCGGTGACGCGAGCGTTTCTGGAGACTATTCCGACTGTCGCCCAGGCCACGACCGGCACAGTCCACTCGTGCTGGGCCAGATAGCCGCTGCCAGAAAGGTCACCCTCAACGGAACGTTTCGGGCTCATAGGCTCTTGGAGATTCCTCCGACACGTAGATGTCGGGCACTCGCGCACGGGCAGGAGGATCATTGATGGATGATCATCGAAGTGCTTCATATCGACGACTGCCCGAGTTGGGGCGAGGCGGGCAACCGGCTGCGGGCGGCGTTGGACGCCACGGGGTTCGGTGACGCAAAGATCAACTATCGAGTCCTGAGGACGACCGACGAGGTTGCGGGGGTTCCGTTTGCGGGATCGCCCACAATCCTTCTAGGGCGTGTCTCCCATATGCGCGGGGAGGCTCGCGGCAGTCTGGTGGGGTGAGGTCGACGGGTTCGCGGTTTCGGGTGTTCACGGATGAGCA
>NZ_JBFBMM010000013.1:0-1934 GCF_040687055.1 Microbacterium sp. NPDC077184
GCATCCGATCCTTGAGAACTCAACAGCGTGCACTTGTCAAATGCCAAATTTTCCTCGTCGGTCTTCGGACTGGTGAGAATTCCTTTGGATCAAAGTCCAATCTCTTTTTGGAGGGGTTGGCATCTGGATAGTCAGTTTTGACTTCCTGTTTGGTCAGATTGAACTCGCTGACTCGGCCTTATTCCGGTTGGGTTGGTTTTTTTCTTTTACGGAGAGTTTGATCCTGGCTCAGGATGAACGCTGGCGGCGTGCTTAACACATGCAAGTCGAACGGTGAAGCCAAGCTTGCTTGGTGGATCAGTGGCGAACGGGTGAGTAACACGTGAGCAACCTGCCCTGAACTCTGGGATAAGCGCTGGAAACGGCGTCTAATACTGGATATGAGCTGCGGAGGCATCTTCGTGGTTGGAAAGATTTTTCGGTTTGGGATGGGCTCGCGGCCTATCAGCTTGTTGGTGAGGTAATGGCTCACCAAGGCGTCGACGGGTAGCCGGCCTGAGAGGGTGACCGGCCACACTGGGACTGAGACACGGCCCAGACTCCTACGGGAGGCAGCAGTGGGGAATATTGCACAATGGGCGGAAGCCTGATGCAGCAACGCCGCGTGAGGGATGACGGCCTTCGGGTTGTAAACCTCTTTTAGCAGGGAAGAAGCGAAAGTGACGGTACCTGCAGAAAAAGCGCCGGCTAACTACGTGCCAGCAGCCGCGGTAATACGTAGGGCGCAAGCGTTATCCGGAATTATTGGGCGTAAAGAGCTCGTAGGCGGTTTGTCGCGTCTGCTGTGAAAACCCGAGGCTCAACCTCGGGCCTGCAGTGGGTACGGGCAGACTAGAGTGCGGTAGGGGAGATTGGAATTCCTGGTGTAGCGGTGGAATGCGCAGATATCAGGAGGAACACCGATGGCGAAGGCAGATCTCTGGGCCGTAACTGACGCTGAGGAGCGAAAGGGTGGGGAGCAAACAGGCTTAGATACCCTGGTAGTCCACCCCGTAAACGTTGGGAACTAGTTGTGGGGTCCATTCCACGGATTCCGTGACGCAGCTAACGCATTAAGTTCCCCGCCTGGGGAGTACGGCCGCAAGGCTAAAACTCAAAGGAATTGACGGGGACCCGCACAAGCGGCGGAGCATGCGGATTAATTCGATGCAACGCGAAGAACCTTACCAAGGCTTGACATACACGAGAACGCTGCAGAAATGTAGAACTCTTTGGACACTCGTGAACAGGTGGTGCATGGTTGTCGTCAGCTCGTGTCGTGAGATGTTGGGTTAAGTCCCGCAACGAGCGCAACCCTCGTTCTATGTTGCCAGCACGTAATGGTGGGAACTCATGGGATACTGCCGGGGTCAACTCGGAGGAAGGTGGGGATGACGTCAAATCATCATGCCCCTTATGTCTTGGGCTTCACGCATGCTACAATGGCCGGTACAAAGGGCTGCAATACCGCGAGGTGGAGCGAATCCCAAAAAGCCGGTCCCAGTTCGGATTGAGGTCTGCAACTCGACCTCATGAAGTCGGAGTCGCTAGTAATCGCAGATCAGCAACGCTGCGGTGAATACGTTCCCGGGTCTTGTACACACCGCCCGTCAAGTCATGAAAGTCGGTAACACCTGAAGCCGGTGGCCCAACCCTTGTGGAGGGAGCCGTCGAAGGTGGGATCGGTAATTAGGACTAAGTCGTAACAAGGTAGCCGTACCGGAAGGTGCGGCTGGATCACCTCCTTTCTAAGGAGCTTCTGGCACTTTCGGGTGTCCAGGCGCCAGATCAGGACCGAATGTGTTCTGCTGGTTAGCTCATGGGTGGAACATTTGACTTGGTGTCGAGGATTGATTCTCTGGTTAGTACGGCTTTCGGGCTGGGAACGCTGGGGGGGATTGGTTCGGCGCATGCACGCTGTTGGGTCCTGAGGGACCGGGTGAGAGCCTGATTTC
>NZ_JBFBMM010000013.1:2030-3325 GCF_040687055.1 Microbacterium sp. NPDC077184
CAAACTCATGTGATTTCAAGTCTTTAAGAGCAAACGGTGGATGCCTTGGCATCTGGAGCCGAAGAAGGACGTAGCAATCTGCGATAAGCCTCGGGGAGTGGATAAGCACACTGTGATCCGAGGATTTCCGAATGGGGAAACCCCGCCTGGCGCAGCAATGTGACCTGGTGACTCCCGCCTGAATATATAGGGCGGGTAGAGGGAACGTGGGGAAGTGAAACATCTCAGTACCCACAGGAAGAGAAAGCAACCGCGATTCCGTTAGTAGTGGCGAGCGAAACCGGATCAGGCTAAACCTAGCGTGTGTGATAGCCGGCAGGCGTTGCATGTTGGGGGTTGTGGGACTTTTCGGGCTGTTCTGCCGAGCAGCCGGCGTGACAAGAGGGTATAGACGAACCGCATTGAAAGGCGGGTCAGAGAGGGTGCGAACCCCGTAGTCGAAATGCCCTTCTTGGCGTGAAGAGTATCCCAAGTAGCACGGGGCCCGAGAAATCCCGTGTGAATCTGTCAGGACCACCTGATAAGCCTAAATACTCCCAGATGACCGATAGCGGACAAGTACCGTGAGGGAAAGGTGAAAAGTACCCCGGGAGGGGAGTGAAATAGTACCTGAAACCGTTTGCTTACAAACCGTTGGAGCCTCCTTAGTAGGGGTGACAGCGTGCCTTTTGAAGAATGAGCCTGCGAGTTAGCGATACGTGGCGAGGTTAACCCGTGTGGGGTAGCCGTAGCGAAAGCGAGTCTGAATAGGGCGATTCAGTCGCGTGTCCTAGACCCGAAGCGAAGTGATCTATCCATGGCCAGGTTGAAGCGACGGTAAGACGTCGTGGAGGACCGAACCCACTTAGGTTGAAAACTGAGGGGATGAGCTGTGGATAGGGGTGAAAGGCCAATCAAACTTCGTGATAGCTGGTTCTCTCCGAAATGCATTTAGGTGCAGCGTTGCGTGTTTCTTGCCGGAGGTAGAGCTACTGGATGGCCGATGGGCCCTACAAGGTTACTGACGTCAGCCAAACTCCGAATGCCGGTAAGTGAGAGCGCAGCAGTGAGACTGTGGGGGATAAGCTTCATAGTCGAGAGGGAAACAACCCAGACCACCAACTAAGGTCCCTAAGCGCGTGCTAAGTGGGAAAGGATGTGGAGTTGCTTAGACAACCAGGAGGTTGGCTTAGAAGCAGCCACCCTTGAAAGAGTGCGTAATAGCTCACTGGTCAAGTGATTCCGCGCCGACAATGTAACGGGGCTCAAGCACGCCACCGAAGTTGTGGCATTGACATTATTGGTAGGCCTTCGTG
>NZ_JBFBMM010000013.1:3419-5544 GCF_040687055.1 Microbacterium sp. NPDC077184
TTGTGGTCCAGCCGTGTTGATGGGTAGGAGAGCGTCGTGTGGCGAGTGAAGCGGCGGGGTGACCCAGCCGTGGACGCTACACGAGTGAGAATGCAGGCATGAGTAGCGAAAGACGTGTGAGAAACACGTCCTCCGAAAGACCAAGGGTTCCAGGGTCAAGCTAATCTTCCCTGGGTAAGTCGGGACCTAAGGCGAGGCCGACAGGCGTAGTCGATGGACAACGGGTTGATATTCCCGTACCGGCGAAGAACCGCCCAAGCTAATCCAGTGGTGCTAAGTGCCCGAATTCCTTCTTATCGATCCCTTCGGGGTGAGAGGGGAGGAGCTAGCGCATGACCCCATGCTGGTGCGGTTAGCGTATTAACAGGTGTGACGCAGGAAGGTAGCCCAAGCCAGGCGATGGTTGTCCTGGTGCAAGTGCGTAGGCCGAGTGATAGGCAAATCCGTCACTCATACAGGCTGAGACACGATGCGGATAAAAAGTGGGTGATCCTATGCTGCCGAGAAAAGCATCGACGCGAGGTTCCAGCCGCCCGTACCCCAAACCGACTCAGGTGGTCAGGTAGAGAATACCAAGGAGATCGAGAGAATCGTGGTTAAGGAACTCGGCAAAATGCCCCCGTAACTTCGGGAGAAGGGGGGCCATCCGCTTATTAGGATTTACTCCGAAAGGGCGTGGTGGCCGCAGAGACTAGTGGGTAGCGACTGTTTACTAAAAACACAGGTCCGTGCCAAGTCGCAAGACGATGTATACGGACTGACGCCTGCCCGGTGCTGGAAGGTTAAGAGGACCGGTTAGCCGCAAGGCGAAGCTGAGAATTTAAGCCCCAGTAAACGGCGGTGGTAACTATAACCATCCTAAGGTAGCGAAATTCCTTGTCGGGTAAGTTCCGACCTGCACGAATGGCGTAACGACTTCCCAACTGTCTCAACCGCGAACTCGGCGAAATTGCATTACGAGTAAAGATGCTCGTTACGCGCAGCAGGACGGAAAGACCCCGTGACCTTTACTACAGCTTGGTATTGGTGTTCGGTGTGGCTTGTGTAGGATAGGTGGGAGACTGTGAAGCAGGGACGCTAGTTCTTGTGGAGTCGTTGTTGAAATACCACTCTGGTCACTCTGGATATCTAACTTCGAACCGTAATCCGGTTCAGGGACAGTGCCTGGTGGGTAGTTTAACTGGGGCGGTTGCCTCCCAAAAAGTAACGGAGGCGCCCAAAGGTTCCCTCAACCTGGTTGGCAATCAGGTGGCGAGTGTAAGTGCACAAGGGAGCTTGACTGTGAGACTGACAGGTCGAGCAGGGACGAAAGTCGGGACTAGTGATCCGGCAGTGGCTTGTGGAAGCGCTGTCGCTCAACGGATAAAAGGTACCTCGGGGATAACAGGCTGATCTTGCCCAAGAGTCCATATCGACGGCATGGTTTGGCACCTCGATGTCGGCTCGTCGCATCCTGGGGCTGGAGTAGGTCCCAAGGGTTGGGCTGTTCGCCCATTAAAGCGGTACGCGAGCTGGGTTTAGAACGTCGTGAGACAGTTCGGTCCCTATCCGCTGCGCGCGTAGGAAGTTTGAGAGGATCTGACCCTAGTACGAGAGGACCGGGTTGGACGAACCTCTGGTGTGCCAGTTGTTCCGCCAGGAGCACCGCTGGTTAGCTACGTTCGGGATGGATAACCGCTGAAAGCATCTAAGCGGGAAGCCGGCCTCAAGATGAGACTTCCATACCTTCGGGTGAGAGGCTCCCAGCCAGACTACTGGGTTGATAGGCCGGATGTGGAAGCGCAGTAATGCGTGAAGCTGACCGGTACTAATAAGCCGATGACTTGATAACACACCGTTTTTGGTGCTTGCGTCCACTGAGTGGTTCCCGATGTACGGTCGGGAACTCAACAACACAATTCTTATGTTGTGTGTTGACGATACACATCAATAGTGTTTCGGCGGCCATAGCGAGAGGGAAACGCCCGGTTACATTCCGAACCCGGAAGCTAAGCCTCTCAGCGCCGATGGTACTGCAGGGGGGACCCTGTGGGAGAGTAGGACACCGCCGGACTTCTTTTAAACGAAAGGGCCACCCAACGCTGGGTGGCCCTTTCGCGTTAACAACACCCACACGCAACCGAAC
>NZ_JBFBMM010000014.1:0-4091 GCF_040687055.1 Microbacterium sp. NPDC077184
AAGAGGAGGTGGCGATCCCAGAACTGACCGCGGCATAATCACAACAGCTGACCCGCACGGTGTTGAGAAAATCCACCACACAGCGGGACGTCACCGTCGATGAACTTGAGCATCAGACAGGGGTGTGCCGCGATATCTCTGGGTAACGCGGCTTTTCAACCCTCGGTCTTCAAGCGCATCACGCAGCATTGAGATGCTCCAGTCGCCTGTGGCATAGGTGCGAAACGCCCATAGGATGTGGGGAGCGCGTTCTGGGTCGAGAGCAACACCCTTCACCTCCCGACCGTCGATGCGGGCGAGGGTGTTGAGATAGCCGATCGGAGCAACACCATGCGTGCCGCCACTCTTGGCTTTCTGTGCCATCCCCTTCTTCGACTCCGCGGACAGGTTTGACGAGTAGTACTCGGCGAAGCCGGACAGGATGGCGTGCATAAGCTTGCCGCTCGGAGTTTCATCGATGAGTTCGGACGGACACGAGTGTCGCCCCCGCGGCCTTGATGGCCATAACGATCGTCACGTCGTCAGCTCGATCGCGAGCCAGTCGATCCAGCTTGTGAACGATGACGTAGTCAATGTCGGAGCTGGGGCTCTCGAGGAGTGCGAGCATCTGTTGGAGTGCGGGTCGGTTTGCGGAGCGGGCAGATGCGCCGGCGTCGACGAACTCATCGACGACGACAGCACCGAGGCTCTGCGCTTTCTGAGAGCAGAGTTCGCGCTGCTGAGGAATCGAGTAGCCCTCGGCCTCGTTGTTCTTCGTGGCCTGCCGAGATGTCGACACCCTGAAATACACCACAGCGCGCTTCTGTGGGGATTGGGTGCTGATGGCGTGCGGAGGTGAAGTCTTCATAGCCCTCGCATTTTTGCTCGATCGACCAGGGATTTCTAGTGTCCGATCGTGCATTCTCGCCTCATTTGCTGGAGTGTTCGCGCAGGGAGAACGAACCTAACGGGGGTCGCGGCGTCACTTACGGGGCGCATCTCGGATGATGTAGTTTCTCCATCACTTCGTCGGCTCAGGTCCCGTGACGTCGCTGTCGGGGCGACATCCATGTCGCCACACGTCTTCCCTTCCTCCTCGGCTGGTCGTACGGTCTGTCGTCACCGACCCGGCGACTGAGACGAGTACCCGACAATGCCTGACGCCACTTGCCCCTCCTGGTGCGACCAGATCCAGTGCCAGGAGCCGCTCGAAGCGGATCGCGTTCACCAGCACCTCGAGCTACTACCTGTGATCTACCGCGATGCGGATATGCAGCCGATCGCCGGTCCTCTCATCATCCTCGTCGTTTCCACCAAGCTGCAGGTCACGGATGAGGTGTGGGTCACTTTGGAGCTCGGCGAGGACCAACCTGTCGCGAGCCTGACGCTCTCGCTGGAGAGCGCACTACGCCTCCAGGCTCACCTGACGCGCCTGCTCGGTCAGCTCTAGCCGGCCTCGCCCGCCAGGATCGAGTTGGGGATCCCGCCGAGGGCGGGATAGTCGGCACCCAACAAGCCCTGACTTCCCTGTTTTCTCGGGGCGAGAGCGACTCCGCCCGGCAACGCGACCCGACGGGCGACCGGACATCCCTAGGTGTAATGCCCAGGCAGGTTGTTGAGTCTGCTGACGGGGACGCCTTGGACTGCGGAATGGAACCTGTGGTGATTGTAGTGATGCAGCCATCGCGGTAGCGCGGCTCGTCGTTCGGCTTCCGAGAACCAGTGCTGCGCGTGAGCCCAGCCGTTCGCGAGGGTGCGGTGGAACCGCTCGATCTTGCCGTTCGTCTGCGGCCGGTAGGGCCTCGTGTGCTTGGGGACGATCCCGAGCTGGGCGCAGGCATCCGCCACGCATGCGAGCGATAGGCCGAGCCATTGTCTGACAGGACCCGCTCGACGGTGACGCCCTGCTGTGCGAACCAGGCCGTCGCGCGTTCGAGCACGCCGACCGCTGTGACGCTCTTCTCGTTGGGGTGGGTCTCGGCGTATGCGACGCGAGAGTGGTCATCGATGACGGTGTGTAGGAACGCGATCCCGGTGCGGGGCTTGTAGTTCTTCCCGCGCGACAGGCCGGTAGTGGAGCGCTTGTTGCGCTCGCCCTGCTGACGGCCGACGTGTCGGTGTCCGCCGCCATCGGGGATGCAGGCGAATTTGGTGACGTCGACATGGATGAGCGATCCCGGGCGATCGTGCTCGTAGCGGCGCGCGGGCTCGCCCAGCTGCTTGTCGATCCGAGCCAACCGGTTCAACCCGACACGGGCAAGGACGACGTGGACCGTCGAGGCAGGAACACCGGTCATCTGCGCGATCTCTGCCGGCCCAACTCGCTTGCGCAGCCGGAGAGACACAATCCGCTTCACCAGCGGCAGCGACGTCTTCCTCGGCGAGTGGAGCGGCCGGCTCGAGCGGTCCTGCATCCCCGCGACGCCCGCGGACACATACCGGGCCGCCCATTTACGGGCAGTGACGGTCGAGACGAGGAACAGTGCGGCGACGACAGCGACGTCGACCTGCTCGTCGACGATCTGGCGTGCGAGCTGAAGACGTCGCAACGGGGTGAGGACAGCGTTAGCGTGGGACACGAAGGCCTCCTGCGTTCATGAAGTGGGTACTTTGAGCAGTTCCACTTCACAGCAGGAGGCCTTCGCCTACGCGGACCCCAGCCTCGTGTCAGCCTGTCCCGCGTCAAGTATTTGGCAGGATTTCTTCTCTTTCGAAGTTGGGGATGGTGGGGTCGGCAAGGCCCAGGTGCACGTCCATCGGCCGGTTCCAGGCGATCGCCTCGTGAGGACGGATCTCGTTGTATTCGATCCGGTAGTCCTCAGCGCGTTCGACGAGCGTCATCGCGTCGGGGATGTCGTCGAGGAACAGCCGCTCGTATTTCAGCGTCCCGAACCCGCGTTCGCGTGACCCGTTCTGCCCGGGCGATTTCACCCGAGTGCGGACGTGCCGCAGCTCGGGGTGACGCAAGATGAACAACTCGAAGTTCATCGACCGGAACGGGCCACCATTGTCAGTCACGAGGGTCACGACCGGCAGCAGCTCGCCGGTCTCCGGGTCGACCTGACACTGGTCGACGAGGGGGTGCCCGAACATGCGCTCGTAGTCGGTCAGGGCGAGTTCGATCGCCGCGATCGCGTCGTGTTGGTTCGCCGTGGGCGAGGTATGGAAGGGGTGCTCGACCTTGGAGAACCAGTCCCGGCACCCCGCGATCCGCCACGTCCCACCCTGGGTGGTCTCGAACTCGCTGAAGTCCAGCTGCCACACCTGGTTCGGGCCCGTCGGGTTCCTCGCGAACGCCGCCTTACGGTCTCTCGCGAGCTCACGGCGCTGCTTCTGATACTCCGACGGCAGGATCAGCCCGTCATCGCGCAGCAGGCGCAGCACGGTCGCCTGCGACACCCGGTGCCCGTCGTGGCGGGTCATCGCCCAGATCTTCCGATGACCCCACGCCGGATGCGCCAGCGCGTGCTTGGTCGCGAGCGGCCTGGCCGCGTCCCGCGCGGGCTGCGGCCACGGACCCTTCGGCGGGCGATCCGCTCTCGCTTTGGCCTGCCAGCGGCGATACGAACGCTCGGGCACGCCCGTCAGCTTGCAGAACCTCGACGTCGGCATGCCCGCCTCCAAACGGATCACCTCGAGGTCCTCGAAGGGCCCAGCCGGCCCTCCGCGCTCTTCTTCCACACCCGGATCTCGACCGCCGCCTCACCGAGGGCCTGCGTCAACTCCGCGACCTCATCCTCGAGCTGCTGCTCCCGGGTCGAGGGTTTGGACTTGCCCGCCTCGATGCCGGCCTTGCCGCCCTCGAGGAACTGGCGCTTCCAGTTCCCGATCGCTTGCTCGGACACCTTCTCGCGGCGGGCGGCTTCGGCGATCGTGATCTCGCCTTGCAACACGGACAACACGATGCGGAGCTTCTTCTCTACCGGGATCGTCGGGGGACGACTCATGCTTCAGACCTCTCAGCTGGGGCGTTGCATCAGCAACTAACTACCCCTGCCAAACATTCTGACGCGCGACATCGCCACCTCCTCTTCGGTGGTGTCGAGGAGTTTCATGGAGTGCTCGCTGAAGTATCGGCGGTCGGCGCCGTCCCATTCGTCGTGTTGCTCGAT
>NZ_JBFBMM010000015.1:0-1589 GCF_040687055.1 Microbacterium sp. NPDC077184
TCTAGGGCGTGTCTCCCATTCGACTGACCGGGGTCGTCGATCTCGCTGAGCAGCTCATACGACGATGGTCGCGAGGATCTCTTCGACGACCTCAGCGGGCTGCTTGTGGGTTGTGTCGATGCGCAGCTCATCGGTGAAGCCGGCCTGGTCGAGAGCGCGCGCCAACTCGGGGTGACGCTGGGTGTGCCAGCGCAGCGCCGCCTCATCGTCGTCATGTCGTCTGGTCAATCGTGGGAGCACTGCGTCGGAAGTCGCTGTCAGGCGGACATGCAGCAGCCTTGTGGAGGCCAGCGCAGCAGTGTTGCGCTGCAGCTGGTCGAGAGTCTCGACGACAGTGGCGACCACGAGCACGCGTGCGCCGGCGCGTCGGAAGTTCGAGGCGATCGCTTGCATGTTCTCCAGAGCGAATGTGGTTCGGAACGGGTCGCCAGGTGGCGCAGGCCATGATCGGCGCAACCAGTCGACGTCGATGACCGCGCCGGGAATGCCGCAACGCTCCAACTCGCCACCGAGCCTGTCGGCAGCGGTTGTCTTCCCGGTGCCGACGCTGCCGTTGATCAAGACGGTGTCGAACGTCGCGATGGGCATTGTCCAACGGTATCGGTCGTCAGCGCGCGTCGCCCGCGAGTCGAGTCCAGGTGAGGATGGCGCACAATGTGACGCCTGCACGGTAGGTGATGGCGAGCTTGTCGTATCGCGTCGCGATGCCGCGCCATTGCTTCGCGAGCGCGAAGAACCGTTCGACGACGTTGCGCCCCCTGTACGCATCAACGTCGAGGCCCGGCGGCCGCCCACCCCGGCTGCCTCGCCGTTTCCGCGCAGCGGCCTGGTCGCGCTTGTCGGGAATGACGGTCTTGATTCCCCGTCGCCGCAGCTCGGTACGGATCACACCAGTCGCGTAGGCGCGATCTGCGAGCACCGCGTCTGGCCGGGTGCGTGGTCGTCCTGAACCGAGTCGTGGGACGTGGATCTCGGCGAGGACGTCGGCAAGCATCGCACCGTCGTTGCGCTGCCCTCCGGTGACGATCATCGCCAGCGGTCGACCGTGCCCGTCGACCGCCTGATGGATCTTCGTCGTCAGCCCACCGCGGGAGCGGCCGATGCCGTGACCAGGCGGTTCAACCTCGTGCCAGGGCAGATTCTTGTGATTCGATCCCGCCCCCTGTGTCCTGCTCGGGGCGCGTGGTGTTCGTCGCGTGCTGATGCGCCCGGGCAATGGTCGCGTCCACCGACACCGCCCAGTCGATCTTGCCCGCCGCGTCGGCCTCGGCGAGAATCCGCGTCAGCACTCGATCCCAGGTGCCGTCGCCAGCGTATCGACGATGCCGCTTCCAGACCGTCTGCCACGGACCGAACTCATGACGGGGTAGATCACGCCACGGAATCCCGGTCCGAAACCGATACGCGATGCCCTCCACCACGCGACGGTCGCCACCGAACGGATGACCACGCCGACCGACATTGGACGGAAGCAGCGGAGCGATCCGCTTCCACTGCTCATCCGTGAACACCCGAAACCGCGAACCCGTCGACCTCACCCCACCAGACTGCCGCGAGCCTCCCCGCGCATATGGGAGACACGCCCTAGA
>NZ_JBFBMM010000016.1:0-1324 GCF_040687055.1 Microbacterium sp. NPDC077184
GGTGACGTCCCGGGTGGTGGTGGAGTTTTCGGCGGAGTCGTTGGTGTCGTTGACGCTGGCGAGCCATCGTGCGTGGTCAAGATGAGTACCGATCAAAGAACTCAGAGAAAGACACACGCACGATGGCTCTTGACCAGTCTGCCCTCCTCGAGCTGCTCGGGGAACTGAAACTCACCGATGTCAACGACCGGGTCCGGGTCGCGACCGAGACGCTCTATCAGGAGCTGATCGACGCGGAAGCGGCCGCGTTCATCAGGGCTGCCCCGTTCGAGCGTTCCCCCGATCGGGTGACGCAACGCAACGGCACCCGCCCGAAGACCGTGAGCACGAAGGTCGGGGACCTGGAATTGCGGATCCCGAAGCTGCGGCAGGGGTCGTTCTTCCCGTCCCTGTTGGAACGTCGCCGTCGGGTCGATCAGGCACTGTTCGCGGTCGTGATGGAGGCCTACGTCCACGGTGTTTCCACCCGGAAAGTCGACGACCTCGTGAAGGCGCTTGGCGCAGACACCGGGATTTCCAAGTCCGAGGTGTCACGGATCTGCGCGGGCCTGGACGAGGACGTCGCCGCGTTCCGGGACCGGCCGCTCGCGGACACCACCTACCCGTATGTGTTCCTCGACGCGACCTACTGCAAAGCCCGCGTCGGCCGGCGGGTGGTGTCCCAAGCGGTGGTCGTCGCCGTCGGCGTCGCCGCCGACGGGCGGCGAGAAGTCCTGGGCTTCGAGGTCGGAGACACCGAATCGCAACCGTTTTGGACCGCGTTCCTGCGCTCGTTGAAAGCACGCGGTCTGGGCGGGGTGAAGCTGGTGATCTCCGACGCTCACACGGGCCTGATCGCCGCGATTGAGACGGTCTTCCACGGCTCGTCCTGGCAGCGGTGTCGGGTTCACTTCATGCGCAACGTCCTCGCGAACGTCCCGAAAACCGCCGGGCCGATGGTCGCGTCGATCATCCGCACGATCTTCGCGCAACCCGACACCGAGCACGTGTTCGCCCAGTTCCACGAGGTCTCTCGCATGCTCGGCAGGTCACACCCGAAGGTCGCGGACATGCTCAACGACGCCCAGGACGACCTGCTGGCATTCTGCCAATTCCCGTTCCAGCACTGGCGTCAGATCTGGTCCACGAACCCGCTGGAACGAGTGAACAAGGAGATCAAGCGCCGCACCGACGTCGTCGGCACCTTCCCGAACCCGGCCGCACTGCTGCGCCTGGCCGGACACGTCCTCATCGAGCAACACGACGAATGGGACGGCGCCGACCGCCGATACTTCAGCGAGCACTCCATGAAACTCCTCGACACCACCGAAGAGGAGGTGGCGAT
>NZ_JBFBMM010000017.1:0-1080 GCF_040687055.1 Microbacterium sp. NPDC077184
TGTACGGGGTCAGGACGTTGGTTGCAGTCGGCTGATCGGGGGGTTGCCTCCGAGGGCTGAGTGGCGTCGTCCAGTGTTGTAGTGCTCGAGCCAGGGGTCAAGTGCTGCGGTGCGGTCGTCGTTCGAGGTGAACGGTTGCCGGTAGGCCCATTCGGTTTGCAGGGTCCGGTTGAACCTCTCCACCTTGCCGTTCTGCCACGGGCAGTGCGGTTTGATGAACTTCTGCCGGATGCCGTGCGCGCCGCAGACGCCGCGCAGCGACCATCGGTAGGCCCAGGCGTTGTCGGTGATCAGCCGCTCGATGCGGGGGATGCCGTGCGCGGCGAAGTAGCCGATGGCGCGTTCGAGGAACGCGGCGCAGGTCGGGCCCTTCTCGTCGGGGAGGACCTCGGAGTATGCGAGCCGGGAGTGGTCGTCGACGACGGAGTGCACGTAGTCGTAGCCGACGACGGTCTGTTTCCGGGCGGCTGTGGAGCCCATCGCTCTGCCGTGCGCCTTCCACCCGCCGCCGTCGGGGATGCGACCGAGCTTCTTCACGTCCATGTGCACCAGCTCGCCGGGCTGCTCGCGTTCATAGCGGACCGCTGTGGTCTTCGACGCGCGGATCCGCTCCCCGGTCATCGGGTCCAGATCGACCAGACGAGGCAGCCCGGACCGGGCGATGATGCGCGACACCGTCCGCGCCGGCACCCCGGTGCGGGCCGCGACCTCGTCACGGCCGACTCGTTCCTTCTTCCGGATCGCGACCACCGCCGCGGCCCTGGCATCGGGGGTGCGGTTGGCGACGTGGTGAGGCCGCGAGGAGCGATCGTAGAGACCGGCTTCACCCTCGGCGCGGTAGCGGTCCAGCCACCGCTTCACGCAGCGTCGGGACACGCCCATTGCCGCGGCGATATGCGCCTGCTTCCACCCGGCACCGGCACGATGGACGATGAGCAGCCTGCCGTGCACGGTCAAGCGGGCATTACGGTGGGACACGAGAACCTCCGAGTTCGTGAAGACGTCAGACATCTCCACTAAGCCCGGAGGTTCTCCCCTTTCACAAGACCGGAAACGCCACCAACCTCATGGCCGGGTACA
>NZ_JBFBMM010000018.1:0-1074 GCF_040687055.1 Microbacterium sp. NPDC077184
TGATCGGTACTCATCTTGACCACGCACGATGGCTCGCCAGCGTCAACGACACCAACGACTCCGCCGAAAACTCCACCACCACCCGGGACGTCACCTTCATCGACTCCTCAAGAATCCTTACTACATCGGCAAGATCACGTACCAAGGCGTGATTCTCGACGGCGCACATGAAGCGCTGATCGATGAGAAGACCTGGTTCCACTGCCAAGACCTACTCGCGGGGCGTCGGATCGCTGGAGACCGCGCGTGGAAGATGAACCATCCCCTCAAGGGCAGCCTGCGCTGCAAGCGATGCGGCGGGCGCATGGGCTACGGGAAGAGTCGCGGACGGGGTGGCGAGTACGAGTACTTCTTCTGCCTCGGGCGTCACACCGGTCGAACGAGTTGCGACCTGCCATACATCAGTGTCGAGAAGCTCGAGGATGCCGTCTTGCAGGAGTGGTACGCCAAAGGATGGCTCAGCACGGAAGATCTCGCCCAGACCAGACTGGCCGCGATCGCCGCGATCGACGAGTACCTCGATTCCAGCAAGGCACTCCTCGCGCAGCAGAGCAAACGACTTGAGGTACTGGCGCGGAAGAAGCAGAAGCTGATCGACGCCTATCTTGACGACGCTTTGTCTGCTGACGACATCAGAGCCCGACAGACGGAAGTCCAGCGCGAGATCTCAGATGCTCGATCGTTGTTGCTATCGGCCGAGAACGACCGGCTCCAAATGCTCGAACGCCTCGATACTGTCCTCAACGCGCTTGAGCATGCTGCCAAGCTCTACGAGCGAGGTAACGACACCACTAAGCGAAGCCTCAACCAAGCGCTCTTCGATTACTTCGAAGTTGACTACGAAGACGAGGCGGGGCAACCTCTCGGCGAAGCCCGCCAGGACGGAGCCTGTCGCGTGGAAGCGGCCCTCACAGCGCCCGTGGCGGCAGTTCGGGCACTGCGGGGCGCTGAGCCGGAAAAACCGGGCACACGCGCTAGCTGTACGGGGTCAGGACGTTGGTTGCAGTCGGCTGATCGGGGGGTTGCCTCCGAGGGCTGAGTGGCGTCGTCCAGTGTTGTAGTGCTCGAGCCAGG
>NZ_JBFBMM010000019.1:0-1042 GCF_040687055.1 Microbacterium sp. NPDC077184
ACGGCGGTGTAGGCGGCGGCGTTGATGATGGTGTCGTAGTCCCGCCACCGCCGGTCGGTGTCCAGGGTGGGGGAGGTGAGGTCGAGGGTGTCCCGGGTGGTGTATTCGACCTGCGGGGTGTCGCCGAAGAGGGTCCGGAGGGCGCGTCCGAGTTGCCCGTTCGCGCCGGTGATGATGGTCTTCTTCCCCGCCATCGGGACCACATCGGCCAGGCGCGGGTGGTTTTTGTCTTTCTCGCTGATCTCCACCTGGTCCAGTGGGATCGGCCAGTCGATGGCGGCGGTTTCGTCGGCGAGGTTCAGGAACGTGTAGGTGGCGGTGGGGGACCAGTGGTCGTTGACGAGGTAGGTGTAGGCGGTGTCGGGTTCGAGGGTCTGGTAGGAGTTCCCCACCCCGCGGGGTACGAAGATCGCCTTGGACGGGTCAAGTTCGGTGGTGAACACGGCCCCGAACGTGGGGCCTTCACGAAGGTCCACCCAGGCGCCGAAGATCCTGCCGGTGGCGACGGAGACGTATTTGTCCCAGGGTTCGGCGTGGATTCCCCGGGTGGTGCCGGCGGCGTCGTTGAAGGAGATGTTGTTCTGCACCGGACCGAAATCGGGCAGGTCCACCCCGGGCGCGGTCATCTTCTCCCGCTGCCAGTTCTCCTTGAACCACCCCCGCGCATCCCCGTGCACGGGGAGATCCACCACCACCAACCCCGGGATCGGGGTGGGGGTGACCGTGAGGGCTTTACCGAACTGCGTCATCACTGGCCTTTGCTGGCGTAGAACGCTTCGACACCGTCTTTGGTGGGTGCCCACCATGCTTCGTTCGCCCGGTACCAGTCGATGGTCGCGGCAAGCCCCGCCTCGAAGTCCTGGTAGGTGGGTGTCCAGCCGAGGTCGGTGCGGAGTTTGGTGGAGTCGATCGCGTACCGCAGGTCGTGTCCTGCCCGGTCGGTGACGTGGTCGTACGCGTCGGAGGGCTGACCCATGAGGGACAGGATCAGTTCCACGACGTCTTTGTTGTTCTTCTCCCCATCCGCGCCGATCAGGTAGGT